>DATAYB010000039.1:0-9495 GCA_036272795.1 Pseudonocardia sp.
GTCGACCAGCTTCGCGAACCAGACCATCGCCCAGATCGAGCTGTTCACCAAACACGAGGAATACAACAACGACGTCTACATGCTCCCGAAAATCCTGGACGAAAAAGTCGCCAAGGTCCACGTACTGGCCCTCGGCGGCGAGCTGACCAAACTCACCAAGGACCAGGCCGAATACATCGGCGTCGACGTCGAAGGCCCCTTCAAACCCAACCACTACCGCTACTGACCGACGGCGGTGCCGGCCGGGGACGGGTGGACGCGCTGCGCACGCGGCCACCGACATTGGGGCGTGTACGGCGCGGCCGGGCTGCTCCTGCGGCACCGGGCGCCCGACGGCGTGTCCTCACTGCTCATGCAACACCGGTCCTGGTGGAGCCATCACGGTGGCACCTGGGGCCTGCTCGGCGGGGCTCGCACGCCCGAGGAGACCGCCGAGCAGGCCGCCGCCCGGGAAGCGTGGGAGGAGGCGTCGCTGCCGACCTCGGCGTACGCGGTCACCGGCCAGTACGTGGACGACCACGGCGGCTGGTCCTACGTGACCGTGTTCGCCGAGACCGACACGATGCTCCCGGTCACCGCGGCCAGCGCCGAGAGCAACGAGGTCACCTGGGTGCGCGAGGACAAGCTCGCGGACCTACCCCTGCACCCCGGCTTCGCGGCCAGCTGGCCCTCCGTCGCCAAACTGATCGCCTGAGCAGCGGCAGCCGCTCCGTCCCCGTGAGTGGCGAGTGGGGTCATAGCCCCGTTCGCCACTCACGGGTTAAGGCGGTGGCGGGGCTCAGCGGCCGAAGCGCGCGACGTAGTGCCAGACCCTTTTGAGCGCCTGCTCGTCGTGGCGGCCGGTGCGTGCCGCGTCGCCGATCGCCTTCGGGTCGAGGTAGCCGTCCCGGGCCAGCGCCTCGCCCAGTTCGACGTACTGCCGCCCCCGGTAGTCCGGCTGCCGTCGCAGCTGGTCGACGTCGAGCCGGAACCCGCCGTGCCACTCCACCGGGCAGCCCAGCCGGTGCGCCGCCCGCTCGACATCGGTGTCCACGAAACAGGGATCGAGCACGAGCGCCTCGACGTCGCGGTCCAGTACGAGCGACCCGTGCACCTGCGCCTCGACGTAGTCGTCCAGCGGGTCGCCGTCCCACGCCCCGGTGAGCGCGGTGAGCGACATGCGGGCGGCGGCACCGAAGTGTGTCGGCGCGTAGGCGCTGTCCGGGAAGCAGAACGTCGTCCGCCGCAGGGTCTCCGCCCGCAGGCGCAGGTGCGCCGACCCGAACCGGGGCGAGCCCCCGACGTCGCGCCGGCGCAGGTTCAGCGCGCCGTACTTCGGCCGCTGCGACGCGGGCGCGCCGTCGTAGGCCCCGCCGAACATCCGACGTTCCCACTCCCAACGGTCCCCACCCGGGTGCGCGGTCAGCCCTCCGTTGCTGGTCCCCGTCTCGAACTGTGAGCGATACCGGCCGTCACGGGCGATCGCGTCGAGGGTGAGCCCGCTGCCCGCGAGACGATCGGGATGGAAGTTCAGCGTGACGCGCAGTGTCGGGTCCAGCGGGTCTCCCGCCGCGAGGGCGGTGACGTGTGCGACCGCCCGGCGACACGCGGCCGGCAGCTGGTCGGCGGTGGTCACCTGGCCATGATCAGCTATCGGGCCAGCCATTTTCGAGCCGCCGTACCCCGTGAGTGGCGAAGGGGGTCATAGCCCCCTTCGTCACTCACGGGGTACGGCGGCGGCGGGTAGCCCAGTCGGGGCGCGGCCGGGGCGACTAGCCTGCCGGCCGTGGCACGGTTGGTGGCGATCGAAGGCCTGGATGGCGCCGGCAAGCGCACGCTGGTCGACGCGCTGTCCTCGGCGCTGTCCGCCGGGGGTGCGCGCGTGGCCAGGGCGGCGTTCCCGCGCTACGACTCCGACGTGTACGGGCCGCTCGTGGCGGACGCGCTGCACGGCCGCCTCGGCGACCTCACCGACTCCGTGCACGGCATGGCGGTGCTCTTCGCCCTGGACCGGCGCGCGGCCGCCGACGAGCTGCGCGCCGCGCTCGCCGAGTCGGACGTACTGCTCGTGGACCGCTACCTCGCGTCCAACGCCGCATACGGCGCCGCCCGGCTGCACCAGGACGGCGCGGGCATCTTCGTGGACTGGGTGCGCACCCTGGAGCTGGAGCGCTTCGACATCCCGGCGCCCGACCTGCAGCTGCTGCTCCGCGTGCCCCGCGAGGTGGCCGCCGAGCGCGCCGCCCGCCGGGAGAGCCTCGACGCCACCCGCGCCCGGGACAGCTACGAGTCCGACGACGGCCTGCAACGGCGCTGCGCCCGCGTGTACGACGAGCTGGCCATTGCCGACTGGGTCAGCCCGTGGCGGGTCCTGGACGGCGTGGGTGAGGTGTCCATGGACCTCGTGGTGAAGAACCTGCTGGCCTGAGCCCCGGCTCGGGTTCGCCGACCCGCGCCTGCCGCTCTCGCGCCGGGTTCACGGCCCGGGTTCGCGGGCGGCGGCGGCGATCATCGCCCGTCACCTGTCCGGGGCTGCTCCGTTAGCCTGGGTGTGCGTGCCCTGGGCTGGACCGTGGTGGACGAGCCGGTCACCGGCCGCCGCCCGCGTCGTGTGGTGCCGAGGGTGGTGCCGCTGTTGCTGGCCGTCGGGTTCGCGTTGGTTGCCCTGTGCACGCCCGCGCGGGCGGCGGTGGAAACCCGGGCGGTCACGACGCTCGCGGCTGGGCCGGGGTCCACGCCCAACGCGCCGACGCTGCCGGTCGAGCAGAGGTTCTACGCGCCGGGCCCCTGGGAGGTCACCTCGGTGCGGGGCATCGGCTGCTGCGACTCCGGCGGCTCGAAGTTCGACGCCTGGTATCCCACCGACCTCGGTCGGGACGGCACCCGGCACCCGGTGATCACCTTCGGCGACGGCTGGCTGTCCACCCCGGACCGCTACGACTACTTCCTGCGCCACCTCGCTTCGTGGGGCTTCGTGGTCGTCGCCACCGAGAGCACCGACACGGGCAGCGGGCGGCAGATCCTCGACGCTGCGCACTGGATGCTGCGCCAGGACGAGTCGGCCAGCCCGTTCCACGACCGGCTGGACACGGGTGCGGTCGGCGCGGTCGGCCACTCCGAGGGCGCCAGCGGGGTGCTCAACGCCATGGTCAACTCGGGCGGGCTGATCAGCACCACGATCACGATCGAGCTGCCGCCCAGGGTCTACTGCACAACAACGCCGGCCAACTGCGCCGACACCCGCAAGCTCACCGGCGGCGGGATCTTCCTGGTCAACGGCTCGGTTGACGCGCTGATCTCGCCGTCCTACCTGCCGGTGCCGACCGCCCTGCTCGGCCCGCAGTCCAACTCCGCCTACCAGTCCGCCGCGCCAGGCTCGGTGAGCACAGTGTGGGCGACCCTCAACGGCGCCGACCACAGCGACGTGCAGGGCCAGCCGAGCTGCGCCGGCGCGCACGGCTCCTGCACGAACGGCGTGTACGGCTATCTCGGCTACCCCACAGCGTGGCTGATGGCCCGGCTGCGCCGCGACGATGAGGCTCGGAGTGCGTTCGTCGACCAGACCGGCGAGCTGTTCCGCGAGACCACGAACTGGAGCAACCAGCACAGCAACATCCGTGCCGGCGACGACTAGACCTGGGGTTACCGCGGTAAGTTACCGGCGAGTTAAGTCGGGAGGTTGCCGTGTTCGCGCACATCGTGGAGCAGTTGCACGACCCGGTGGGCTACGCCCTGCCGGTGTTCGCGCTGTTCATCGTGGTCGAGCTGCTCGCGATCCGGCACGGCGACGGCTCTGGCGGCTCCGGCGGGTCCGGCGGCTCTGACAGCGGGGGGCCGCGGCTGCGGGGCTACGGGGCGGCGGACACCCGGACCAGCCTGTTCATGGGTCTGGTCGGGGCAGGCGCGGCGGTGCTGTTCCGGACGGTGTCGCTGCTCGGGTTCGCCGCGCTGTACGTCTACGTGGCGCCCTGGCACCTGCCGGCGAACGCATGGTGGACCTGGGTGCTGCTGATCGTCGCCGTCGACCTGCTCTGGTACTGCTACCACCGGATGTCGCACCGGATCCGGGTCGTCTGGGCGGCGCACCAGGCCCACCACTCCAGCGAGTACTTCAACTACTCGACCGCGCTGCGGCAGAAGTGGAACCTCTGGTTCGAGAACCTGATGTGGCTGCCGCTGCCGCTGCTCGGCGTGCCGCCGGTGCTGGTCTACACGGGGTTCTCGATCAACCTGATGTACCAGTTCTGGGTGCACACCGAGAAGATCGACAAGCTGCCCCGGTGGTTCGAGTGCGTCTTCAACACCCCGTCGCACCACCGCGTGCACCACGGCAGCGACCCGGAGTACCTCGACAAGAACTACGCCGGCATCCTGATCATCTGGGACCGGCTGTTCGGCACCTTCGCCGAGGAGCAGCACCGGCCCACGTACGGGCTGACCAAGCCGGTGAACACGTACAACCTGCTGAAACTGCAGTTCGGCGAGTACGCCGCGATCATCGGTGACCTGCGCCGTGCCCGGTCCTGGCGCGACCGGGGCGGCTACCTGTTCGGCCCGCCGGGCTGGCAACCCGCCGACAGCTGAGCGCCCGGCGGGCCGAAAGGCTCAGTGCTTCGTGCCGGCGCCGTGGGCGAAGCTGGCCGCCTCCGCGCCGCGCACCGGCTCGGCCTGCCGTGTGAGCCGGGGCAGCAGGGCGCCAAGGTCGGTGAGCAGCATGTCCGCCATGTCGTGGCTGAAGCCGTTGCGGACGACGATGCGCAGCGCGGCCAGGTCGGTGCGGTTCGCCGGGAACGTGTACGCCGGCACCAGCCAGCCGGACTCCCGCAGCCCGGCCGACACGTCGAACACCGAGTAACCCGTGACGTCGTCGTTCAGGGTGAACGCGAACACCGGTAGCTGGCTCCCGTCGGTGAGCAGCCGGAACGGCCCGAGCTTCGCGATCTCGGCGGCGAGCCGAGTGGCCACGTCTCGGCAGACCTGCTGCACCCGCCGGTAGCCCTCGAAGCCCAACCGGACGAAGTTGTAGTACTGCGCGGCCACCTGCGCGCCGGGGCGGGAGAAGTTCAGGGCGAAGGTCGGCATGTCACCGCCGAGGTAGTTGACCCGGAACACCAGCTCCTCGGGCAGCGCGGCGGCGTCCCGCCAGACGACCCAGCCGACCCCGGGGTACACCAGCCCGTACTTGTGCCCGGACGTGTTGATCGATGCCACCCTGGGGAGCTGGAAGTCCCAGGTCAGCCCGGGATCGAGGAACGGCGCGATCATCGCCCCGGAGGCCCCGTCCACGTGGACCGGCACGTCCAGCCCGGTGCGCCGCTGCAGCTCGTCGAGCGCCGCCACGACCTCGGCCACCGGCTCGTACGACCCGTCGAACGTGGAGCCGAGGATGGTCACCACGCCGATCGTGTTCTCGTCGACCAGCTTGACGGCCTCCTCGGCGGACAGGTGGAACCGGTCGCCCTCCATCGGCACGTACCGGGGTTCGACCTCCCAGAAGTTGGCGAACTTCTCCCAGCAGATCTGCACGTTGATGCCCATCACGATGTTCGGCCGGTCCGAGGGCTGGTGCGCCGCCTGCCGGGCCCGCTGCCAGCGCCGCTTGAAGGCCAGGCCGGCCAGCATGCACGCCTCGGAGGAGCCGATGGTCGAGCAGCCGACGGCGTGCCGGGGCTCGCCGGCGTGCCACAGCCCCGCCAGCATCCGCACGCAGCGCGCCTCCAGCTCGGCGGTGTGCGGGTACTCGTCCTTGTCGATCATGTTCTTGTCGAAGCACTCGGTCATCAACCGCGCGGCCTGCGGCTCCATCCACGTGGATACGAAGGTGGCCAGGTTGAGCCGGGCGTTGCCGTCGAGCATCAGCTCGTCGTGCGCGATCTGGTACGCGATGTCGGGGTGCATGCTGTCCGCCGGCAGCACGTCCTTGGGCACGGTCATCGGCTCCCGGGTGAAGACCGGGTTGACATCGACGTCGGGGCGGCGCGGACGGCGCGACCGCTCGGGGTGGGCAGGGTGGGCGGGGTGGTTCAGCGGCATGGCGCCGAACGTACTCAGCGTGTGCGCCGCCGGCAGGGTGTGCGCCAGGTCGTGCTGAGAGCGCCCACGGTCCTTGACGGCATCGGCGACTCACCCTGACAAAATCCGCGATTCGGGTGTGCACAATCCAGCGACTCGGCCAACAAAATCTAGCGACTCGCGGGGTGTTGGGGGTGTGGGGCGTGTGCGGGGTTAGGACATGCCTACCAGGTCGGCGCCGTAGCGGGTGATCTCGGCGGGGAGGTCGAGCGGGCGGATGACGAGGTCCTCGCGCATGGCGGCGGTGACGCGGTCCAGGGGGACCAGCCAGGACACCTCGAACTCCAGGCCGTCGGGGTCCTTGGCGTAGAGGGCCTTGGTGGTCGCGTGGTCCGAGGAGCCGACGAGCGAGCCGGCCTCGCGCAGCCGCCGCTCGTGGTCGGCCAGCTCGGCGAGCGTGCCGACCGACCAGGCCAGGTGGTAGAGCCCGACGGCGGTGTGCCCGGCCGGTGAGTCGGCCGCCTGCGCACCGATCTGGAACAGCCCCAGGTCGTGGTCGTTGTCCGACTCGGCGGCGCGCAGGAACGCGGCGGTGGGCATCAGGTGCGCCACGCGGAAGCCGAGCACGTCCCGGTAGAACGCGACACTGCGTGTGACGTCCCGGACGTACAGCACCGCATGGTTGAGCCTTCTAATACCCATTTTCCCAGGGTAACCCGGTTGGCGGTGCCGCGCGGAGCGGAAATACGGGGTGAATTCGGCCGGAAACCCGGTCCCGTTTCGACCGCCGCGCCACGTTGTCGGGCGGGGATGACACGATACCGAGCATGAAGTCGCGCGTTCTGGTAGTCGACGACGACCCTGCGCTTTCCGAGATGCTCTCGATCGTGCTGCGCGGGGAGGGTTTCGACACGGCTGTGGTGTCGGACGGTCCACGGGCGTTGCCGGCGGTTCGCGAGCTGCGCCCTGACGTGGTGCTGCTGGATCTCATGCTGCCCGGGATGAACGGCATCGACGTCTGCCGGGCGATCCGTGCCGAGTCCGGGGTCCCGATCGTGATGCTCACGGCGAAGAGCGACACGGTCGACGTCGTGCTGGGTCTGGAGTCCGGTGCTGACGACTACGTCATCAAGCCGTTCAAACCCAAGGAGCTGGTGGCCCGGATCAGGGCCCGGCTGCGCCGCACCGACGCCGAGCCCGCCGAGTTGCTGACGGTGGGGGAGGTGAGCATCGACGTGCCGGCGCACCAGGTCAGCAGGAACGGCCAGCCCATCTCGCTCACCCCGCTGGAGTTCGACCTGCTGGTTGCACTGGCCCGCAAGCCCCGGCAGGTGTTCACTCGCGAGGTGCTCCTCGAACAGGTGTGGGGCTACCGGCACGCGGCGGACACCCGGTTGGTGAACGTGCACGTGCAGCGGCTGCGGTCCAAGGTGGAGCGTGATCCGGAGCGACCTGAGGTGGTGCTGACGGTGCGGGGCGTGGGGTACAAGGCCGGACCTCCGTGACCAGTCCGTCCTGATGGCGGCTCGGTCTGTCGCGCGTCGGGTCGGCGCGCTGCTGTCGCGCCTCCCGGGCGCACGGGGGGCGCGCGCCATGATCCGGGGTCTCGGCCACCTGGTCGCCGAGCTGCAGGCCATCTTCGGGGCGGCCTGGCGGCGTTCGCTGCAGCTCCGCGTCGCGGTGAGCACCCTGGCGCTGTGCTCCGGCGTGATGATCGTGCTCGGCCTGCTGCTGCAGACCGAGATCGCCGAACGGCTGGTGCAGGGCAAGGTCGATGCGGCGCGGATCCAGATGGAGACCGCGACGGCGGAGCTCGAGCGTGACCTGTCGGGTGTGAACCCGGACGACGAGTACGTCGCCGGCAGCCTGAACAAGGCGCTCGACCGGCTGAGCGTGACCACGCTGACCGACCAGCCCAGCGCCCAGAACGCCGGTGACTTCCGCGCCGTGCTGGCCACGGAGGACGCCCGGGGCGGCAACCAGGCCTGGGCCGGCCGGATCGACACCATCCCGCTCGACCTGCGCCGCGCCGTGCAGAGCGGTGCGCTGGCCGTCGAGTTCAAGACGGTGGACGGCGTGCCGATGGTGATCTACGGCCAACCGGTCCGCACGGCCGGGCGGGACCTGCAGTTCTACCTGCTGTTCTCGCTGGCCGCCGAGCAACGCACCCTCGGCCTCGTCCAGAGCACGCTGATCGTCGGCGGGCTCGTGCTGATCCTGCTGCTGGCCGCCGTGACGAGCCTGATCACCCGGCAGGTGGTACGCCCGGTGCAGCAGGCCGCCGAGGTCGCCGAACGGTTCGCCGACGGGCACCTCGAGGAACGGATGCCGGTCAAGGGCGACGACGAGGTGGCCCGGCTCGCCGAGTCCTACAACGAGATGGCCGGCAGCATCCAGAGCCAGATCCGCCAGCTCGAGGAGTTCGGGGCGCTGCAGCGGCGGTTCACCTCGGACGTCAGCCACGAGCTGCGCACCCCGTTGACCACGGTGCGGATGGCCGCCGACGTGCTCTTCGCCTCGCGTGACCAGCTGCCGCCCGCGCTGCGCCGTTCGTCGGAGCTGCTGGTGGAGGAGTTGGACCGGTTCGAGGCGCTGCTCGCCGACCTGCTGGAGATCAGCCGGCTGGACGCGGGCATGGCCGAGCTCGGCGCCGAGCGCACCGACATGCAGTCGGTGGTGCGGCGCGCGGTGGAGGCGGTCCGGGGGCTCGCCGAGGAGAGCGGCACGCGGCTCGAGCTGGATGTGGCGAAGGGGGTGTACGCCGAGATCGACCCGCGCCGGGTGGAGCGGATCGTGCGGAACCTCGTGGCCAACGCGCTGGACCACGGTGAGGGCAAGCCCGTGCAGATCCGGCTCGGCGCCGACGAGGACAGCGTGGCGGTGCTCGTCCGCGACCACGGTCTCGGGCTGCGGCCAGGGGAGGCCGGGCTGGTGTTCAACCGGTTCTGGCGGGCCGACTCATCGCGCGCCCGGCGCAGCGGCGGTACCGGGCTGGGGCTGTCGATCAGCCTGGAGGACGCCCGGCTGCACGGTGGCTGGCTGCAGGCATGGGGCGAACCCGGCCGGGGCGCCGCGTTCCGGCTCACCCTGCCGCGCACGGTCGGCGGCGAGCTGGACGGCAGCCCCCTGACCCTGGTGCCCACCGACGAACCCCTGGACGGCGTGCTCGTGCACAGCACCGAGTCGGGCTCCGGTCCCGTCGCGGTCGCCCCGGTTGTCACTGCCGCCGCCGCGGAGGACAGGTCGGCGGTCGTCGAGGTTGCGGAGGGGGAGGCCAGCGACGGGGTCACGGATGACCCGGTCACGGAGGCCAGGGTGACGGAGGCCGGGGTCACGGACACCGGTGGCTCGACGAACGGAAGCTCCGGCCACGTGACCTCGGCGGGCATCGGGGAGCAGCGGTGAGCCTGCGCTGGATCCGGGTGCTGCTCGGACTGCTGTGTGCCGGGCTGCTCGCCGGCTGCGCCACCGTGCCGAGCGAGTCGCCGGTGCAGGTGCTGCGCA
>DATAYB010000040.1:0-3720 GCA_036272795.1 Pseudonocardia sp.
CGGCAGCAGCCGGACCGCCGCGCCCGCCCCGATCATCACCATGGTGATCAGCAGCGCCGGTTCGATGCCCACCGCGCGACCCAGTCGGGGCGCCAACGGCGCGAGCAGGCCGAAGCACAGCACCGGCAGCGTGGTCAGCAGGCCGGCCGAGGTGGCCGACATGCCGGTGTCCGCCCGGATCGTGCTCAGCAGCGGCGACACCGCCACGACCAGCGGCCGCAGGTTCAGCGCCAGTAGGACTACCCCGGTGGCCAGCAGGATCATCTGGCCCCGCCCGAGCGGTGCCGGCTCGGCGGTCACTGTGGACACGGCGCCGGCGGTGGCCTCGCGCGCTGCCGTTCTTTCGCTCGTCGCCTCGCGCGCGGCTGTTTTTTCGCTCGTGGCCTCGCTCATGCGTCCGCGTCCTGCAGCGTGCGCAGCGAGTTCACCGACGCGCAGAGATACGTCTCGACACAGCGCTGCGCGGCGTCCGGGTCGCCGGCCTCGATGGCGTCGACGAGCGCGGCGTGCGAGTGGTGCTGGTAGCGCTCGTCGTCGGCCAGCGGGCTGTGCACGATTGCCTCGAGCAGCGCGCGCACCCCATCGGTGAGGTGGCAGTACAGGTCGGTGAGCATGCCGTTGTGCGCGGTGGCCACGGCGATGCGGTGCAGCTCGATGTCGGCGGTGATCAGCTTGTCGTCGTCGTGCTCGAGCCGGGCGGCCTCGCGCCGGGCCATCGCGGCGCGCAGGGCGGCCACGTCGGCCGGCGTGCGGCGCAGGGCGGCGAGCCGGGCGGCGTCGCGCTCCAGGCTGCCCCGGATCTCGAGCGCCTCCAGGTGCCCGGCCCTGCGCAGCCGGCGCAGCATGGCGGCACCCAGGTCGTCGTCGGCGCGGACGTACGTGCCGTCGCCCTGGCGCGGCTCGAGCATGCCGCTGTGCACGAGTGCCCGGACGGCCTCCCGCACGGTGTTGCGGCCGACGCCGAGGCTCTCCACGAGCACCGGCTCGGCCGGGATCTTGCTACCCACCGGCCACTCGCCGGACTCGATCAGTGTGCGTAGCTGGTCGATCACCCGACCGACCAGGCTGGACCGCTCCGCGGTACGCAATGGCACGTCAAACCCCCTCGTCAGGATGAACAAGGCATCCCGATGGGATGAATCTAACATCCCATGTTTGACAATTCGCGAGGGTGAGACCGAGCCCACCGGGTCCGGAACTGATCGATTGTTCGTTAAGGGGTTGCTGTGGCAAGCGTTTCGCTTGCTACAGTTAGCACTTCACCCGTCGCACAGGAGGCGATGACCGTGAAGAAGAAGGACGAACCCCCGAGTACCGGGTTGCCGGTCCCCGGCCTGCCGGTGCATGCCGGCACGGTGTCCGAGCAGGCTGCCACGGTGCGTGCGACTCTGCGCCCCAACTTCGACTACCCGCTGACCCCGCAGCTGGTCCCCGCGCTCTTCCTCGCCGCCACCGTGCTGGTCGGCGCCGGGGCGGCGGTCGCCGTCGTGGCCGCCTTAGTGGTCAACATCTGGCTCGGCGTACTCGCGCTGCTGCTCGTGCCGCCCCTCGCCCTCTGCGCGATCGCGCTGGCCAGGGTCATCGGTGAGCTCGCGCTGGCCACGATCCAGGTCACCGAGGACGTCGCCGGCATCGCCGTGCGCTTCCCCCACCTCGAGAGCACCATCGACGACGTGGCGAGTGTGGTGCCCCGGTTCACCTTCATGCGCCTGCTCGCCGGCCGGGAGCGCTCGGCCGCGCAGCGCCCCGGCCCCAACTGAGCCGGGCGCCGCGCCAGCCGGCCGGCGCGCCGGATGAGTCCGCCCCGGCTCGGGTGAGCTACTCGCCGGTCCAGGCGGGCGGGCGCTTCTCGGCGAACGCCCTGGCGCCCTCCTTGGCGTCGGCGGAGCTGAACACGGGCTCGATCAGCGCGGCCTGGCGGTCCCACATCTCCGCCTCCGACCAGTCCGCCGACTCGACGACGATCTGCTTGGACACCGCGACCGCGAGCGGCCCGTTGGCGCTGATCCGGGCGGCCAGTTCGAGCGCGCCGTCCAGCGCACCCCCGGTGTCGGTCAGCCGGTTGACCAGGCCGTAGCGGTGGGCGTCCGGGGCGTCCAGGAAGTCGCCGGTCAGCGCGAGCTCCATGGCGATCTGCGGCGGGATCCGGTTCGGCAGCCGCATCAGCCCGCCGGCCGCGGCGACCAGGCCGCGCTTGACCTCCGGGATGCCGAACTTGGCGCTCTCGGCGGCCACCACCAGGTCACAGGCCAGCACGATCTCGCAGCCGCCGGCCAGCGCGTAGCCCTCCACGGCGGCGATCAGCGGCTTCTTCGGCGGCGCCTGGGTGAGGCCGGCGAAGCCGCGGCCGGCGATGCTCGGCCGCTCGCCGGTGAGGAACGCCTTGAGGTCCATGCCGGAGCAGAACGAGCCGCCTGCGCCGGTGATCACGCCGAGGGTCAGCGCGCGGTCGGCGTCCAGCTCGTCGATCGCGGCGGCGACACTCTCGGCCACCGCCCGGTTCACCGCGTTGCGGGCCTTCGGGCGGTTGATCGTGATCACCAGGACCTGGTCGCGGCGTTCCACCAGTACTTCGTCGGACATGGACTCGGCCTTCCTCTCGGTGAGCTTGGGGGTGGTGCGGGTGGTCGGGTACAGGCGCGACAGGGTCAGCCGCCTCGACGCAGCGCTTCCATCGCGCCGATCAGCAGTTCCAGGCCGAACTCGAAGTCGCCGTCGTGGTCGTGCTCGGCGAGCACCGGCAGCAGGTCGCGCACGTGCCGGTAGCCGGCCTCCTCGATCGCGCGGGCCAGCTCGGCGCCATCCTTCGCCTCCAGCCCGGCGGCACCCGCCTCGGCCACGCCGACCTGGTGCACGAGGCTGCCGAGCACGAAGGAGACGAAGGTGCGCACGAGCCGCACGGCGGTCCGGTCGTCGTAGCCCGCGGTGCGCAGGGCGGCGAGTGCGATCTCGACCGGCGCCAGCCCGACGGTGGACCGGGGCTGGCGGGTCGTCACCAGGAGCACGCTGCGGGGGTAGCGCAGCGAGATGCCCCGGAAGGTGCGTGCCAGTGCCCGGGTCTGGTCCTGCCAGGCCGCGTCGGGGTCGGCCGCGAAGGCCATGTCGGCCATGATGAACTCGGCGACCCCGTCCAGCAGGGCGGCCTTGTTCGGCACGTGGTTGTACAGCGACATGGTGCCGACCCCGAGCGCGGCGGCCACCCTGCGCATCGAGACCGCGTCGCTGCCGTCCCGCTCGATGAGCTCGACGGCGGCGCGGACGATCCGTTCCCGGCTCAACCCGCCGCGCGGCGCCTCGGCTGACTGCGGCAACCCGGTCCCTTCGCTCGGCGCGTCCGACCGGGTACACCGTACGTGCTCAGTGCCCGGTCGGCGCCCCGATGTCACCCTCGGCGGGGTCTCCGGCCTGGTGGGTGGCGGCGTGGTAGTTGCCGACGTAGTGGTGCGGCGAGTCGAGGTACGCCGACGGCGGCAGGTTGCGGTCCGGCGTCTGCACGAGCGGCGCGTCGGCGGGGATCTTGCCGCGCGCCCGCTGCCACGCCGACCGCGCCCTCGGGTGGTACCGCCGCTCGAACGGCATCAGCCGCCAGGCGTTCCGGATCACCAGGCGGACCGCCTTCAGCGCATACTCGTCGCGCTCGGTCCACCCGTAGCCGAGCAGCCGGCGCACCGACTCGTCGTACATGCCGACGGTCAGCCAGATGAAGCCCTTGCCGATCGG
>DATAYB010000041.1:0-16198 GCA_036272795.1 Pseudonocardia sp.
AGCATCTTCTCCTGGTGGCCGTGCGCGGTGTCTACCACGAGCAGGTCGACCTCGGCCTTGACCAGCGCGGTTGCCTTCGCGGCGACGTCGCCGTTGACCCCGATCGCGGCGGCCACACGCAGCCGGCCGGAGTCGTCCAGCGCCGGGTGGTAGATGTCCGCCCGCAGCGCGCCGAGCTGGGTGAGGATGCCGGCCAGCTGGCCGTCGTCGTTGAGCGCCAGCGCAACCCGTTCCGGGCGGTGCTGCAGCGCGTCGAACACCGCGCGCGGGGCCGTGTCCAGCGGGAGCGTCACCGGGTCCGGCGACAGCACGTCGGCGAGCCGGGTGAACCGGTCCACCCCGGCGCACGCCGCCTCGTCGACCGTGCCCAGCGGCCTGCCGTCCCCGTCCACCACCACCACGGCGTCGTGGGCGCGCTTGGGCAGCAGGTTGATCGCGTCGGCGACGGCCTGGTCGGCGGTCAGCACCAGCGGGGTGTCCCATACGGGGTGGCGCGACTTGACCCAGCTGACGATGTTGGCCACCGCCTCGGGCGCCACGTCCTGCGGCAGCACGGTGAGGGCGCCGCGCCGGGCCAGGGTCTCGGCCATCCGCCGCCCGGCCACCGCCGTCATGTTCGCGGCGACCACGGGCACGCGGGAGCCGGAGCCGTCGGAGGTGCTCAGGTCGACGTCGAACCGCGAGGTCACCGCCGATCGGCGGGGTACCAGGAAGACGTCGTCGTAGGTCAGATCGCGGGAGTGGCCGTCGTGGCCGGGAAGGAACCGCACGAGAGGTGAAGGATAATCGGCTGATCGGCGAACAGGTACCCAATCGATTGGGTTCGTGGGCAAACGCACAGGCACGGTCCTGATGGAATCCACGACTCGCGGGCAGGGCTCGCCGGGTTCAGGGGAGGAGGGTGCGGACGGCTTCGATGGTGTCGGCGTCGGCGGGCTCCTTGTCGGGGCGGTAGCGCAGCACCCTGGCGAACCGCAGCGCCACGCCGCCCGGGTACCGGGTGCTCGACTGCACGCCGTCCAGCTCGATCTCCACCACGAACGCCGGCGGCAGCCGTACCACGTGGCCGTCGTCGCTGAGGGCGGCGGCGGAGAACTGCTTCGTCTGCCAGTCGAGCAGCTCGTCGGTCATGCCCTTGAACGTCTTGCCGACCATCACCGGTGGGCCGCCGTCCGGGTCGCGCGCGCCGAGGTGGATGTTCGACAGCTTGCCGGTGCGCCGGCCGTACCCCCACTCGACGGCCAGCACCACCAGGTCCAGCGTGTGTGCCGGCTTCACCTTCTGCCACGCCTTGCCGCGCCGGCCGGCCGCATACGGCGAGCCGAGCGACTTGACCATGACGCCCTCGTGGCCGGCCTCGAGCGCCTCGTCCAGGAGGGCGGCGGCCTGCTCGGCAGTGGCGTCGAGCAGGCCTGGCATCCGGTAGCCGGCCGCGACGCTGACCAACGCGGTGAGCCGTTCCCGCAGTGGACGGTCCAGCAGGTCGACCCCGTCCAGGTGCAGGCAGTCGAAGAACCGGGGCTCGAGCGTGCCGGCGCTGCTGTTGCGCATGATCTCCTGGAACGGGCGCGGCCGGCCGTCGTCGGTGAGTGCCAGCGACTCGCCGTCCAGCACCACCGACTCGCACGGCATCGCGCGCGCCAGCTCCACCAGCTCGGGCACCCGGTCGGTGATCTCGCGCAGCGAGCGGGTGAACACGTGCACCTCGTCGCCGGCGCGGTGCACCTGGATGCGCGCTCCGTCCAGCTTGTACTCGACGGTGACCCCGCCGCCCTCCGCGAGCTCGGCCACCGCGCTGGCCAGCGTCTGCGCGGGCGACGCCAGCATGGGCCGGATCCCCCGGCCGACCTGCAGCCGGAACGCCGCCACCGCGCCGGCCCCTTCCAGCAGCGCCGCCCGCGCGGTGACCGGCAGCGACCCGGACAGCATCAGACCCCGGCGCACCTGCTCGGCCGGCACCCCGGACGCCGCCGCCACGGCCTCGGTGAGCACGCCCTCCAGCGCGCCCTGGCGCAGCTCCCCGGTGAGCAGCCGGAACAGGAACCGCTGCTCCTCCTCGGTGGCCGCGCCGAGCAGCCCCGTCAGCAGCTCCGTGCGGCGCCGCGCCGAACCGGCCCCGCTGGTCGTGGCGAGCTCGGCGAGCACCCGGTCGACGTCGGCGAGCGTGGCGCCCGGCAGCTCGGCGGCGGGCGCCCGCAGCGCCGCCAGCGTGCGCCAGCCCGCGCCGAGCCGGCCCTGACGGGGCTCCCCAGCCAGCCAGGCCACCGCCGGCTCCACCTCGTCGGGCGCCAGCGCGCGGAGCAGCCCGGCCAGCGCCTCGACCTTCGCCTTGCGCGAGCGCGTGCCGCCCACGGTGGCGGACGTGGCCACCAGTTCGGCGAACAACATGCGGCGATCCTGCCAGCCGCCCCCGACAGAACCAGCCCTTCAGAACGTCGAGATCGACCTCACGGCTGCAAAGTCACGCGCGCAGAGCCGCCCTGTCGATCTCGACGTGCGCGTACCGCCCCGGGGCCCGGAGGGCGAGCAGCCGGTGCAGCTGGGTGACGGTCTGGAGCAGGGCCGGCCCCATGCCATTGCGAGTCACGCGCTGGGTCTGCCAGCCGTAGCCCGCGAGCAGGGCGTCGCGCTCGTGGTCGAGCTCGGCGCGGCGGCGGTCGACATGGGTCGAGCCGTCGTACTCGGCCGCGAGCTTGGCCGCAGGGTATGCCAGGTCACGCGCGCCAGCACGAAGCCGTACTCGTCGTGCACCGCGAACCGCGGCTTCGGCGGCAGGCCGACCCGGGCCAGGGCCACGCGCAGGCGGGTCTCCATGGGGGACTCGGCGAGGGTCGGCCAGCGCGACCACATCGGCCAGGCGGCGGCAGCCACGTGCACCGGGTTCGCGGTCGCGGCGGAGCAGCAGCTCAGCGGGTCGAACCCCCCGACCCGGGCGAGTGCGTCCACGGCGACCACTGCCTCGACGGTCGGCAGCCGCCGCCGCGCGAGGTCCCAGGCCGTGCGCGGCGGGTTGGTCAGCTGGCAGCCGGCGGCGGTGGTCATGTCAGCCGGTGCGATGGTGGCGCGCTGTACCCGGATGCCGGGACAGGACCGCCGGCCGCCGGGCACGATCACTTCGGCGGGGGCGTCCTTCGGCGCGCAGTCTGCGCCGAGCGGCAGTGCCGCCGAGTAACCGGACAGCACGCCGCCGCTGTCGCGGACGAGCAGGTACGCCGCCCTGGACCGGGCCACCAGGTCGAGGCTGAGCTCGGCGGGCGCGTAGACGTCGGGGAACACACGCCGGTACGCGGGCCCACGCAGGCGCTCCCACGTCAGCTCGCCGGCCCGGATGGCCTCGCTGCCTCGGAACACCGCGCCGACCACGGCCTCAGCGTGCTCGACCCGAGCACGCCACAAGACCCTTTCGCCGAAACCGGTCCACCGAGATCGACGTGGTAGCTGTCTACAGGCGCGCGCACAGCCACCACGTCAATCTCGGTGCCGGGCCGGCGAGCGGGTGCCCACGCCCAGCCGGCGGGCCGATCCGGCGGGCCGGAAGAACGGCCCGCGCTCAGGTGCGCGGGTCGGGGAGGCCGGTGGCCAGGAGGCCGATCGTGATCGAGGTCAGTACCTGGACCGAGGAGACGATGACCAGGGCGTACTCGAAGCCGACCGAGGCCGGGGCGCTGAGCGCGGTGAACAGGCTGCCCAGGGTCGCCACACCGAGGGCGAGCGAGGTCTGCTGGGTCGTGGTCAACATGCCGCTGCCGACGCCCGCGCTCTCGGCCGGCACGCGCGACAGGATCAGCCGGAACAGCGTGGGTGCCGCCAACCCCTGCCCGATACCGAAGAGCAGGGTGCCGGGGACCAGGTCGAGCACGGTGAGGTGCGGCCAGGCGAGCAGCGTGGTGCCGATCAGCACGAGCAGTGAGGTGACGATGAACACAGAGCCCGCGACCGCCACCCAGCGGCCGAACCGGATCACCAGCCGAGCGGTCAGCAGCGTGGTGACCAGGAACGACAGTGCGGTCGGGGTGAGCGCGAGTCCGGACTGCAGCGGGCTCAGCCGCAGCCCGTTCTGCAGCAGCAGCGCGTACACGAACATGAAGCCGCCGAAACCGCCGAAGAACGGCACCGCGATCGTCAGCCCCCGCCGCATGGACGGCACGCGCAGCACCGACGGTGGCAGCAGCGGCACGCCGCCCCGGTCCTCCAGTCGCCCTTCGACCAGGTAGAACACCGTGCTGGTGACCGGGAACGCGGCCAGCAGCAGCCAGCACCAGACCGGCCAGCCCAGCCCGCCGCCCTCCATCAGCGGCACCAGCAGCGCGAGCAGCGACACCCCGAGCAGCAGGGTGCCCCACAGGTCGAGGCCGAGCGGGTTGGTGGCGCGGGACTCGGGCAGCGTGCGGCGGGCCAGCAGCATCGTGAGCAGGCCGATCGGCACGTTGACCAGGAAGATCGGCCGCCAGCCCGCGCCGGCCAGGTTCGCCGAGACGAGCACACCGCCGAGCAGCTGGCCGATCACCATCGAGATGCCGCCGGTGGCGCCGTAGTAACCGAGCATCCTGGCCCGCCGCTCGCCGGCCGCGGTCGCCTGGATGATCGAAAGCACCTGCGGCACCAGCATCGCGGCCGCCGCGCCCTGCGCCGCCCTGGCCAGTACCAGGATCGTCGCGTTGGGGGCGAGCCCGCAGACCAGCGAGGTCAGGGTGAACGCGGCCAGCCCGATCGAGAAGAGCCGGCGCCGGCCGAACGCGTCACCGAGCCGCCCGCCGATGACCAGCAGCAACGCGAAGCCGATGCCGTAGCCGGCCACCACCCACTCCAGGGTGGCCGCGGAGGCGTGCAGGTCGGTCTGGATCGTGGGCAGCGCGACGTTGACGATGAACAGGTCGATCGGGGCGAGTGCCGCGCCCATCAGCACGGTGATCAGCCCGGCCGAGGTGAGCACCGGAGCGGTCGGGCCGGGGGTGCCGGTCCGGGCGTCTGCGGAGAGGTGCGTCTGTGGACGCGTGGATTCGATCGTCACGACCACCACGATCCGTCCGCCGTGACACTGGTACCAGGAGGTGTGTTATCCGGGTACTGAGCGGTACCTGGTAACAGGCTGCGCAGCGTGTGACAGTGGGGGGATGGACAGTGCGGTACGCACGCGCGACGACGTCCGCCGCCAGGAGCTGGCCGGGTTCCTGCGCAGCAGGCGGGAGCGGATCACGCCGGAGCAGGTCGGGCTGCCGATCGCCGGCCGCAGGCGCACCCCCGGCCTGCGCCGCGAGGAGGTCGCGCAGCTCGCCGGTGTCGGGGTCACCTGGTACACCTGGCTCGAGCAGGGCCGCGACATCAAGGCGTCCGACCAGGTACTCGGCGCGATCGCCGGCACACTCCGGCTTGACCCGCACGAGCGGCGCCACCTGTTCGCGCTGGCCGGCGCGCCCGAGCCGGTGCTGCACAACGAGTGCTCGGCCGTCCCGCCGGCGATCCACGCGATCCTCGCCAAGCTCGACCCGCTACCCGCCGCCGTGCACAACGCGCGCACCGACATCCTCGCCTTCAACCGCGGCTACAACTGGCTGATGGAGGTCGACGTGCTGCCGTTCGAGGAGCGCAACTCGCTGCTGCAGTGCTTCACCAACCCGGCCTGGCGCTCGCGGATGCTGGACTGGTCGGACCGGATGCCGACATCGGTCGCCGAGTTCCGCGCCCAGATGGCCGACCACGTGGGGGAGCCGGCCTGGAAAGCGCTGGTCAAGCGGCTGCGGCACGAGTCGGCGGAGTTCGAGGCGCTGTGGACCCAGCACGAGGTGCAGCCGATGCGCAACCAGACCAAGCGCTTCCTGCACCCGAGCGGTGGCCGGCTGAACTTCGAGTTCACGCACCTCTGGTTCGGCCAGCGCAGCTCCATCCGCGTCACGGCCTACACCCCGACCGACGAGCAGACCACCGCCACGCTCGCTGCCCACCTGGGCACCTGAGCCCGGCGGCGCCGAGCCGCAGCGCTCGGTGTGTGGTTACCGAGCTGCACGCCAGGCAGGTTTTAGACGCTCAAAACCTGCCTCTTGTGGAGTTCGGTAACCACGGGCAGGGCCGGCGAGCCCGGCGGCGGTCCCGGTCCCGGGGACCGCGGGGTCAGGTCTGGTTGACCCGCGTCATCGCCAGGACGTCCAGCGCGCTGTCCAGCTGTTCGGCGGTGAGCTTGCCGTTGGCCACGTGGCCGCGCTCGAGCACGACCTCGCGGATGGTCTTGCGCTCCTTGAGGGCCTGCTTGGCGATGGAGGCGGCCTCCTCGTAGCCGATGTAGCGGTTCAGCGGCGTGACCACGGACGGCGAGGACTCGGCGAACTCCCGCAGCCGCTCCACATCCGCCGAGGCACCGTCGACGACCTTGTCGGCGAGCAGCCGGGACACCGCCGTGAGCAGCCGCGCCGACTCCAGCACGTTGCGCGCCATCACCGGCATCATCACGTTCAGCTCGAAGTTGCCCTGGGTGCCGGAGAAGCCGACGGTCGCGTCGTTGCCGATCACCTGGGCGGCCACCATCATGGTCGCTTCGCAGATCACGGGGTTGACCTTGCCCGGCATGATCGAGCTGCCCGGCTGCAGGTCCGGCAGGTGCACCTCGGCCAGCCCGGTGCGCGGCCCGGAGGAGAGCCAGCGCAGGTCGTTGGCCACCTTGAACAGCGAGACGGCCGCAGCGCGCAACCCACCGGACGCCTCCACGAGGCCGTCGCGCGAGGCCTGCGCGGCGATGTGGTCGGCGGCCTCGGTGAGCACGTCCAGGCCGGTGGCGGCGCGCAGCTCGGCCACCACGTTGGCGCCGAAGCCGGGGGGCGCGTTCAGCCCGGTGCCGACCGCGGTGCCGCCGATGGGCAGCTCGGCCAGCCGGGGCAGCGTGTCCCGCAGCCGCGCGGCGCTCTGCTCGACCTGCGTGGCCCAGCCGCCCGCCTCCTGGCCGAGGGTGATCGGCACGGCGTCCATCAGGTGCGTGCGGCCGGCCTTGACGACCTCCCGCCAGTCCTCCGCGCGCCTGCGCAGCGCCGCGGCCAGGTACTCCAGCGCGGGGATGACGTCCTTGGCGACGGCCTCGGTGGCGGCGAGGTGGATGGTGGTCGGGAAGACGTCGTTGGACGACTGCGAGGCGTTCACGTGGTCGTTCGGGTGCACCTCGGCGCCGAGCGCCCGGGTGGCCAGGGTGGCGATCACCTCGTTGGCGTTCATGTTCGACGACGTGCCGGAGCCGGTCTGGAAGACGTCCACCGGGAAGTGCTCGTCGTGCTGGCCGGCCGCCACCTCGTCGGCGGCAGCCGCGATCACCTTCGCCATCTCGGCGGTGAGCGTGCCGTCGCGCCCGTTCACCCTCGCGCAGGCCCCCTTGACCAGGCCCAGCGCCCGGATCTGGGCCCGCTCGAGGCCACGCCCGGAGATCGGGAAGTTCTGTACCGCCCGCTGCGTCTGGGCGCGCCACAGCGCGTCGACCGGGACCTGTACCTCGCCCATCGTGTCGTGTTCGACCCGAAACTCAGTCATGCGGCCAGTCTGGTCCGAATCGCCCCACCCGTCCGGGTGGAGTCGGTCACGTGCGGCGGGCTGTTCGAGCACTCAGGGCCGAGGTGGGCCCTCGGTTCCCGCCTCGTTGATGTCGTAGTTCACGGACGAGTACGAGCGCAGCTTGGTGAGCCGGTGGTAGCCGTCGATCATGCGCACGGTGCCCGACTTGGACCGCATCACGATCGACTGCGTGGTGCAGCCGCCCGGGGTGTAGTGCACGCCGCGCAGCAGGTCACCGTCGGTCACCCCGGTGGCGCAGAAGAACACGTTGTCGCCGGACACCAGGTCGTCGGTCTCCAGCACGCGGTCCAGGTCGTGGCCCGCCGCCAGTGCCTTCTCACGCTCGGCGTAGTCGCGCGGCCAGAGCCGGGCCTGGATCGCGCCGCCCATGCACTTCAGCGCGGCCGCCGTGATGATGCCCTCCGGCGTGCCTCCGATGCCCAGCAGCATGTCCACGCCCGTGCCGGGGCGGGCGGCCGAGATCGCGCCGGCCACGTCACCGTCGGAGATGAAGTGGATCCGGGCGCCGGTCTCGCGCACCGACTGCACCAGCTTGTCGTGCCTCGGCCGGTCCAGCACGCAGACCGTGACATCCGCCACGTCGATCGAGCGCGCCTTCGCGACCCGGCGCACGTTCTCCCCGATCGGGGCCGTGATGTCGATCGCGTCGGCGGCCTCGGGGCCCACCGCGAGCTTCTCCATGTAGAACACCGCGGACGGGTCGAACATCGCGCCCCGCTCGGCCACCGCGAGCACGGCCAGCGCGTTCGGCATGCCCTTGCTCATCAGCGTGGTGCCGTCGATCGGGTCGACCGCGACGTCGCACGCCGGGCCGGTGCCGTCGCCGACCTCCTCGCCGTTGTAGAGCATCGGGGCCTCGTCCTTCTCGCCCTCCCCGATGACCACGACGCCGCTCATCGACACGCTGGAGATCAGCTTGCGCATGGCGTCGACGGCGGCCTGGTCGCCGCCGTTCTTGTCGCCGCGCCCGACCCACCGGCCGGCGGCCATCGCGGCGGCCTCGGTGACCCGGACCAGCTCCATGGCCAGGTTGCGGTCGGGGGCTTCCCGGCGGCGTTCCGCGCGGTCGAGAGGCTGTGCGGTGTCCATAGCCGTAGATCCTGACAGATCCGGTTGCACGGTGGTTGTGACGAGGGTTAACGGCGCCGGACCGGGCGCGGCCACCGATCGCGCAGGGCAGACAATGGAGGGCGTGAGCACCCCGCCCGACCCGTCCCCATCCGCCCAGCCCGACCCGTCGACCCCAGCTGCCTCTGCGACCCCCGAGGTCAGGAGTGCCGCCGAAACGCCCGAGCCGGTGTTGCCGAGCCAGCGCAGGGCGACGACCACACTCGGTGCCGGGCCCCGCGACATGCTGATCTCGATGCTCATCCTGCTGCCGATCATCGGGGTGCTCGCGTTCCTCGGCAGGGGGTGCTCGTTCAGCCCGGGTGGCGCGAGCGCGGACCCGTCCGCGATGCCCTCCGTGGAGGCGCCGGCGGCGCTCGCGGCGGCCGCACACCAGGTGCCCTTCCCGCTGCGCGAGCCCGCGCTGCCGGCCAACTGGCGGGCCAACGCGGTCGACCAGCGCAAGGCGCCCGGTGACGTGGACGCGGTGCGGGTCGGCTGGATCACGCCGGGTGGGCGGTACCTGCGGTTGGTGCAGACCACCGCGGAGGAGGGCGCCCTGGTCGCCGCTGAGACGGGTGGGCCGTCGGCCTCGGCGACCCCGGTCAGCGCGGCGGGTCTGACGTGGGTGGACTACACGTGTGCCAACGGTGAGCAGGCCTGGGCGTACCGGGCCGGCGGCGTCGAGTGGCTGATCACGGGGGACGCGATCCTCGGGGAGTTCCAGATCCTGGCCGCCGCGCAGGTCAAGGCCAGCCCGCTGCCGACCAACGGCTGAGCGCGCCTCCCGACACGGCTCAGCGCGTGGCGGCGCGGCCCGGCCTGTTGTTACCGAACTGCACAACAAGCAGGTTTTAGGCGCTCAAAACCTGCCCCACGTGCAGCTCGGTAACAAGGGCCAGCACGTCGGCGCGCCAGCGCTCAGCTGGGAGCGGAGCCGTTCGAGTCGGGCGCGTCGGCGCGCAGCACGGCGTCGACCCGGTCGCGCGCACCGGCCAGCTGCTGCTCGCAGCGCCGCGCCAGCCGCTCGCCGCGCTCCCACAGGGCCAGCGCGTCGTCCAGGCTCAGCCCGCCGACCTCCAGCGAACGGACGACCTCGGCCAGCTCGTCCCTGGCCTGCTCGTAGCCGAGCTGGTCGATGTCGGTCGCGGAGCCGCCGTCGGTGGTCACCCGGTAATGGTGCCGGATGCCGCGCCGGCGCGGCCGCGCACGGTGGCCATCGCGTGGGCCAGCGCGGCGTCGTAGCCGGCACAGGCCTCGGCGAACTCCTCGCCGTCGCCCTCGGCGAGCGCCTCGGCCACCCAGTCCTCGAACTCGGCGACCCGCGCCCGGTAGCGGCTGCCCTGGCCGCGCCACCACTCGTCGCCCGCGTACTCGCCGGCCGCCTCGGAGAGCAGCCGCAGATGGTCCGGGAAGTGGCCCCGGCGGGCACAGGCACAGTCGCCGAGCAGCGCGTGCCAGCTGTCCTCGGCGGCGCGCTCGGCGGCCAGCGCGCGGTCGGCGAGCGGACCCAGCTCGGGGCGCCCGCCGTCGGCCGGGGTGGCGTGGATCTCGGAGAGCGTGAGCGGCAGGAATGCTGCCGGGGCGCCCGCGCGGGGGTGCACTCCAGACATCACGTTTCCTCCGCTCGCCCGCTCCGTCAGGTGGGACCGGGATCGTCTACGACCGCGGGGATTGCCCCGTCGGCCAGCCGGATGCGCAGCCGGGCGCCCGGTGGAGCGTCGGCCACCGAGCGCAGCACCGGGAACCGCGTACCCGAAGCCGGGTCACCCGTGACGTGCTGCACCACGGCATATCCACGCGCCAGAGTGGCTGCCGGTCCGAGACTCGTCAAGCGTGATTGCAGATGCGCGAGCTCGGTGTTGCGCTCGGCCAGCGTGCGTAGCACGGTGTTGCGGGCGCCCTGGCGCAGCGTCGTGACCTCCTGTTCCCGCCGGTCGAGCTCGCGGTACGGGGCGGCGAGCACCGGCCGGGCGCGCAGCGCGTCCAGCAGCCGGCGCTCCCGGTCGACCCAGCCGGCCAGCGCGCGCCGCGCCCGGTCCCGCAGCCCAGAGATGCGCGCGGTCTCCTCGGCGAGGTCGGGTACCACGGTGCGCCCGGCCGCCGTCGGGGTGGAACACCGCAGGTCAGCGACGTGGTCGAGCAGCGGTGTATCCGGTTCGTGGCCGATCGCGGAGATCACCGGCGTGCGCGCGGAGGCGACCGCCCGGCACAGCGCCTCGTCGGAGAACGGCAGCAGGTCCTCCACGCTGCCGCCACCCCTGGCGATCACGATGACGTCCGTCTCGGGGTCGCGGTCCAGCAGCTCCAGTGCGTCGATCAGCTGCGCCACCGCCAGCGCGCCCTGGGTGGCCGTGTGGCAGATCCGGAACCGGGCGGCCGGCCAGCGGGCCTGTGCGTTGCTCACCACATCGTGTTCCGCCGCACTCGCCCGGCCGGTGATCAGGCCGATCTGGCGGGGCAGGAACGGCGGGCGGCGCTTGCGGGCCCTGTCGAAGAGTCCCTCGGCGGCGAGCAGCTTGCGCAGCCGCTCGATCCTGGCCAGCAGCTCACCGATGCCCACCGAGCGGATCTCGTCGACGCGCAGGCTGAACGTGCCCCGGCCCAGGAAGAACGACGGCTTGCCGTGCACGATCACGCGGCTGCCCTCGACGACCGGTACCTCGGCGCCCCGGACCAGGCCGATCGGGCAGGTCAGGGTCAGCGACACGTCGGCGGCCGGGTCGCGCAGCACCATGAACGCCGTGCCCGTTCCCGGCCGGGCATTGACCTGCGTGAGCTGGCCCTCCACCCACACCGCGCCGAGCCGGTCGATCCAGCCGGCCACCTTGCGGGCCACCGTGCGCACCGGCCAGGGCTGCTCCGGCGAGGTCGCGGGGGTTGCGTCGGTCAACGCCCTGCGACGCTGGTGATCCGGTTGCTGAGCATGGTGACGTAGGGCGGCCGGTCCAGGTGGCTGGTCTCCCAGGCCAGCAGCTGCTCCAGCTGCGCCAGGCTCAGCGCGCGGAACCGGCCGCGCAGCTGCGGCAGGCTCCACGTCCCGTACTCGGTCAGCCCGGGCGGACCGGACAGTGCCGGCTCCGCCGAGGGCTTGGACACCGAGGGCTTGGCTGCTGAGGGCTTGGCCGCCGAGGGCTTGGCGGCCGCCGGCTTCCTGGCGGCCGGTGTCGTGGCCGAGGGCTCGTCCGCCGGCGTCTTGCCGGCCGAGGGCTTGCTGGCGGCGGGCTTCGCGCCAGCGGGCTTCGCGGCAGCCGGCTTGCTGGTGGCCGGCTTCGTCGGGGCCGGTGCGGACAGCTCCGCCGCGCCGGGCAGCCCGTTTCCGCTGGCCAGGCCGTTGCCGGGGTGGTCGACCGGCGGGCGCGGCACCGGCAGTTCGGAGCGCTCGGGCGGGGTGAACGTGTCGGGCTCGAAGATGTCCTCGGGTTCCGGGTCGGGCAGGATCCGCACCGGCGTGACCTTCGGCGGCCTCGGTGTGTCGACCGCGCGCAACCCGTTGCTCAGGCCGCCGCCCGCCCCGCCGCGCGGCGGCAGGTCGTCCTCCTCGTCGAACCGCGCCCACGCCGGCGTCTCGGGCACCGGCCGCAGCGCGCCGAGGGCACGGTCCCCCTTGATGGCGAGCTCGGTGATGCGTTGCTGCAGCCGCATGGACGCCTGCAGCGCCCCGCTGACCGCGGTCACGGGCATCTCGGTGAGCTTGCGGGGCAGCCCCTGTACCTCTTCGAGCGCGGTGGCCACCAGGCCGGCGGCGATCCGGATCGGCATCGGCAGCGGTTTCATACCCGCATTCTTACCTGTCACGGCCGGTCTGTGTGCGCCGGGACACGATCTGTGCTAGCTGATCGACGGGTCAGACCCGTCACTGCGCACGGCGGAGCACCCTGCCCGCCGCTTACCCTTGAGGCCATGTGTGCGATGTCTGAGCCGTTTGCGCCGTCTTCAGAAGCCAAACGTGTCCTGCTGGCCAAGCCGAGGGGCTACTGCGCCGGGGTGGACCGGGCGGTCATCGCGGTCGAGAAGGCGCTGGAGTCGTACGGCGCGCCGGTGTACGTGCGCAAGGAGATCGTGCACAACCGGCACGTCGTGGAGACCCTCGCCGAGCGCGGTGCGATCTTCGTCGCCGAGGCCGACGAGGTGCCGGAGGGCGCCATCGTGGTGTTCTCCGCGCACGGCGTGGCCCCCAGCGTGCACACCGAGGCCGCCGAGCGCGGCCTGCGCACCATCGACGCGACCTGCCCGCTGGTCACCAAGGTGCACCACGAGGCGAAGCGGTTCGCCAAGGAGGACTACGACATCCTGCTCGTCGGCCACCACGGCCACGAGGAGGTCGAGGGCACCGCCGGTGAGGCGCCGGACCACGTACAGCTGGTCGACGGCCCCGGCGACGTGGCGACGGTCAAGGTTCGCGACCCGGAGAAGGTCGTCTGGCTGTCGCAGACCACGCTGAGCGTCGACGAGACCATGGAGACCGTCCGGCAGCTGCGCGAGCGCTTCCCCGGCCTGCAGGACCCGCCCAGCGACGACATCTGCTACGCCACCCAGAACCGGCAGGTCGCGGTCAAGGCGATGGCCCCGCACTGCGACCTGGTGCTCGTGGTCGGCTCGCAGAACTCGTCGAACTCGAAGCGGCTGGTCGAGGTGGCGCTGAACTCCGGCGCAGGCGCCAGCTACCTGATCGACTACGCCAGGGAGATCGACGAGGGCTGGCTCGACGGCGTCAACACGGTCGGCGTGACCAGTGGTGCCTCGGTGCCGGAGATCCTGGTGCAGGGCGTGGTGGACTTCCTCGCCGAGCGCGGCTGGGTCGACGTCGAGGAGATTAGTACCGCCGAGGAGTCGCTGACCTTCTCGCTGCCCCGCGAGCTGCGCACCCGGCGCGCCCACCGCTGACCGTGCTCGGGCTCGCCGGCTGGCGCGCCCGCCGCTGACGAGTCAGCTCGGGCGGGCGCCCCGCGCCGGTGGGCGTTCGCCGGGGCGCCGGTCCGGCGGGGGGCGGCGGTCGGCGCCGGGGGGTGGCTCGGCGCGGCGATCCCTGGTGCGGCGGTCGGGCGGCGGTACGCGGTCCGGCGGGATCCGGTCGGGCGGCGGTCGGCGGTCGGCCGGTGGGCGCGCACCCGGGGGGAGGCGGTCCGGCGGCGGCCTGCGGTCACCCGGCTTGCGGTCGCCGGGGCGGCGCTCGCCCGGCTTGCGCTCGCTCGCCTTGCGTTCGGCCGCAGTCCGGTCGCCGGAGGGACGGTCGCGGTCGGCGGGATCGGGGCCTCGGCGGTCGGCTTTGCCGCGCTCGCCCGGCCCGCGCCGGCCTGGACGTCGTTCGCCAGGCCCGCGCTCGGCGGCGGTGGCGCGCTCGGCGGCCGGCCCGGCTCCGGGGCCACCCGCGCGCTCCGAGGCGGTGCGGCGTTCGCCGGCGGGGCGGCGGCGCTCGGGGCGGCCCTCGGGGGCCTGCCCCGGCGGCCGGCGGCGGGCCAGGTCAGCGGGGCTCGGCCGTTGCAGGGCGTACCGGACCAGGCCGATGGCGACCGCGAACGCGGTGGTCACCGCCATGGTCGGGAAACCGTTGAGCAGGGGCGCGCCGATGGAGAGCAGGTGGTCGGTGAGCCCGGAGTTGGCGCCGCCGCCCTGCCCGGACAGCAGCACCACGGCCGGCACCGCGATGGCCAGCAGCAGCGGCGGCTGCACCATCGGTCCGAACAGCGCGCGCCGCTTCACCCAGCACACCGCGAGCACGCAGCCCGCGAAGTAGCAGCCCTTGAAGATCGCGCCCAGGCCGTTGATCCGGTTGAGGTCGATGAACACACCCAGCCCGGTGAAGCCGAGTGCGATGCCGATCGCCGCGTAGCCCGGCAGGCCGAGCACGCCGCCCAGGATGGACCGCTCGTACACGGGCCATCCGGCAATGGCCGGGCGCGCGGGTTGGCGGGTGGTCACCCGGTCACGGTAGCCCGTCCGCCGCCCGCGACATTTTCGGCCGGGCAACCCGTCTGGTTCGGCCCGGTCGGCCCGTGCAGCGCGATCAGTGCCTCGGCGGCGGAGGCGACGAGCTCGGGCGCCTGGAGCTGTCGTGGTGAGCGCTCGACCTGGCTGGGCGGGGGCAGCTCGGTGTCGCTGACCTTGAGCTCGGTGAGCTTGCGTGCGGTGACCAGCACCCGCGACTCCAGCGAGCTGACCGTGCGGTTGTAGCTGTCGACCGCCGTGTCCAGGCTGCGGCCGAGCTTGGCCACGTGGGTGCCCATGGTGGCGAGCCGGGAGTGCAGCTCGCGGCCGAGTGAGTGCACCTGCGCGGCGTTTGCGGCCAGCGCCTCCTGCCGCCAGGTGTAGGCCACGGTGCGCAGCAGCGCGATCAGCGTGGTTGGGGTGGCGATGATGACGTTGTGCGCGAACGCGTGCTCCATCAGCGCGGGGTCGGACCGCAGCGCGGCCTCCAGGAACGGGTCGCCCGGCACGAAGAGCACGACGAACTCCGGGCTCGGCTCGAACGTGAGCCAGTACGACTTGGAGGACAGCGAGTCGACGTGCGCGCGGAGCTGGCGTGCGTGCGCGGCGAGCCGGTCGGTGTGCACGTCCGGGTCGCTCGACTCGACCGCCTCCAGGTAGGCCGCGAACGGCACCTTGGCGTCCACCACGATCTGCTTGTCGCCGGCGAGGTGTACCACCATGTCCGGCCGGGCGCCGCCGTCCTCACCCGTGGCGACGACCTGCTGGTCGAAGTCGCAGTGCTCGACCATGCCGGCCAGCTGGACGATCCGCTCCAGCTGCAGCTCGCCCCAGCGGCCCCGGACCTGCGGCGCGCGCAGCGCGTTGACCAGCTGCTTCGTCTCCTCCTGCAGCTGCTCGGAGCTGCGGTGCATCGCGGTGACCTGCTCGCGCAGCCCGGCGTACGCCGACTCGCGCTCCTTCTCCACGGTGCGCAGCTGGCCCTCGACGCGGCGCAGCGTGACCGTCATCGGGTCGAGCATCGCGTTGATGGCCTGTGCCCTGGCGGTCGCGTCGCCGTCGGCCTTGGCCGTCAGAGCGGCGGTGACCTCCTTGAGCCGGCCCTCGGCGAGCGCAACGAAGGCCTCGTTGTTGCGGGCCAGCGCGTCGGCCGAGAGCGCCTGGAAGCTCTCCCGCAGCTGGGTGTCGCGGTGGGCCAGCAGCCGCTCGCGCTCCATCGCGGCCGTGCGCTCGGCGTCCAGCGCGGCGTTGGCCCCGACCGCCTCGGTCTCGGCGCGGCGGGCCCGGAGCTCCGCGACCGCGGACTGCTCGGTGAGCTCGTTCAGCCGGCGCAGCATCGAGTCTCGCTCGACGTGCAGCGCGGCCAGCTCGGAGCGCGTCGCGGCCGACGAGTCGGCCCTCGCCCTGGCCGCCTCGGCGGTGGCGACCCGGTAGCGGGCGCTGAGCAGTGCCCAGGCCACCGCGACGCCGGCGGCGGCACCGGCCAGCAGGCCGATCAGCAGCATGTTGAGCGCGGTAACCATGTGAACTAGCGTGCCGCCTGCACCGACACTTTCGGGCATGACGCGCCGATCGACCTACTGTTCGAATACGAGCGGCCGCCTCTGATCGGCGG
>DATAYB010000042.1:0-6890 GCA_036272795.1 Pseudonocardia sp.
TCGCCGCGTTGTCCTGCATGATCTTGCGGATCACCACGGGGTCCAGGTCCTTGAGCTTCTCCTCGGACCGCTCAACCGGAGAGGGGTAGAGGCTGGTCGGGTGGGGGAAGTCGGTCTCCCAGAGGATGTTGTCGGCCCCGATCCGGTCGATGAGCTGGAGCGGACCGGCCTCCTCGAACCAGAACGTGCCGTAGACACCCCGCTTGAACAGCTCCAGTGCGGGCGGCAGCTCGGGCGGGTCGGTGTCCGGGAACTCCTCGCGGTACTCGTAGTCGACGCGCTCCAGGACGTACGGGATCCAGCCGATGCCGCTCTCGACGGACACCCAGTTGAGCTTGGGCCAGCGGATCAGCACGTCGCTGGCCACCATGTTCGAGACGAAGCGGGAGTTGGCCAGCTCGGTCTGGATCGAGCGCACCGGCTTCGCGGCGCGCTCCTCCAGCGACGGCCACGCCGCACCGCCGTGGTCACCCTGGAAGTTGCGGGCGCCGATGTGGATGTCGATCGGCAGGTCGAGGTCGGAGAGCACCTCGTACAGCGGGTCCCAGTGCTTCTGCCCGAGGTCCGGCAGCCCGCCCATGTGCGGCTAGCCCGCCATGCAGACCCCGGTGAGCCCCATCTCCTTGATCCGGATGGACTCCTTGATGGAGTACTCGATGTCCCAGAACGGCAGCACCGCCTGCGGCAGCAGCCGGTTGTCGCCCTCCTCCTGCCACTCGCGCATCGCGTCGTTGTAGAGCGCGGTGACCATGTAGGCCAGTTCGCGGTCGAGCGTCTGCACCATGGCCGGGGCGGCGAACCCCATGATGTTCGGGTAGACGATCTGGACGTAGATGCCCATCTCGTCCAGCAGCTCGACGCGGGGCTTGGCCTGGGTAGCCGCCTCGTGGATGCCGTCCTTCGGGCCGCCCATGATGTCCCCGCCGTAGTAGGGGATCTTGTCCCCGTTCTTGCGGACGAACGCGATGCTGCTGTCCTTGCCCATCCGGTTGCCGTCGACCCACCAGTAGTTCTGGCCGTCGGTGTCCGGCCTCACCTGGGGCACCCGGTCCCGGTAGGCGGCCGGCGCCCGTGACGTCCACAGGTCGACGGGCTCGGTGATGTGGGAGTCCGCGTCAATGAGCTTGAGCCCGGCGAAGGGCCCGCTCTCGCGTGGTTTGTACATCCGAACTTCCCCTTTCTGGCAGACGCGGTGCGGCCGCCCGTGCCGACTTCCACACCGTATACGCGGATTTATCTAGTGTCAACATCAACGTTTACATAGATCTGATTTGATCGCGCATTCCTGGGCGAGCCGTGCACAGGTCAGAACATAAGCCGGCCGAGCTCGGAGCAGAAGAGTGCCGAAGGGCCGGCGGGGAACGTAGTGACTACTCTTGCCCAGGGGGCGGGCAGCGGGTCAGTACGGCAGGAACGTCCGCGTCAGGTCGCCAGGGCCGAGGTCGTCACCGGACCGCTCCGACGGTGCGCCCGAGTCGCTGGAAGAGCTGCTGGACGAGCCGCCGACCGGCTTCGAGTACAGCTTTCCGTAGTGGTCGGCGCCGCTGTGGTCGCGATGGTGCTCGTAGGCCGGGTCACCTTCGTGGCCGGGCACGTACTCCTTCGCAACCGCCACACCAGCCAGTGACACGGTGGCCACCGAGGCACCGACCATGGCGGTCAGGATACGGATTGAATTCCTCATCGAACCATCCTCACGAAGCAGTCAGAACACACTCTCAAGAACTGAGAACCTTGGCGAGCTCTCGACGGTCGGCAATTCCGAGTTTTCCGTACACATGCTCGAGCTGCTTTTCGACGGTTCGCCGCGATATGTACAGCTCTTCGGCGATGAATTTGTTGGAATGACCGGAGGCGGCCCGGATCGCCACCTCCCGCTCCGCCGGCGTGAGCCACGCCTGCCGCACGCCGCGCAAGGCGGGCACGGCCGGCTCCTCGCAGCGTTGGGCCAGCGCGCCGGACCGGTAGGCCGCCCGCGCCGCCCGCCTGGTGTTGCCCCGCCGCTCCCACCCCGTCGCCGCCTGGGCGGCGGCCTCGGCGGCGAGCAGCGGTGCGCCCGCGTGCTCGAAGGCGTCCCCGACCTGGTCGAGCGCGCCCGGGTCCGAGTCAGCCAGCGCCCGGATGTGCGCCAGCCGGTGGCCCGCCAGCTCGCCGTCGACGCGGGAAGCCAGCTCCTCGGCGCGGCGCAGTACCTCAGCGGCCGCCCCCAGCCGGGCCAGCGTGTGCACGGTGGACAGCTCACCGACGAGGTCGCCGGTCGCCTCGGCCATCTCCCGGGCGCGGCCGAGCAGCGCGATCGCGGAGCTGACGTCGTCCTCGGCCACCGAGGTCCACGCCTGCGCCTGCAGCCAGCCGCCCGCGACCGTGTCGTACGGGTGCTCCGGGCCCGCCTCGGCGAGTACGGCTCGCGCCTCCCGCGTCTGCCCGGCCAGCGCCAGCGCCACGACCAGGTGGTTGCGGGCCATCGCCGCGAGCCGGGGACGGCCCAGCCGACGGAACAGGGCCACCGAACCGCGGCCGTACACCACGGCCGACCGCGGGCTGCCCCGCTCGGGGGCGAGCGCGCACAGTGCCAGCGAGAACCACGCCTGCTGCTCCAGGTCGGGCTCGAACACGCCTCGCCGGTACTGCTCGTCCGCCAGGGCGTGCGCCTCGTCCAGCCGCCCCGCCCCGGCCAGTGCCATCACGCGCACGATCAGGTGCAGGCTCGGGCTGAAGTCCAGCTCCCGCCCGGCCCGCACGTGCGCGGCGTGGCCCCGCTCGGTGGTGCGCAGTGCCTCTTGTGTCCGGCCACTCCCGAGGTGCCCCCAGGCGGCCGTCACCGAGGCCCAGGCGACCATCGCGTCCGCCGACCGATCGAGCAGCGCCGACGCGATCGGCGCCACCGCCGAGGGGCCCCGGCCCACCGAGGTGAGCACGGCCCGCCGGGCGGCGAGCCGGTCGCGCAGGTCCGGGTCGGTGACCGACGGCTCGGCAAGCTCGGCGATCCGGACCGCGGCCACCACCTGCCCCTTGCCGAACGCGAGGGTGTCCATCCAGGCCGCCGCCACCCGGTACCGCTGCCGGTCGTCGGTCGCGCGGGCCAGCAGCCGGTGCAGCGACGCCTCCCCCTCCGCCTCCCGCCCCCCGGAGAGCGCCAGCTGGGCGAGCAGCAGCTCCACGTCGAACCCGGGTGCGTCGAACCCGGGTGCGCAGGCCCTGGCGAACGCCTCCGCCAGCGCCAGGTCGCCGCGCTCGCGGGCGATCAGCGCACCCCGCAGTATCAGCGCGCCATCCCGGCCGCCGTGTGCCAGCTGCCAGCCGGCAACCCGCAGCACGTCAGCCGGGCGGAGCGTCGGCCGCGCCGACAGCAGCGCGGTGAGCGCCTCCCCGATGTCACGGCGGCGCAGCGCGGGCATGTCCGCCCGCAGCACCAGGCCGTGCACCGGGTAGCGCAGCCGCGCCAGCAGCCCGGGCTCACCAGGTTCGCAGGTCAGCAACCCGCGCCGCTCCAGCCGTTCCGCGACGGGCAGCGGGGCCAACGCGGCCAGGTCCGACACGGCCAGCGGCTCACCGAAGGCGACGACCTCGAGCACCGCCCGCTCCTCATCGACCAGGTCGGCCAGCCTGGCGTTGACCAGCTCGGCCAGCCGGGCCGACGGCTGCCTCGGGCGGACCTGCCGCCACACCCCCGACTCGAGCGCCAGCGTGCCGTCGCCCAGCCCACTCCGGACCAGCTCGTACAGATACCGCAGGTCACCGCCGCACAACCGGGTCAGCTCGGCGACCAGTGCCTTGTCGGCGGGCCCACCGAGCAGGCCGACCACCAGCTGCTCGGTCGCCTCGCCGGTCAACTCAGCCACGTCCAACCGCGCGATCGCGCCGTCCCGACCCAACGCCTGCAGTGGCGCCGGCAGCGGCTCGCCCCGCGCGACGGTCGCGATCAGGAACGCACCGGCGTTGTCCACCAACTGGTGCACCAGCGTCGCCGAGACGTCGTCGAGCAGGTGGGCGTTGTCCGCCGCGAGCACGATCGGACGGCCGCCCGCGGCCTCGGTCAGCGCGGCCACACAGCGCCGCAACAGGTCGGTCTGCCGGGCGGGCGGCACGTCCACCTCGATCGAGCCCGGCAGGAACGCCGCGAACACGCCCAGCGGCAGCCCGGTACTCGCCCGGCTCGACGCCAGCCAGCAGGTCGCCGCGCCGGCCTTCCGCCAGGTCTCCAGGTAGTCCAGCGCGAGCCGCGTGGTCCCCACCCCGGGTCCGCCGGAGAGCACCACACCGCGACTCTCGCCCTCGATGCGCAGGGCCCGCAGCACCCGCAGCTCCGGCTCCCGCCCCACCGGTGCGATGGGCGTGCGCCGCGCCGGGCCGCCTCCGGCGGAGCGACCTAAGGGCGAGGCCACTCCGGGCGTCCCTTGGCGCCGTCGGCCTCGGCGCCCGGGCGGCATCCGGCGATGCACTCCACCCGACGCGACCGGTCACTCGACATGACCGGATCATGTCGCGTCCCCGCACTCTTGTCAACCCAAACGTTGACGATGACGATCCGGCGGCCCCTCCGCCGGCACGGGCACGCCGTACCGCTGGCACTCCTCGGGCGTGAGGCTCTCCTGGATCGCCTGCCGAGCCCTCGGCGGCAGCTCGCGGATCGTGCGCATCACCCGGTCCAGCCGGCGCCGCACCGCCGCCCGCTGGCCTCCGTCGGACGGCTGCAGCTGCGGCTTCACCGCCGGGACCTGGAACCGAGGCGCACCGCTCGCCTCGGCGCGCTGCTCGTCGGCGTCCTTCTCCTCCGACATCCCGATCGGACCCTCGCGCCGTCCGTTGAGGAACTGGGCGACCACCGGGTCCTCGGAGGTGAGCAGCAGCTCGCGCGGACCGAACATCGCGAGGTGCCGGTGGTACATGATCCCGATGTTGTCCGGCAGCGTCTGCGCGGTGTTGATGTCGTGCGTGACGATCAGGAAGGTCGAGTCGGTTGCGTGGTTGAGGTCGACGATCAGCTGGTTCAGATAGGCGGTGCGCACCGGGTCGAGCCCCGAGTCGGGCTCGTCGAACAGGATGATCTCGGGCTCGAGCACCAATGCCCTGGCGAGGCCGGCCCGCTTGCGCATACCGCCGGAGATCTCCCCCGGCAGTTTGTACTCATCACCGGTCAACCCCACCATGGACATCTTCTCAATGACGATGTCCCGAATTTCCCGCTCATTTTTCCGGGTGTGCTCGCGCAGTGGGAACGCAATGTTGTCGAACAGGTTCATCGAGCCGAACAGCGCACCGTCCTGGAACAGCACCCCAAAGAGCTTGCGCAGCTCGTAGAGCCGGTCGGCACGCGCCTTGACCAGGTCCGTGTCGTGGATGATGATCGAACCGCACTCGGGCTTGAGCAGCCCGATCAGGCATTTGAGGAAAACCGACTTCCCGGTGCCCGAAGGGCCGAGCAGTACGCTGACCTCGCCGGGCGGAATGGTGAACGTCAGGCCCGACCAGATATTGGACCGGCCGAACGACTTCGAGAGATCCGAAACGGCTACTTCCACGCCACTCATGTGACTCTCACCTCCATCGCGTGATCGTGTGGGAACTGTGCGGGCGCGCTATACCGGGGTGAGGTCGGAGATCAACCACTTGTCGGAGGACCGCTGCAGGGTGACCCGGAGCCGGCTCCCGGTGAGCGTCGGATCCGGCTTCGCGGCCGCCTCGGACTGCTGGTTCAGGTACAGCAACACGACCACCTCGTCCGGCGAACCGCTGACCACCGAGTGCGCGACCACCTGGGTCTGCACCGCGACCTGCTGTGCCTTGGCCTGGCCGGCGATCTGCTTGGCGACCAGGTCGGCGTAGGAGGTCTTGAAACCGCCGGTCAGCAGTCCCTCGGTGTCGGCCACCTGGTGGTCCACGGTGACGAAGTTGTACGAGAGCAACTTGTCGACCGAGTCCGCGGCCACCGCCGAGGCCTGCTGGGTGGCCAGCTCGGTCCGCTGGTAGCGCCACAGCTGGTAGGCCAGCAGCCCGGTGAGCACCGCCAACCCGGCCACCACCAGCGCGAGCAGCCGGGCCGCCCGCCGAGGGTCGTCGGTCGCGGCCTTGAGCAGCCGGCGCGCGGCGGCCACCGGCGACCCGGGCGCCGGCACCGGCAGGCGCGCGGCGCGCGCGGCCAGTGCGGTCAGCGCCGTCATGCCACGAACCCGGCGGAGTCGGCGAGCCAGCGACCGTCCCGGTAGACCATGGTGAGCTCCATCCGGTAGTCGCGTTCCTGCTGGTCGGGCTGCTGTGCGCTGCTGAACTGCGCCCTGATCGCCACGAGCACGTGGGCCTGCGTCGGGGTGTAGTCGGCGAGTCCGGTCGAGGCCGCCGTGCCGACCACCTTGACCTTGTCGGCTCCGAGGCTGCGCAGGAACGCCCCGCTGTCGTCGTTGAAGCCGCGTACGAAGTCCGCCGTGGTCGCACCCTGCAAGCGATCCAGGTCGGCCTTCGCGGTGGTGTAGTCGAACGTGGTGAAGTCGACGGCGGCCCGCTCGGCGGCGGCCACCACCTCGGCGCGGTCGTGCGCGGCGCGCCATGCGCCGAACACCGCCACCCCGTACCAGACCACCGCGCCGACCAGCACCACCGCGACCGAGGCCAGCACTCCGACCAGTACCAACGGCCGGCGGCCCGGCCCTGCGGTCGGCCCTGCGCTCGGCCCCTCGGTCGGCCCCTCGGCACGGATGGGTGCGGGTTCGGCGGCAGGCGGCCCGGTGATCGGCTCAGCCGGCACGTTGTCCGCCCTCGGGGTCATCAGTGCGCCAGCGGAGCCGTCATGAGTGACTGCCACGTCCGGTCCTTTCCTGCGGGGTTCGACGTCATGCCGCCGAGCGCGGCGAGCGGGTCGGCCGAGGCCGGTAGGGAGAACGGCCCGTTCTCGG
>DATAYB010000043.1:0-14116 GCA_036272795.1 Pseudonocardia sp.
GACCCTGCACGTCACGTCGCCGTCGCGGCACGTCGACTGGACCGAGGGCGACGTTGCGCTGCTCACCGAGGCGGTCGAGTGGCCGCGCGGGGACACCCCGAGGCGGGCCGGGATCTCGGCGTTCGGGGTCAGCGGGACCAACGCGCACGCGATCGTGGAGGAGGCACCGCAACCGGCCGCCGAGCTGGCTCCGGAGGCCTCTGCCGCGGCCGACCGAGCGCCGGGCGCGGCCGAGGAGACGCAGCGGGCCGTTCCGCTGCTGTTCTCCGGGCGCTCGCCCGAGGCCGTGACCGGCGCGATCGAGCGGGTGGCGGGCTGGTGGGAGCGGTCCGCGCGGGAGCCCGGCGCCGCCCCGACCGTCGCGGCGGTCGCGGCGGCCGCGGCCGGCCGCACCCGGTTCGAGCAGCGCGGCGTGGTCCTGCTGACGCCGCGCGACACCCCGTCGGACGCGGTGGCCGCCCTCCGCGAAACCGGTGTGCACGTGCACGGCCACGTCGTGGCCGGGCCGACCGGGGTGCTGCTGCCCGGGCAGGGGGCCCAACGGCTCGGTATGGGCCGGGAGCTGTGCGCCGCCTCGCCGGTGTTCCGCACCGCCTTCGACGCCGCGCTGGCCGCCCTCGAGCCCCACCTGCCGGGCTCCCTGCGCGAGGTCGTCTGGGGCGGGGATGCCGGGCTGCTGGCCGACACCGGGTGGGCCCAGCCCGCGCTGTTCGCGATGCAGGTCGCGGGCTACCGGCTGGTCGAGTCATGGGGCCTGCGCCCGGCCGTGCTGGTGGGCCACTCGGTGGGGGAGATCGCGGCGGCGCACCTGTCCGGGGCGCTGTCGCTGGCCGACGCTGCCCGGCTCGTCGCGGCCCGGGCCCTGGCGATGAGCGGGCTACCGGCCGGCGGGGCGATGGCCGCGCTGTCCGGCAACGCCGAGACCCTGGCCGGGATCGCCGAGGGGCTGCCCGACGGGGTGGCACTCGCCGCGCTCAACAGCGCCACCGGCCTGGTGCTCTCCGGGGACGCGGCGGCACTGGAGACGCTGCTCAGCGGGCTGCACGGATCGGTGCGGGCCTCCCGGCTGGTCACCAGCCAGGCCTTCCACTCCCCGCTGATGGCCCCGGCCGCCGACGCCGTCGCCCGGGTCGCCGGGGACCTGTCGTGGAGCGCGCCGTGCGTCCCCGTGGTCTCCACCCACACCGGTGCCCCGGTCGAGGCCGCCACCTGGGCCGACCCCGGGCACTGGGCCGGCCAGCTCACGGCGCCCGTCCGCTTCGCCACCTCGGTCAGCTCGGCCGCCGGCTCCGTCCGCGCGGTCCGCTGGATCGAGATCGGCCCGCACCCGACCCTCACCGGGCACGTCGTCACCGACCACCCGGACGCGGCCGTGACCTGCCTCGGTCACCGGGACACCGACCCGGGGGTCGCCGCCGACCGGGCCGCTGCCGCCCTCTGGTGCGCCGGGGCGGAGCTGCCCGGCTGGGTTCCCGACGCCGACGCCACGATGGCCGACCCGCCAACCGACCCCTTCGCCCGCCAGCGGTACTGGCTCCGCTCCGCCCCGGCCGGTCAGGTGGGCGGGGCGCACCCGGTGCTGGACGCGGTGGTCTCGCTGCCCGGCGGCGGCGCCGCGCTCGGTGGCCTGTGGCGGCGGGAGCGCCACGCCTGGGCGGACCCTTCCGACCCACGTACCGGCGCGGCCGTGCTGCTCGAGCTGGTCCTGCACGCCGCTGACCACGCCGGCGGCCAGGGCAGCGGCCAGGGCAGCGGCCAGGGCAGCACGGACGGGCGGTCAGCGCTCGTGCCCACCGAGCTGGTCGTCGACGTCCCGCTGCCGCTGGACCGGCGGGGCGGGGTCGAGCTGCGGGTCACCGTGGGGGAGTCGGACGAGGGTGGCCGGCGCCCCGTCGCGGTGTCCTCGCGCCGAGGCGAAGACTGGGTACGGCATGCGCACGGCACCCTGGCGGCGGTCCCGGCGACGGGCGAGCACGTATCGCCGGCGCAGCCCACGGGGCCGCTGGTCCGGCTGGCCGACGACGCGGCGACGGCCGGCTGGGCGCTGCATCCCGCGCTGCTGGTCGGGGCGCTCGCCGAGCTCGACCCCGACCGGGTCCCGCGCACCTGGCGGGGGGTCGTGCTGCGCGCGGCCGGAGCGAGCGCACTGCACGTCGCCATCGGGGGCCGGGAGGGCCGGGGGCTGGCGCTCGTCGACCCGGCGGGCGGGCCGGTCCTGGCCGTGGACGAGATCGAGCTCGCCGCCCCCGCCGACTCGTCCGACGGACCGGAGGACCTGTACGTGCCGCGCTGGCACCCGGTCGCGTCCGGGGCGGCGGTGGGCGAGGACGTACAGGTCCTGCCGCTCGAGCACGTTCTCGACACCCCACCCGGCGCGTGGCCGGCGCGGGCCGGTGCGGTGCTCGCCATCGACCTCGGGGCCGATGCGGGTGACGGGACCGATGCGGGTGACGCGGCCGCCGCGGGTGACGGTGACGACATCGCCGGCCGACTCTCGCGGGTCCTGGAACTGTTGCGGCGCCACCCGGAGGACTCCGGCCCGCTCGCGCTGGTGACCCGCGCCGGTGTGGACACCGGAGGGGACCCCGCCCCCGACATCACGGCGGCGGCGGTGACCGGGCTGGTGCGCTCGGCCCAGTCGGAGACCCCGGGCCGGCTGCTGCTGGTCGACGTCCCGCCCGAGGTCGGCGCCGCCGAGGCCGTCGGTGTCGCGCTGGCCGCCGGACACCCGCAGGTCGCCGTGCGGGCCGGCCGTGCGTTCGTACCCCGGCTCGCCCCCGCGCCCGTCCCGTCCGGCGACCCCACGGCGGAGTCGCTCACGCGGCTGCCCGCCGGGGCGACCGTGCTGGTCACCGGGGCGACCGGCGCGGTGGGGCGGGCCGTCTGCCGCCATCTCGCCACCCGGGGGGTCGGCCACCTGCTGCTGGTGGGGCGGCGCGGACCCGAGGCCCCCGGCGCGGCGGAACTGGTCGGTGAGCTCTCCGCGCTGGGCGCGGTGGCCACCGTGCGCGCCGCCGACGTGGCCGACGCCGATGCGGTCGCGGCCCTGCTGGCCGACATCGACCCGGCTCATCCGCTGGGCGCGGTGGTGCACGCGGCCGGGGTTCTCGACGACGGCATCGTCGCCCACCTCGACGCCGGGCGGCTGGCCACGGTGCTGCGGCCCAAGCTGGCTGCCGCACGCGTGCTGGACGCCGCGGCGCCGGACGTCCCGCTGATCGCGTTCTCCTCGGCGGCCTCGCTGCTCGGCTCGCCGGGGCAGGCGAACTACTGCGCGGCCAACGCCGCGCTCGAAGCGCTCGTCGCCCGCCGCAGGCGGCGTGGTTCGGCGGGCCGGGCCATCGGCTGGGGCCTGTGGGAGACACCGTCCGACGGGATGGGCACCCAGGGGGCCGCCGCGCGCGCCGCCCGGGGTGGGATCGCGCCGCTGCCCGAGGCGGAGGCGCTCGCCCTGCTCGACGCGGCTCTCGACGTCGACGCCGATCTCGTGCTGCCGCTGCGGGTACTGGCACACCGTGAGGGTGACCACCGACCCGAGGTGCTGCGCCCGCTCACCGCCCCTCGGCGACAGGCCGCCGGTGCCGCCGCTGGCGACCCGACCGCACCCCGCGACGCCGCGGCCGCCCTCGAACTGGTCCTCGCCACCGTGGCCCGCGTGCTCGGGCACCAGGGCCCGGCGGCCGCCCGCGCCGTCCCCGCCGACCGTAAGTTCGCCGAGCTCGGCGTCGACTCGCTGATCGCTGTCGAGCTGCGCAACGCCCTGAGCGCCGCCGTCGGGCAGCGCCTGCCCGCCGCGGTCGTGTTCGATCACCCCACCCCGCGCGCGGTCGCCGAGTTCGTCATGGAGCTCGGTCAGGGCGGACGCGCCGAGCAGCACCGGGGGCCGGTGGCCGGCCGCGCCGACGAGCCGATCGCCCTGGTCGGGATGGCGTGCCGGCTGCCCGGCGGCGCGGACGACCCGGAGCGCCTGTGGGAGCTGCTCGTCGAAGGGCGCGACGGCCTGGTCGGCCTGCCCACCGACCGCGGCTGGGACCTGCCCGGGTTGACCGACCCCGCCGGCGAGCCGCTGGCCACCACCACCGGCGGGTTCCTCACCGACGTCGCCGCCTTCGACGCCGCCTTCTTCGGCATCGCCCCGCGCGAGGCGTTGGCGATGGATCCGCAGCAGCGTCTGCTGCTGGAGACCTGCTGGCAGGCGTTCGAGCGCGCCGGGATCGACCCGCACACCGCGCGCGGCACCCGCACCGGTGTCTTCGTCGGCACCAACGGGCAGGACTATGCCACGCTGCTGGCCAACTCCGACGAGCAGGTCACGGGGCACGTCGGCACCGGGAACGCGGCCAGTGTCGTGTCCGGGCGGATCGCCTACACGCTCGGGCTGCGTGGCCCGGCGCTGACCGTCGACACGGCCTGTTCGGCGTCGCTGGTGGCCCTGCACCAGGCCGCGACGGCGCTGCGCCTCGGGGAGTGTGACCAGGCGCTCGCCGCCGGCGTCACCGTGATGAGCACGCCGGCCGCCTTCGTCGAGTTCACCGCCCAGGGCGGGCTGGCCTCGGACGGGCGCTGCAAGGCGTTCTCCGACGACGCCGACGGCACCAGCTGGGGTGAGGGCGTCGGGGTGCTGCTGCTCGAGCGCCTCTCCGACGCCCAGGCGGCCGGGCACGAGGTGCTCGCGGTGGTGCGGGGCAGCGCGGTGAACTCCGACGGGGCGTCCAACGGGCTGACCGCCCCGAACGGTCCCGCGCAGGAGGCGGTGATCCGCGCGGCGCTCGCCGCCGCCGGGATGTCACCGGCCGACATCGACGCGGTGGAGGCCCACGGCACCGGGACCGTGCTGGGTGACCCGATCGAGGCCGAGGCGCTGATCGCGACCTACGGGCGGGTGGAGCGTCGGGAGCCGCTGCGGCTGGGGTCGGTGAAGTCCAACCTCGGCCACACCCAGGCCGCCGCCGGCATGGCCGGAGTGATCAAGATGGTGCAGGCGATGCGGCACGGGATCCTCCCGGCCACGCTGTTCGCCGACACCCCGACCACGCTGGTGGACTGGTCGTCGGGGGTACGGCTCGTCACCGAGGCCGAGCAGTGGCCGGAGCGCGGCCGGCCGCGCCGGGCCGGGGTGTCCTCGTTCGGCTTCAGCGGCACCAACGCCCACGTCATCCTCGAGCAGGCTCCGCCCGCGACCGCCCCGACCCGGGCCGCTCCTTCCGGCGCTGATCCGGTCTGGCCGCTGTCGGCCCGCACGGACGACGCGCTCGTGGCTTCGGCGGCGGCGCTCGGGGCGCTCCGCGACGCCCTCGGCGAGGAGGCTGACGACCTCGGGATCGCCCGCGGCCTGATGACCCAGCGGGCCCGGCACGCACGGCGCGCCGTGCTGCTCGACCTCGACGCCGGCCTCACCGCGCTGGCCGCCGACCTCGACGACCCGTCCGTGGTCAGCGGCACCGCGGTCGCCGGCACCGACGCGGTGGTCTTCGCCGGCCAGGGCACCCAGCGGCCCGGCATGTCGGAGGAGCTGCGCGCGTTCCCGGCCTTCGCCGCCGCGCACGACGCCGTGCTGGCCGCGTTCGACGCCCTCACCGACCGCCCGCTGCGCGAGGTGGTCCGCGACGACCCGGATGCGCTCGCCGACACCCGCTGGGCACAGTGCGCGATCGTCGCTCACGAGGTGGCGCTGTACCGCCTTGCCGAGAGCGCCGGGGTGCGCCCCGACGTCCTGGCCGGCCACTCGATCGGCGAGATCACGGCCGCGCACGTCGCGGGCGTCCTCTCGCTGTCCGACCTGGCCGCGCTGGTCGTGGCCCGCGCCGAGCTGATGTCCGAGCTCGCGGCGGGCGGGGCCATGGTCTCGGTGCGCGCGGGCGAGCACGAGGTGCGGGAGGTACTGCGGGAGGTGACCGAGTCGGGCGGGACCGCCGGGCCGGTCGCGCTCGGCGCGGTCAACGGGGACGACGCGGTTGTCCTGTCCGGGGCGGCCGAGGCCGTCGACGCCGTGGCCGCCGTGCTCGCCGACCGGGGCCGGCGGGTGCGTCGCCTCCCGGTCAGCCACGCGTTCCACTCACCGCTGATGGACCCGATGCTGGACAGGTTCGCCGAGGTGGTGGCCGCGCTCGACCTGCGACCGGCCACGATCCCGCTGGTCTCCTCGGTCACCGGCCGCGCGCTGGACCCGGAGGCCATGACGGATCCCGGCTACTGGGTCGAGCACGCGAGGGCCACGGTCCGGTTCGCCGACGCCGTCGACACGTTGGCCGCCCTCGGCGTCGCCCGGGTGCTGGAGATCGGCCCGGACACCACGCTGACCGCGCTGACCTCCGCCCGGCTCGCCGCACTGGCCGAGGCCGACCCGGACCGCGTCGTCACCGGCGCGCTCGCCATGTCGCTGAGCGGCCGCGACGCCAGCACCCCAGCGACCGTGCGCGCCGGGCTCGCCCGCCGCTGGGTGCACGGCGGCGAGGTGGACTGGCCGGCCCTCACCGGGGTACCCGCCGAAGGCCCCCCGGTCGCCCTGCCGACCTACCCGTTCCAGCGCCGGCGCTACTGGCCGCGTCCCGGCCGGGTCGCCGATGCGGGCGCCACCGGCCTGGCCGGCACCGGGCACCCGGTCCTCACCGCCGGTTCCGAGCTCGCCGGGCACGGCGGCCACCTGTTCACCGGCCGGTTCGCCCTCACCGACCAGCCCTGGCTGGCCGACCACCGCATCGGGTCCTCGGTGATCGTGCCCGGCGCCGCCCTGCTCGAGCTCGCACTGCTGGCCGGCGACCGGGTCGGCGCCCCCTCGGTGCTCGACCTGGCAATCCTCACCCCGATGCTGCCCGGCCGGACGGGCGTGGTCCGCCTGCAGCTCACCGTCGACGCCCCGGACACCCACGGGCGGCACGCGCTGCGGATCCACGGCCGGGCCGGCGACGGCGAGTGGATGCTCTACGCGACCGGCACCCTGGGACCCGACGACCGGTCCACCCCGGAGCCGGCCGCCCCGGACGGCACGGACGAGCCGGACGTCTCGGACGTCTCAGACGGCTCGGCCGGCTCGTCGCCGGAGAGCGGCTCGGACGCGATCCCCGGCACCGAGCTCTACGCCGGCCTTGCCGAGGCCGGGTTCGCCTACGGTCCGACGTTCCAGGGCCTGGACTCGCTGCGGGTGGCCGAGGGCGGAGCGGTACTCGCCGAGCTCGCCCTGCCGGAGCCGGCGGCGTCCGAGGCGGGACGCTACGGACTGCATCCCGCGCTGCTCGACGCCGCCCTGCACGCCGCGGCGCACCTCGATCTCGGTCCGGACACCCCGGACGGCGAGCCCGCTGCCGCCGGCCCGGCCGGTCGCCTGCCATTCGCATGGGCCGACGTGCACCTGCACGCCACCGGCGCCGCCGCCGCGCGGGCCCGACTCGTCCGCCGAGGACCCGACAACCTCGCACTCGAGCTGACCACGGCCACCGGCGAGCCGATCCTCTCCGTCGGGCGGCTGACCCTGCGCCCCGTCGACGGCCACCGCATGGCGGCCGACGCCGGCCCGGCGCCGCTGCGCCTGGACTGGCAGCCTCGGCCCCTGCCGGAAGGGCCGTCCGGCGACGTCGTGGTCTACTCGGTCCTCGGCGCGGGGCCGGCGCTGCCGTCGGTCGGGCCCCGCATCGACTCCCTCGACCAGGCGGGCACCGGACCCGTGGTCGCCGTGCTCGAACCGGGGGTCGAGCCGCACGCCGCCTCCCGACGCGCGCTGGAGCTGGTCCAGGGCTGGCTTGGCCGACCGTCGGGGCGGCTCACCTTCCTCACCCAGGGTGCGACCGGGCCGGAGCGCACCCGGCCGGTTGACGACGGCGGCGCCGCGGCCGCCGGGCTGATCCGCTCGGCCATCTCGGAGCACCCCGGCCGCTTCGCCCTGCTCGACGTCGACCACCTCGCCCCCGGCCACACCGGTAACGGCCATGCGGGCAATGGCCACGCGGCCAACGGCCACGCGGGCAACGGCCACGCCGGTAACGGCCACGCGGGCAACGGCCATGCCGGTAACGGCCACGCGGGCAACGGCCACGCGGGCAACGGTCGACCCGATGGCGGACAGCGGGTGACCTCGGCCGATGTGCTGCGCGCCGCCCTCGCCGCAGACCATCCCGAGGCCGCGCTGCGCGACGGTGCGCTGCTCGTGCCGAGGGCGACCGAGCGGGCGGCCGGCGACGAGCTGCTCCCGGTGCCGACCGAGGGCACCTGGACCCTCGGGGTGCGCGAGCGCGGCACGCTCGACGGCCTGGTCATCGGGTCCGACCCGCGCGGGGCGGCGCCGCTCGCCCCGGGGGAGGTGCGGATCGCGGTCCGGGCGGCCGGCGTCAACTTCCGCGACGTCCTCAACGCGCTGGGCATGTACCCCGGCGACGCCCCCGACTTCGGGTTGGAAGGCGCCGGCGTGGTGCTGGAGACCGGCGACGCGGTGCGGGACATCGCCGTCGGGGACCGCGTGCTCGGCATGTTCCCGGGCGCGTTCGGGCCGGTCGCCGTGGCCGACCACCGAGCGGTCGCACCGTTGCCGCGCGGCTGGACCTTCGCCCAGGGCGCGGCGTTCCCGGTGGCGTACCTGACCGCCTACTACGCGATGACCGATCTCGCCGAGGTCGGTCCCGGTACCGCGGTGCTCGTCCATGCCGCGGCCGGTGGTGTCGGCACGGCGGCGGTGCAGATCGCCCGCCACCTCGGCGCCGAGGTGTACGGCACGGCCAGCCCCGGCAAGTGGGGTGCGCTGGCCGCGCTCGGCCTGCACGGCGATCACGTCTCCTCCTCGCGGACCCTGGAGTTCGAGCAACGCGTCCTGCTGGCCACCGGTGGCCGAGGCGTCGACGTCGTGCTCGACGCGTTGGCCGGTGAGTTCGTCGACGCCTCGCTGCGGCTGCTGCCCCGTGGCGGGTCGTTCCTGGAGATGGGCAAGACCGACGTCCGCGACCCGGACACCGTCGCCGCCGCGCACCCGGGCGTCGCCTACCGCGCGTTCGACCTCGCCGAGGCCGGCCACGACCGCATCGGACAGCTGCTGCGCGGCCTGGTCGCGCTGGTCGAGCAGGGGGCGGTCACCGCGCCGCCGGTCACCGCGTGGGACGTGCGGGAGGCGCGGGCGGCGTTCCGTCACCTCAGCGGCGCCCGGCACGTGGGCAAGGTGGTGCTCACCGTGCCCGCCGCCCTCGACCCCGAGGGGACTGTGCTGATCACCGGCGGCCTCGGCGGGCTGGGTGCGACCCTCGCCCGCCACCTGGTGACCCGGCACGGCGCGCGGCACCTGCTGCTCACCGGCCGCAGGGGCGCGCGCAGCCCCCAGACGCGAGAGCTGTGCGCCGAGCTCGCCGACCTCGGCGCCGAGGTCACCGTGGCCGCCCGCGACGTCTCCGACCGGGAGCAGGTCGCCGCGCTGCTCGCCGGTGTGCCGGAAGATCACCCGCTCACCGCCGTCGTGCACGCCGCCGGCATCCTCGACGACCGCCTGGTCGAACACCTGCACCCGGAGTCCCTGGACGCCGTCCTAGCGCCCAAGGTCGACGGCGCCCGGCACCTGCACGAGCTCACCCGCGACGCCGACCTCGCCCGGTTCGTACTGCTCAGCTCCTCGGCCGGAGCCCTCGGAGCACCCGGACAGTCCGCATACGCGGCCGCCAACTCCGCCCTCGACGCGCTGGCGCGCCGCCGCGCCGCCGACGGCCTTCCGGCGACCGCGACGGCGTTCGGGCCGTGGACCGGGGTCGGCGGGATGACCGCGTCGCTGGGTGAGGCCGACCGCGCCCGGATGGCCCGCGCCGGTATCCCGCCGCTCTGCCCCGACGAGGGCCGCGCCCTGTTCGACGCGGCGTGGGAGGCACCCTCCGGGTTCGCGCTCGCACTGCTCGTGGACCGGTCCGCCCTGGCCCGGCTCGGCGCCGCGGTGCCGCCGGTGCTGTCCGGGCTGGCCGAAGGCGTGCACGGCACCGCCGGATCCTGGGGCCGCTCGGCGGTGGCCGGCTCGGGCACGGACGACACCTCGGGCGGTCCGGCCGGCGAGGACCTGGCCGAGCGGTTGCGGGACCTCGACGCCGCCGCCAGGCGCCGCACGCTGGTCGGCCTGGTCGGTCGCGCGACGGCCGTCGTCCTCGGCCACTCCGGTGGCGCCGACGTCGACCCGGACCACAGCTTCGCCGAGCTCGGCGTCGACTCGTTGACCGCGGTCGAGCTGCGCAACCGGCTCGCCGCCCGGACCGGTCTGCTCCTGCCGAGCACCGTCGTGTTCGACCATCCCAGCCCCACGGCCCTGGCCCGCCATCTCGAGGAACTGCTCGTCCCGGCCGGGAGTGTCCCGGTGCCCACCGCGCCCCGTCCGGTCGAGGCCGAAGCGCCCACCGACCTGTCGGGTCTCGACGTCGATGATCTCGTCCGCATGGCCATGGGCCCGGACGGATCCTGATCAGAAACGGAGTCCTCGGGCATGGCCTCTTCCCCCGACCAGGTCGTTGCGGCGCTGCGCAAGTCGCTGCAGGACAACGAGCTGCTGCGCCGCGAGACCGCCGAGCTGCGCGACGCGAGCCGCGCACCGGTGGCGATCGTCGGCGTCGGCTGCCGCCTCCCCGGGGGTATCACCGGCCCCGACGAGTTCTGGGACCTGCTGCGCCGAGGTGGTGACACGGTCGGGCCATGGCCGGCCGACCGAGGCTGGCGGCCGGACCCGGCCGCCCCCGGCGGGGCGTTCCTCGACGACGCCGCCGGCTTCGACGCCGCGTTCTTCGGGATCTCCCCGCGTGAGGCGCTGGCCATGGACCCGCAGCAACGGCTGCTGCTGGAGACCGCGTGGGAGGCGGTGGAGCGGGCCGGGATCCCGGTGACCGACCTGCGTGGTACCCGGACCGGGGTGTTCGTCGGGGCCAGCAACCAGGAGTACGGCAGCCACCTCGTGGGGATGGACGGCGAGCTGGGCGGTCATGTCATGACCGGCAACACGCTCAGCGTCGCCTCCGGCCGGATCGCCTACGTGCTCGGCACAGAGGGACCCGCGCTGACGGTGGACACCGCGTGCTCGTCGTCGCTGGTCGCGCTGCATCTCGCCGCGACCGCGCTGCGGGGCGGCGAGTGCGACCGGGCCCTGGTCGGCGGGGTCGCCGTGATGTCCACCCCGGACCCCTTCGCCGAGTTCGCCCGGCAGGGCGGCCTCGCCGGGGACGGCCGGTGCAAGTCCTTCTCGGACGACGCCGACGGCACCGGCTGGGGTGAGGGCGTCGGCATGCTGGTGGTGGAGCGGCTCGCCGACGCGCGCGCCGCCGGGCGCCGGGTGTGGGGCGTGCTGCGCGGCTCGGCGGTGAACTCCGACGGTGCCTCGAACGGGCTGACCGCACCGAACGGCCCCTCCCAGGAGCGGGTCATCCGGGCGGCGCTGGCCTCGGCGGGGCTGCGTGCCGACGAGGTCGACGCGGTGGAGGCACACGGCACCGGGACCACGCTGGGCGACCCGATCGAGGCGCACGCCCTGCTGGCCACCTACGGGCGCGACCGCGAGGAACCGCTGCGGCTGGGCTCGGTGAAGTCGAACATCGGTCACACCCAGGCCTCGGCCGGAGTGGTCGGGGTGATCAAGGCTCTGCTGTCACTGCGCCACGGGATCCTGCCGGCGAGCCTGCACCTCGGCACTCCGTCCACCCGGGTCGGCTGGGAGCGGGGCAAGATCGAGCTGGCCACTTCGGCGGCCCCACTGCCCTCGGTCGGGCGCCCCCGGCGGATCGGTGTGTCGTCGTTCGGGATCTCGGGGACCAACGCACACGTCATCGTCGAGGAGTCGGTCGAGGAGGTCGTCGAGCAGGCGGTCGAGGAGACGGTCGAGGTCCCCGACCTGTCCGAAGCAGAACCGCGCTCGCCGTGGTTGCTCTCCGCCCGCGACCCCGAGGCCCTCGCCGCGCTCGCCGCGAGGCTGCGTGTCCTGGCGGGACCCACCGGGCCCCCGGCCGACGACGTCGCCGTCGCGCTGGCCACCCGGCGCACCGCGCTGTCACACCGCGCCGTGGTGTTGTCCGACTTCGACGATCCTCACGACCGGGTCGATGCGCTGGCCGCGCTGGCCCACGGCGAGAGCGCCCCTGGGGTGGTGGTCGGTGAGGTCCGGCGTGGGACGACCGCGGTGCTGCTGCCAGGGCAGGGTTCCCAACGACTGGGCATGGGCCGTGAGCTGTGCGAACGCTTCGACACCTTCGCCGCCGACTTCGACGCGGTCTGCAAGGCCCTCGAGCCGCACCTGGAGCGCCCCCTGCGCGACGTGATGTGGGGCGAGGACGCCGGGCTGCTCGCCGACACCCGCTGGGCCCAGCCCGCGCTGTTCGCGATGCAGGTCGCGGGGTTCGGGCTACTGCGCTCGTGGGGGCTGGAGCCGGACGTGCTGGTGGGGCACTCGGTCGGTGAGATGGCCGCGGCCCACCTGGCCGGATCGCTGTCGCTCGACGACGCGGCCGCGCTGGTCGCCGCCCGCGCGCTGGCGATGGGGGAGCTGCCGTCCGGCGGGGCGATGGCGGCCGTGTCCGGCTCGACGGCGGACCTGCGCGAGCTCGTCGCGCACCTGCCGGGCGACGTCGTGGTCGCGGCCGACAACGCCGCGACCAGCCTGGTGCTCTCCGGTGACTCGGCCGGCCTTGACGCGGTGCTCGCGGGCGTCGGCGACGCGCTGCGCAGCACCCGACTCGTCACCTCGCACGCCTTCCACTCCCCGGCGATGGCCCCCTCGGCGGCCCGGGTCACCTCGGTGGCCGCCGGGCTGGACTGGTCCGCACCGGGGATCCCGGTCGTCTCCACGGTGACCGGTCGCCCGGTGGGCCCGACGACGTGGGCCGACCCGGAGCACTGGGGCCAACAGCTGACCGCGACGGTGCGGTTCGCCGACGCCGTCGCGCACGCCGTGGACGAGCTCGGCGTCCGAAGGGCGGTCGAGGTCGGTACGCACCCGAGCCTGGTCGGGTACCTCGGCGCCGATCATCCGGACGTGCTCGCCGTCGCGCTCGGGCACCGCGACCTGGAGCCGGCGCTCGCGGCCGACCGGGCGGCCGCCGCACTGTGGTGCTCCGACGCCTTCCTCCCGCACTGGGTGCCGTCGGATCGGGGCGACGGCCGCGCCCGCCAGATCGACCTGCCGACCTACCCGTTCACCCATCAGCGGTTCTGGGCGGGCACGGTGGCCGAGGACGACGAGGCCGCGGCGAGCACCGGTGGGCTGTACACCGTGGACTGGGTGGAGGTCCCTTCGGACGGGAGCGATGCCGCCGCGCCGCAACCGCGGTGGATCACCGTGGAGCGGGGCCTGCCGGTGGCCGAGACGGCGACCCGTGCGCTGGTCGCGGTCCAGGAGGCGGCGCGCGCGGCCGACGACGAGCCGTGGATCGTGGTGACCAGGGGCGCGGTGGCCGCCGGGCCCGACGACCGGCCCGACCCCGCCCAGGCCGCCGTGCGCGGGCTCGCCCTGACCGCGATGGTCGAGCATCCGGGCCGGTTCCTCCTGCTCGACCTGCCGGCCGAGGGCAAGCCCACCCACGACCGGTCGTTGCTACCGACCGCTACCGATCCCGACATCGCCGTGCGTGCGGGCCGGCGGCTGGTGCCCCGGTGGCGTGAGCCGGGCCCCGCCGCCGAGCGGACCGCTGTTGAGCGGACCGCCGCCGGGCGGACCGCCGAGGGGCCTGTACTGATCGTCGGCGGGACCGGCGGGATCGGTGCGGTCCTGGCCCGCCACCTCGTCGGGACCGGCACCTCGCACCTCGTGCTGGCTTCCCGGCGCGGCCCGGACGCACCCGAGGCGGTCGCCCTCGGCGAGGAGCTCACCGCCGCCGGGGCAAGGGTCGACGTGGTGGCCTGCGACGCCACCGACGCCGAGGCCGTCGCTGAGGCACTGCGGGCGCTGCCCGCGCCGCCCTGCCTGGTCGTGCACGCCGCCGGGGTCCTCGACGACGGCCTGCTCGACGCGCAGGACGCCACGCGCCTGGCCACCGTGCTGCGACCCAAAATCAACACAGTGGAGGTGCTCGACGCGGCCGTGCACGACCGGACCGAGCTGATCGTGTTCTCCTCGATCGTGGGCGAGCTGGGCTCGGCCGGGCAGGCCGGCTACGCGGCGGCCAACGCCGCACTGGACGCCTGGGCGACC
>DATAYB010000044.1:0-2540 GCA_036272795.1 Pseudonocardia sp.
TTGGACACGGTGCCCAGCGAGACGCCCGCGCGCGCGGCCACCGTCTTCATGCTCGGCGCGGCGTGACCGGTCACCGCTCCCTCTCTCGTCGGGTGGCTCTGCTCGGCTTCCTGGGGGTGGCCAGCCTACTGACCGGCGGCCGCCCGGCTTACGGGGCTCTGAAACGTATCAGTCAGCGAGTCAACCACTGCGTGTGCTGGCACACAAGACCTGGTCGCTGCGCCGGCTTGGCGCATGGCCGGCCGCCCTCGTGCCACTGCCGCCCCACATCGCATGCCGGACCGTCACTTCGCACCCCGCGCTGTCACTTCGCATACTCCGCACACTGTGCGAAGTGCAGGCACGCCATGCGAAGTGCGGGGCGGGTGCGCTCGGCTGAGGGTCGCCGGGGATGCCGGGTTGGCGCCTTGACGCTCTGGTTGGGCCGCTCCTAGAGTTGGCCGCGATGTGTAATGAAGCGTTTCATTGCAACGCCCGCGTATGACGCCGTCGCCGACAGGTTCGGCTTGCTACGACGGGCTCGGTGTGGCGGCCGACGGGGCGGTCGCCACAGCCCGGCCTGGCGCCTACCTGGACCGCCCGCTCGAGCAGGTGCCCGAGGCGGTGGTGCCGTTCGGCCTTCCCGACGCCGAGGGGTTGCGGGCACAGTTGGCGCAGACGCTCGACCAGTACCTCCAGCAGTCTGTCCGGACGGAGCGGAGCCCATGACCGACCCGACCGCCGCGAAGGCGGCCCTGCGCGCCCAACGGATCGAGACTCCGTCCTGGGCCTACGCGAACTCCGGCACCCGGTTCAAGGTGTTCGCCCAGGCCGGGGTGCCGCGCACGCCGAAGGAGAAGATCGCCGACGCGGCCCGGGTGCACGAGCTGACCGGGGTCGCGCCCACCGTGGCGCTGCACATCCCGTGGGACCGGGTGGACGACTACGCGGAGCTGGCCAAGTTCGCCGCCGACGCGGGCCTCGGCATCGGGGCGATCAACTCCAACGTCTTCCAGGACGACGACTACAAGCTCGGCAGCGTCACCAACCCCGACCCGGGGATCCGCCGCAAGGCTATCGACCACCTGCTGGACTGCGTCGACATCATGGACGCGACCGGGTCCCGCGACCTCAAGCTGTGGTTCTCCGACGGCACCAACTACCCGGGGCAGGACTCGATCCGGGCGCGGCAGGACCGGCTGGCCGAGGCGCTGCGTGAGGTGTACGACCGGCTCGGTGACCAGCAGCGGATGCTCCTGGAGTACAAGCTGTTCGAGCCGGCGTTCTACACCACCGATGTGCCGGACTGGGGCACCTCGTACGCGCACTGCGTCGAGCTCGGCCCGAAGGCGACCGTCTGCATCGACACCGGCCACCACGCGCCAGGCACGAACATCGAGTTCATCGTCGCGTTCCTGCTGCGGGCCGGCCGGCTCGGCGCGTTCGACTTCAACTCGCGGTTCTACGCGGACGACGACCTGATGGTCGGCGCGGCGGACCCTTTCCAGCTGTTCCGGATCATGCACGAGATCGTGTCCGCCGACGCGCTGCGCGCCGAGGCCGGCATCGCGTTCATGCTGGACCAGTGCCACAACATCGAGGCGAAGATCCCGGCGATCATCCGCTCGGTGCTGAACGTGCAGGAGGCCACGGCGAAGGCGCTGCTGGTCGACGCCGACGCGCTGGCCGCCGCCCAGCGGTCCGGCGACGTGCTGGGCGCCAACGCGGTGCTGATGGACGCCTTCTCGACCGACGTCCGGCCGCTGCTGCGCGAGCTGCGCGCGGAGCAGGGCCTCGATCCCGACCCGGTAGCGGCCTACCACCGCTCCGGCTACCAGCAACGCATCGAGACCGAGCGCGTCGGCGGCGTGCAAGCGGGCTGGGGAGCCTGACCGACGAAGGAGGACCTGTGAGCCACGAGGCCGTGCGCGCGCTGCTCGACCGGAGCCATCGGCTCGGGGCGGACCCGCGCAACACCAACTACGCCGGCGGCAACGCGTCCGCCAAGGGCACCGACACCGACCCCGCGACCGGGCGGCCCGTCGAGCTGATGTGGGTGAAGGGGTCCGGGGGTGACCTGGGCACGCTCACCGAGGCGGGGCTGGCGGTGTTGCGGCTGGACCGGCTGCGCGGGCTGGTCGACGTGTACCCGGGCGTCGAGCGCGAGGACGAGATGGTGGCCGCGTTCGACTACTGCCTGCACGGTAAAGCCAGCCCCGCCGTGCCTTCTATCGACACCGCCATGCACGGGCTCGTGGACGCCGCCCACGTGGACCACCTGCACCCGGACGCCGGCATTGCCCTGGCCACCGCCGCCGACGGCGAGTCGCTGACCAAGGAGATCTTCGGCGACCGGGTCGCCTGGGTGCCATGGCGCCGCCCCGGGTTCCAGCTCGGGCTCGACATCGCGGCGATCAGGGCGGCGAACCCGAAGGCGATCGGCGTGATCCTCGGCGGGCACGGGATCACGGCGTGGGGCGACACCGCCGAGGAGTCGGAGGCGAACTCGCTGGAGATCATCCGCACGGCACAGCGGTTCCTCGACCAGCGCGGCGCGGCGG
>DATAYB010000045.1:0-5048 GCA_036272795.1 Pseudonocardia sp.
CAGCGCGACCTCCGCGGCGGCCTGGATCGTCGGCCCGTCCAGCACCGGGTCGGAGTACGGCAGGCCGACCTCGACCAGGTCCACGCCGGACTCGATCAGCGCCGTGAGCAGCCGAGCCGAGCCGTCCACCGTCGGGTAGCCGGCCGGTAGGTACCCGACCAGGGCCGCCCGGTGCTCCGCGCGGCAGGTGGTGAACAGCTCGTCCAGCCCGCTCACTGGGCGCTCCCGTTGCTCTGGTGGCCGTTGCTCGCGGTGCCGTCGGAAGCGGCACTCTCCGCGCGGCCGGGCTCGCCGCCGCCGTCCGTGCCGTCCCCGGTGAGGTTGAACCACTCGGCGGCCGTACCCATGTCCTTGTCGCCCCGGCCGGACAGGTTGATCAGGATCACGGCGTCGGGGCCCAGCTCGCGGCCCAGCTTGAGCGCGCCGGCCACCGCGTGCGCCGACTCGATCGCCGGGATGATGCCCTCGGTGCGGGCCAGCAGCGCGAACGCGTCCATCGCCTCGGCGTCGGTGATCGGCCGGTACTCCGCCCGCCCGATGTCCTTGAGCAGCGCGTGCTCCGGCCCGACACCCGGGTAGTCCAGGCCCGCCGAGATCGAGTGCGACTCCAGCGTCTGACCGTCCTCGTCCTGCAGCAGGTACGACATCGCCCCGTGCAGCGCGCCCGGTGAGCCCTCGGTCAGCGTCGCGCCGTGCCGCCCGGTCTCCACGCCGTCGCCGCCCGGCTCGAAGCCGACCAGCCGGACCCCCGGGTCGTCCAGGAACGCGTGGAACACACCGATCGCGTTCGAGCCGCCGCCGACACACGCCACCACCGCAGTGGGCAGCCGGCCGCAGCGCGCCAGCACCTGCTCGCGCGCCTCCAGCCCGATCACCCGGTGGAAGTCGCGCACCATCATCGGGAACGGGTGCGGCCCGGCGGCGGTACCCAGCAGGTAGTGGGTCGACCCGAGGTTGGCCACCCAGTCGCGCAGCGCCTCGTTGATCGCGTCCTTCAGCGTGCGGGAGCCGATGGTCACCGAGATGACCTTGGCACCGAGCAGCCGCATCCGCGCCACGTTCAGCGCCTGCCGCCTCGTGTCGACCTCGCCCATGTAGACGACGCACTCCAGGTCCAGCAGCGCGGCCGCGGTCGCGGTGGCCACGCCGTGCTGGCCGGCCCCGGTCTCCGCGATCACCCGGGTCTTGCCCATCCGCTTGGCGAGCAGCGCCTGGCCGAGCACATTGTTGATCTTGTGGGAACCGGTGTGGTTGAGGTCCTCGCGCTTGAGCAGCAGCCGCGCCCCGCCGGCGTGCGCACCCAGCTTCGACGCGTCGGTCAGGGGCGACGGCCGGCCCGCGTAGTCACGCTGCAACCGGTCCAGCTCGGCCAGGAAGTCGGGGTCGACCCTGGCCTTCTCGTAGAACGCGGTGAGCTCGTCCAGCGCCGCGATCAACGCCTCCGGTACGAAGCGCCCGCCGAAGCGGCCGAAGTGCCCGCCCTCGTCCGGCTCGTGCCCGCTGCGGGTCGCGATGCCGCTGCTCGCGGTGGCCGTGACCACCTCCGAGCGGCTCACCGGACCGCCCGCGAGCACGACGGGTGGAAGCCGGCCGCGACGAGCTTGTTCACCGCGACGCGCGGGTCACCACTCGTCACCAGGCCCTCGCCGACCAGCACCGCGTCGGCGCCATAGCCAGCGTAGGTCAGCAGGTCACCGGGGCCGCGCACACCCGACTCGGCGACCCGCAGCACGTCGGCCGGCAGCCCGGGGGCCAGCCGGCCGAACAGCGACCGGTCGACCTCCAGGGTGTGCAGGTTCCGCGCGTTCACCCCGATCAGGGAAGCGCCGGCCTCCAGGGCACGGTCCGCCTCCTCCTCGTTGTGCACCTCGACCAGAGCGGTCATGCCCAGCGACTCCACTCGGTCCAGCAGCGACGCCAGCACGTTCTGCTCGAGCGCCGCGACGATCAACAGCACGAGGTCGGCACCGGCGGCACGCGCCTCGTGCACCTGGTAGGTGCCGACCACGAAGTCCTTGCGCAGCACGGGCACGTCCACCGCCGCGCGGACCGCGACGAGGTCGGCCATCGAGCCGTGGAACTGCCGCCCCTCGGTCAGCACGCTGATGATGCGCGCGCCGCCGGCCGCGTACTGGCTGGCCAGCTCGGCCGGGTTGTCGATGGGTGCGAGCTCACCGCGCGCCGGGCTGGCGCGCTTGACCTCCGCGATCACCCCGATGCCCGGCTTGTTCAGCACGGCCATCACATCCCTCGGCGCCGGCGCGGCCAGGGAGGCTCGCTTCACCTGCTCGAAGCTCACCACCGACTCGCGCTGCGCCAGGTCGACCCGGACGCCCTCCAGAATCGACTCCAGAACACTCACAGGTAATTCACCGTGCCGTCCATCTTGCCGTCGCGGATGGCTCGCGTGCTCCGCTCAATCACGGAGGCGATCCCCCCTCTCGGGACCGGCCTCACCGGTCGGCAGTCGTGGATGTGGCTGGCGAGGCGGGCCTTCAACATGGCGTTCCAGAGAATGCTAACTGCGCGCAATCAGCGCGAGGTCCCAGGGTCTCCCGGCGGCCCCTTCAGGGTGGGGTCCTCCCCCGCGTCCAGGGCATCCCACCACTGGCTGTCGCGGTCCGGCACCCGCCGCGCGGTACCCGGCGCGGAGTAGCGCGCACCCAGCCTCGGCATCGCATCCGCCCAGCACACCACCCCTATGCCGGCCAGCACCAGCAGCAGCCCGGCGGCCAATCCGAGCAGCGCAGCGGAGGTCGTCACCGGCGCCCCGGCGGCGACCGCGTCGACCGGCACCGTCGCCGCCGAACCGGGCCGGCCGCCCTGCGACAGCTCGCCGACCGGCACGGCGGGGGCGGCTCCACCCCATACCCAGCTCAACCGGACCGCCCAGGCCCCGGCCGCCGCGACCAGCGCGCCGAGCACCCGGCGCGGCCACCCCGAGGTCGCCACCACCGCCGCGGCGGCCGCCACCGCGAGCAACGCGATCGCGGCCAGCTCAGGACGCAGCACAGCGCCGGTGACGTCGACGGTCACCGGACCCCGCAGGGAGCTCTGATAGGCCGCCCGCAGCCACACCAGGCGGGTCGCCAGCCACAGCAGGAAGGCCGCCACCCCCAGCGCCAGCAGCGCGGCGGCGAGGCGGCGTGGCGGGCTCACCCGCCGCCCGGCCCGGCCGGCACCGACAGCTCCGACGGGGGTGCCAGCGTCGCCGCCGTCGCGATGGCCGACAGGACCGCGCGCGCCTTGTTGAGCGTCTCGGTGTCCTCGGCGACCGGGTCGGAGTCGGCGACGATGCCACCGCCTGCCTGTACGTAGGCCACGCCGTCGCGGACCAGGGCCGTACGGATCGCGATCGCGGTGTCGGCGTCGCCCGCGAAGTCGAGGTAGCCGACGATGCCGCCGTAGAGGCCCCGCCGGGTCGGCTCCAGCCGCTCGATGATCTCCATCGCACGGGGCTTCGGGGCTCCGGACAGCGTGCCGGCCGGGAAGCACGCGGTGACCGCGTCGAACGCGTTGCGCCCCTCCGCCAGCCGGCCCGTCACCGTGGACACCAGGTGCATCACGTGCGAGTACCGCTCGACCTCGAAGAAGTTGTGCACCTTGACCGTGCCCGGCTCGCACACCCGGCCCAGGTCGTTGCGGCCCAGGTCGACCAGCATGACGTGCTCGGCGCGCTCCTTCTCGTCGGAGCGCAGGTCCTTCTCGAGCAGCAGGTCCTCCTCCTCGGTGGCCCCTCGCCACCGGGTGCCCGCGATCGGGTGCGTGGTGGCCTGCCCGTCCCGGACGGTGACCAGTGCCTCCGGGCTGGACCCGACGATGTCGAACCGCTTCCCCTCGGCGTCGGCCAGCCGCAGCAGGTACATGTAGGGGCTCGGGTTCGTCGCGCGCAGCACCCGGTAGACCTCCAGCGAGTCCACCGAGATCTCCGTCTCGAACCGCTGCGACACGACCACCTGGAACGCCTCGCCCGCGAGGATCTCCTCCTTCGCCGCGAGCACCGCCGCGCAGTGCTCGTCAAGGCTGCGGCGGCGCACGAAGTTCGGCTGCGCGGGCCGGTAGACCGCGACGGTGGACGGGGCGGCGGCACCGAGCTGGGTGGTCATCCGGTCGAGCCTTGCCACCGCGTCGTCGTAGGCGGCGTCCACCCGATCCGGGCTGTTGTCCCAGTTCACCGCGTTCGCGATGAGCGTCACCGAGCCCTCGTGATGATCCAGCGCGGCCAGGTCGGTGGCCAGCAGCATGATCAGCTCGGGCAGCTTCAGGTCGTCCTCGGCGAGGCTGGGCAGCCGCTCCAACCGGCGCACCACGTCGTAGCCGAGGTAGCCGACCATGCCCCCGGTCAGCGGCGGCAGCCCGGCCAGCGGCTCGGTGCGCAGCTCCTCGATGGCGTGCCGCAGCGCGACCAGCGGGTCACCCCCGGACACCAGGCCGACCGGCGGCGTGCCCAGCCAGGTGGCCTCACCGTCCACCTCGGTCAGCGCGGCGGCACAGTGCGCCCCGACGAACGACCAGCGCGACCAGGACCGGCCGTTCTCCGCCGACTCCAGCAGGAACGTGCCCGGCCGGTCCCCCGCCAGCTTGCGGTACAGCCCGACCGGGGTCTCGTCGTCGGCCAGCAGCCTGCGCGCCACCGGGATCACCCGGTGCCCGTCCGCCAACTCCCGGAACTCCTCCCGCGACGGCGACACCGCGCCGAGCGCGGCCGTGCCCGCGTACACCGAACTCACGGTCATTCCGCCCCCGCGCCCGCCGCGGTCGTGATGCCTGTCATGACTCTCATTGTGCCGTCCGCCCGTCCGAGCGGACGCGCGCCTCTGATGTCAGGATGAGAGCGTGACCCCATCCGCCCCGGAGCAGCCGACGGCCGGTCCGGTCGCGCCCCCGGGACGCCGCCGGGGACGCCGCCCGGCGGGCCAGGACACCAAGGACGCGCTGCTCGCGGCGGCCCGCGCGGAGTTCGCCGAGCACGGCTACCAGGGCGCCAGGGTGCGTTCCATCGCCACCACGGCCGGCGTCGACGCGGCGATGGTGAACCACTGGTTCGG
>DATAYB010000046.1:0-10605 GCA_036272795.1 Pseudonocardia sp.
GGCCGTGGTCGAGGTGGACGACGTGATCGACGAGGCGCTGTCGCGCTGCCGGCTGGTCTCGGAGTCCACCGGCATCGGGATCAGCGTCGACGACCCGAGCGGCCTGCTGGTGGACGGCGACCGGACGCTGCTGGTCACCGCCCTGTCCAACCTGCTGGACAACGCCATCGCCTACTCGCCGCCGAACACGTCGGTCTCGATCAGCCGCCGCCGGGTGGACGACGTCGTCGAGGTCGCCGTCACCGACCGGGGCATCGGCATCGCGCCGGAGCACCAGGTGCGTGTGTTCGAGCGGTTCTTCAGGGTCGACCCGGCGCGGTCCCGTGCCACGGGCGGTACCGGGCTCGGCCTTGCCATCGTCAAGCACGTGGCCGCCAACCACGGCGGCGAGGTGAAGCTGTGGAGCCATCCGGGCACCGGGTCCACCTTCACCCTTCGACTGCCAGCACACGGAGCTGACCAGCTCCCCGGCAGCACCGCCGCCGGCGCTGTGCCGAGTGGAATGCCCAACGGTGTGAACAACGGTGCCCAGTTGGGTGCGCACGGTGCCGCCAGGCACCTCGCCGCCGACCTGGCCGCCGGCCGCGTCCCCGACCGCGACCGCATCACCGAACCAGGAGGAGTGCTGTGACCAGGGTGCTGATCGTCGAGGACGAGGAGTCCTTCGCCGACCCGTTGGCGTTCCTGCTGCGCAAGGAGGGATTCACCGCCGCCGTGGCCGGCACGGGCCAGGACGCGCTGGAGGAGTTCGACCGCAACGGCGCCGACATCGTGCTGCTCGACCTGATGCTGCCCGGCATGAGCGGCACCGACGTGTGCAAGGCGCTGCGCCAGCGCTCCGCCGTGCCGGTGATCATGGTGACCGCGCGGGACAGCGAGATCGACAAGGTGGTCGGCCTGGAGCTGGGCGCCGACGACTACGTGACCAAGCCGTACTCGGCGCGCGAGCTGATCGCCCGGGTGCGCGCGGTGCTGCGGCGCGGCGGTGAGTCGGAGGACAACTCGCCGCCGGTGCTGGAGGCTGGCCCGGTGCGGATGGACGTCGAGCGCCACGTGGTCACCGTGGCCGGTGGCGAGGTGCCGCTGCCGCTCAAGGAGTTCGACCTGCTCGAGTACCTGCTGCGCAACGTCGGGCGGGTACTCACCCGAGGCCAGCTGATCGACCGGGTGTGGGGCGCGGACTACGTCGGCGACACCAAGACGCTGGACGTTCATGTCAAGCGACTGCGCTCGAAGATCGAGGCCGACCCCTCCGCTCCGAGGCACCTGGTTACCGTGCGTGGTCTCGGCTACAAGTTCGAGACCTGAGTGGCCGCCAGGATGACCCGGCCGCGATACGTCACGGTCTCCTCGTCCGAGGTACGGTAGTTTTTTGTGCGCCTGGGAGTGCTTGACGTCGGTTCGAACACCGTCCACCTGCTCATCGTCGACGCACACCGTGGTGGTCACCCCACCCCGATGACGTCGGAGAAGACCGCGCTGCGGCTCGCGGAGTCACTCGACGACTCCGGTCGACTCAGCCGTGCCGGGTCGGATGCGCTGGTCAGAGCTGTGCAGACGGCCCGTGCCTCGGCCGCCGCCGCCGGCTGCCGCGACCTGCTGGCCTTCGCCACCTCAGCCCTGCGTGACGCGCCGAACTCGGCCGCCGTGCTGGCCAGAGTGCTCGCGGAGACCGGGGTGGCGCTGCAGGTGCTGCCCGGCGACGACGAGGCCCGGTACACCTTCCTGGCCGTGCGGCGGTGGTTCGGCTGGTCCGCCGGCCAGCTGCTGGTGCTCGACATCGGCGGCGGCTCGCTGGAGCTCGCGGCCGGGCTGGACGAGGTGCCCTCGGTGGCCGCGTCGCTGCCACTCGGCGCCGGCCGGCTGACGCGGGAGTGGTTCAGCACCGACCCGCCGTCGCGCCGCGAGATCGAGGCGCTGCGCGAGCACGTCGAGGAGCTGATCGAGCCGGTGGCGGCGCGGCTGATGGCCGAGGGCGCGCCGGACCGCGCGGTCGGCACCTCCAAGACGTTCCGTTCACTCGCCCGGCTGACCGGCGCGGCACCGTCCAGCGAGGGGCCGAGGGCCCGCCGCGTCCTGACCGACACCGGGCTGCGCCAGGTGGGTGCGTTCATCAGCCGGATGTCGGCCGCTGACCTGGCCGAACTGGAAGGTGTCAGCGCCAGCCGCGCGCACCAGCTGGTGGCCGGCGCGGTCGTCGCGGAGGCCGCGATGCGTGCGCTCGATCTCAGTCGGCTGGAGATCTGTCCATGGGCGCTGCGCGAGGGCGTTATCCTTCGACGCCTGGACTGGCTCGACGGGGCGTCCCGGAACGACCACTCGACGCACGACATGAGCGCGACTGGACTGGCGGGGCCTCAGGAGGCACGGTATACGGGATGACAGCGGACCACAGCTCCGATTCGGGGCGCCAGCGGACCGTCGCTGAACTGCTCGAGCAGTACGGCGCCGACGCTGGCGGCGGTGGTCGGCGTCGCCGGCGCTCAGGCCGAGGTGCCGACGCCGAGCCCACGACCCGGGCCGGAGAGCTCCCCACCCCTGACCAGTCGGCCGTCGACAACGCCGAGCGCACCTGGTCCTCGCTGTCCGCCGCCGCCGAGGAGCCTGACTCCCACCGAGGCTCTGACCTCGACGACTCGCCGTGGCGCGGCTATGGTTCCGCCGGCCTGTCCGGCTACGGCCACACGAACGGCGCCGGCACGTTCGAGCACGGCGACGGCGCGCTCGACGCCTCGGAGTGGGCGCGCCCCGGCAGCGAGTACGGCCGCACGGTCGCCGACCCGCCGTCCGGTACCGGCAGCTACTCGATCGACTCCTACCTGGCCGACCCCGACACGCGCGCGGCCACGCCGCTCTCGGCGGGAGCGGCCGGCGACCCGTACCTGGCCGACTCCTACCCGGCCGACTCGTTCCCGCTGGACTCCTACACCTCGGGGCTGACCAAGCCGCCCGAGGAGCCCACCGAGCAGATGCCGAAGTTCCCCGAGCGCCCCGGCCTCGGCCAGCGGCAGGGCCCGGCCACGGGCCCGATCACCGACCCGCTGCTGCCGCAGACCCCGCCAGGCGCCGGCCGCAACTCTCCGACCGGCGCGTACCCGGCGGGCGGGGCGACGGGTGCGTTCCCGGCCGGCGCCACCGGCGCGGGGGCCGCCGTGCTCGGCGGCACCGGGGCCTTCCCGGCCGGCGGTGGCCGGACCAGCGCCAACAGGGCGGTCGACGGCAAGGGCGCCGGGAGCCGCACCGGCGCCAACCGGGCGATCGAGGGCAGCGGCCCGAACACCCAGATCTCCCCGGGCGCCGACACGTTCGATGACGACGACGAGCTGGACGACGACTTCGAGCCGGCCGATCGGCCGGTGGCCGCCGGCCGGGGCCGCAGGGGCGGGGTGCCCCGAGGAGCGGCGGCGCTCGCCGGCAGGCCGGGCACGCGGGCCATCCCGGACGTGCCGGCGGGGCTGGACGAGGAGGACGACCTCGAGGAGCGGTCGGGCCTGAAGGCCTGGGCGATCCTGATCGCGCAGGGTCTCGGTGGCGCGGTCGGTGGCGCGGTGCTGTGGGTCGGTTTCCGCTACCTCTGGCTGAACCTGCCGGTGGTCGCGCTGGCCGCCGCCGTGGTCGCCACGGTGGGACTGGTGTTCGTGGTGCGCACAATTCGTGGCAGTGAAGACCTACAGACGACTATGCTCGCGGTTCTGGTCGGACTCATCGTGACGATCTCGCCCGCTGTTCTCCTGCTCGCCGTTCGTTGAGGTAGCGCCTGTGCACCCACCTGCCCCGCTGGTCGCGCTGTCCACTGCCTCGGTGTACCCCGAGTCCACCGAGGTCGGTTTCCTGCTGGCCGCGGAGCTCGGCTACGACGGCGTCGAACTGATGGTGTGGACCGATCCGGTCTCGCAGGACATCCAGGCGATCGAGCGGCTCTCCGCGCGCTACCGGGTGCCCGTGCTCGCGGTGCACGCGCCCTGCCTTGCGGTCACGCAGCGGGTCTGGGGCACCGACCCGCTGGAGCGGCTGCGCCGCAGTGGCGACGCGGCCGACTACCTGGGCGCGAGCACCGTGGTGGTGCACCCGCCGTTCCGCTGGCAGCGCGGCTACGCCACGGCGTTCGCCGACACGGTGGAGGAGGTCGCCCAGCGGTACGGGGTGGCGCTCGCGGTGGAGAACATGTTCCCGGTGCGCCGGGCCGGCCTGCGCGCTGTGCCGTACGCCCCCAGTGAGGACCCCACCGACGTGGGGCACCGCTACTACACGCTCGACCTGTCGCACACCGCTGCCGCCGGCGTGGACGCGCTGGCCATGATGGACCGGATGGGCGATGGCCTCGCCCACATCCACCTCACCGACGGCAGCGGCGCCACCCGCGACGAGCACCTGGTGCCCGGGCGCGGCAGCCAGCCGTGCGTCGAGGTGTGCGAACGGCTGGTCAACAACCACTTCACCGGGCTCGTGGTGCTCGAGGTGAGCACGCGCCGCGCCCGCACCCGGCACGACCGGGCGGCGCTGCTGGCCGAGTCGCTGCTGTTCGCCCGGCTGAACCTGCAGCCCACCACGCCACTCGCCGCGCCAGCGGCCGTGGCGAACGGGCGGGACGTGCCCGGCCGGCCCGGCTACGACGGCGAGCAGGCACTGGCCCCGGTGCCGGCGCAGGCCCCCGCCCCCGGCCCGCTCGGCGCCCCCAGCCGGCCCTGACGTCGGTCCTCGGACACTCGGGTCGGATCCCCGGTACCCGCCTTGCCGCCGGTAGTCGTAACGCCGTGACGCATCGGCCCGTAACGCCGTGACGCCGGGCACAGAACCGGTCCGTCCGGCCGCCGCCGTCGGCCCGGGGTGATAGAGCTAAGACATGGATACTCGCTCACCGGCCGCGCCGGTGTCGGCGCCCGAGTCGTCCCCTGAGTCCGCCGTGGCATCGGCTCAGGAGCCCGCCGCGCCGTTCAGCGCCGCGCTCGCGCTCACACCGGCAGAGCCCGGGGTCTACCGCGCCGAGCTGCAGCGGGCCTGGACGGTGGGCGGCGGCAAGGTGCACGGCGGCTTCATGTTGGCGCTGCTCACCAAGGGCGCGCTGACGGGGCTGGAGGCCTACACCGGCGCCGAGTCGGGCAGCGCCGCTTCCAGGGCGGAGCCGCTCGCGGTCAGCGCCGACTTCCTGCGCGCCCCCGATACCGGCCCCGCCGCGATCGCCACCGAGGTGGTCAAGGTCGGCCGCACGGCGTCGGTCGTGCGTGTGACGCTGTACCAGCACGGCCGCGTGGTGCTGACCGGCTCGGTCACCGCCGGCACACTGCCGCGTGAGCAGGCGGAGTGGTCCGACCTGCCGGGTGTGCCCGCCGAGCCGCCGGCCGGCGCGCCGTTGACGTCCGCGTCGTCGGACCGGGTCGCGCCGCTGGCCCGCTCGTGCGACGTGGTGCTCGACGACGCGACCGCCAGCTTCGCGCGGGGCGAGCGGGGTGAGCCGCTGATGCGCGGCTGGGTGCGCCCGGTCGGTGAGCAGCCCGACGTGCTGTTCGCGCTGCTGGCGGGCGACATCCTGCCGCCCCTGCTGTACAACCTGGGCCGGCCGGGCTGGGCACCGACGGTCCAGCTGACGGCCCTGCTGCGGGGCCGCCCGGCGCCGGGCTGGCTGCGCATCGAGGCCGTCTCCAAGGTGATCAGGGGCGGCTGGTTCGACGAGGACTACACGGTGGTGGACGCGGCCGGCCAGCTGGTCTGCCAGGCCCGCCAGCTGGCTCTGGCGCCGCTCGGCTGACCCACCGCCGGGCCGGGAGCTTCCCGAGAGCTGACCGGGCCGGCTGGATGATCCCGGGGGCACGCTCTAGCGTGGCCGGCATGAAGAGCATTGCGGTGCTGGGCGCCGGCAAGATGGGTGAGGCGTTGCTGGCCGGCCTCGTGAAGTCCGGCCACCCGACCGACCTGCTGTGTTTCACCGAGCGGCACCTGGACAGGGCCGCCGAGGTGACCGAGCGGCTCGGGGTGCGACGGGTCGACGTGGCCGATGCGGCCGGCGTGGCGGACGTGCTGGTTGTCGCGGTCAAGCCGCAGGACATCGAGCCGCTGCTGGCCGAGCTGAAGTCGGCGCTGCGGCCGGGGACGCTGATCGTGTCGATCTGCGCAGGGCTGCCCACCGCGCTGTACGAGCAGCGGCTGCCGGAGCACACCGCGGTGATCCGGGTGATGCCGAACACCCCGATGCTGATCGGGGAGGCGATGAGTGCAATCTCACCCGGCCGGTATGCCACCGAGGAGCAGCTCGTGGAGGTGACCGCGATGCTCGGCGCGGTCGGCAAGGTGGTGCGGGTCCCCGAGTCGCAGCAGGACAACGTCACGGCGCTGTCGGGTTCCGGGCCGGCGTACTTCTTCTACCTCGTCGAGGCGATGATCGAGGCTGGCGTGCTGCTCGGGATGTCCCGCCAGCTGGCCTCGGAGCTGATCGTGCAGTCGGCCCTCGGTGCCGCCCGGATGCTCAGCGAGACGAACGAGCACCCGGCCGTGCTGCGCGAGGCGGTCACCTCGCCGGCGGGTACGACGGCGATGGCGCTGCGCGAGCTGGAGCGCCATCGGACGCGTGCGGCGATCACCGACGCGCTCGAGGCCGCGCGAAATCGGTCGATCGAGCTAGGGACGATTAACAATCCGTAGCTGCCTCGTGAATGCTCATACTCCATTCGGGTGGTCTAGACCCGATAGGATTGTTATAACGTTCGCTTGAGTAACCGTAGTCCCGCTAGTCTCATACGCAGACAACTAGCTCGGCCGTGGACGTGCGACGGTCTAGCCACGCGAGTGTGAGGCGAGGGGCTTCATGGCTGCAGAGCAGGGCAACCGGCCGGACCTCGGTCAGGTGCAGTTCCTGACCGTGGCCGAGGTGGCCGCGATGATGCGGGTTTCCAAGATGACCGTGTACCGGTTGGTGCACTCCGGCGAGCTGCCGGCGGCGAGGGTGGGGCGCTCGTTCCGGGTGCCCCGCGAGGCGGTCCAGGACTACCTGCGCAACGCGTACCACGACGCCGGCTGAGGGGCGAGTGTCCGGCCAGGTAGACTGGCCCGTCAGTGCCAGCCTGGGCACCCGTCGGACGTTGTCCGGTGGGAAGCCTGTCGAGCGGCATCTCGTAATTCATCGGATCGGAAGGGTGCTGCTGAGTGGGCTCGGTCATCAAGAAGCGTCGCAAGCGGATGTCGAAGAAGAAGCACCGCAAGCTGCTCCGCAAGACCCGCGTGCAGCGGCGCAAGCTCGGCAAGTGACCGGTCTCCGGTAGCTCGGCCCCGCAGGTGGAAGGCCCGGCGCACGATCTTCGGACGTGTGGCCGGGCACTTTCGGTGTGCGCTCGCAGAGGCTCCGGTGCTTGCCGTTCGGCTAGGTAGCGTCGCGGTCTCGGTTGCGTAGCGGCACGTAATAGGTGCGTGAATTCCGCCGCTGTCACACGTAGCTCACCGGTCCGGGTACTAGCATCGGGCGTCGCGGTTCGGGCGAGCGACAGTTCAGGAGATCTTGGTGGCGCCTTCAGTTGTCCTGGTCACCGGCGTCAGCCGGTTCATCGGTGCTCATTTGGCGGCTCGGCTGGCCGCCGACCCGAGCATTGACCGGGTGCTCGGGGTGGACACGATCCCGCCGCCCAGGGAACTGCTGCGGGGGATGGGCCGGGCGGAGTTCATCCGCGCCGACATCCGGAACCCGCTGATCGCGAAAGTGATCACATCGGCCGAGGTGGACACCGTCGTACACACCTCGCTGTCCTCCAGCCCGGCGGCCTCCGGTGGCCGGGTGGCGATGAAGGAAATGAACGTCATCGGCACGATGCAGCTGCTGGCGGCGTGTCAGCGCTCGCCGAGGGTGCGTCGGCTGGTACTCAAGTCCACGACCGCGGTGTACGGGTCCAGCCCGAGGGATCCGGCGATCTTCACCGAGACGATGGCCCCGAAGGCACTGCCGGCCGGGGGCTACGCGAAGGACGCGGTCGAGATCGAGGGCTACGTCCGAGGCTTCGGCCGGCGCAGGCCGGATGTCTCGGTGACCGTGCTGCGGTTCGCCAACTTCATCGGCCCGCGCATCGATACCGCGCTGACGCGGTACTTCGCCCTGCCGGTCGTGCCGACGGTGCTCGGCTACGACGCTCGGATGCAGCTGCTGCACTCCGAGGACGCACTGGCGGTGCTCGAGCAGGCGTGCCGCCACGATCTGCCAGGGGTGTTCAACGTTGGCGCACCCGGGGTACTCCTGCTGTCCCAGGCGATCCGGCGCGCCGGACGCGTGCAGGTGTCCCTGCCCAGCATGGTGGTCGGGCCGGCGAGCCGGTTGTTCCGAGGTGCTCGCCTTGTCGACATGACGCCCGACCAAATGCGTTTCCTGAATTTCGGCCGCGTGGTGGACACCGACCGGCTGCGTGACACCTTCGGGTTCACGCCGAGGTGGACAACCCTGCAGGCCTTCGACGACTTCGTGCACGGCCATAAGCTCCGCCCGATGATCTCCACCGCACAGGTCGACGCGGTGGAGAAGGGCGTACTGGCCGCCGCGCGAGCCCTAACCTGAGGGAGAACCCCGTGACAGAGGCACGAGTGATCCCATTACACACCGAGCCGAGCAGAACCGATTTGACGCGCCCTGACCCGTCCCGGAGCAGGGCACGCCGTGAGCCGTCCCGCAGCGTCGTCCGCCAGGAACCGGCGCCGCGCCGCGCCGACGGCGTGCGGACCGCCGACCGGCCGCCGCTCCCGCTGCCCGACTCGATCGTCGAGCCGGGCCGCGACGAGGAGCTGTCACCGGTCCGCGTGGTGCGCCGCCCCTCGGTCGCGCCCGAGCAGCCCGAGGTGCTGCCCGAGACGGCCAGTGGCTCCGAGCTGGAGGAACGGCTTGCGGACCTGATCGGTTTCCTGCGGCGGCGGGTGTCCGGGGACTACCACGTTGACGAGTTCGGCTTCGACCGCGAGTTCGCCGACCACATCGTGATGCCGGTGCTGCGGCCGCTGTACGAGCGGTGGTTCCGGGTCGAGACGATCGGCATGTCCAACGTGCCGGGCGTCGGCGGTGCGCTGCTGGTGGCCAACCACTCCGGCACGCTGCCGATCGACGCGATGATGACCACGGTGGCGCTGCGCGACCACCACCCGTCCGGCCGGCACCTGCGCATGCTCGGCGCCGACCTGCTGTTCCGCACCCCGATGCTCGGCACGATCTCCCGCAAGGCCGGCCACACGCTGGCCTGCAACCCGGACGCCGAGCGGCTGCTCAACTCGAACGAGCTGGTCGGGGTGTGGCCGGAGGGCTACAAGGGCGTCGGCAAGCCGTTCAAGGACCGGTACAAGCTGCAGCGGTTCGGCCGGGGTGGCTTCGTGTCGGCGGCGATGCGCTGCGGCGTGCCGATCATCCCGTGCTCGATCGTGGGCGCCGAGGAGATCTACCCACTCATTGGCGACCTCAAGCCGCTGGCCAGGCTGTTCGGGCTGCCGTACTTCCCGATCACGCCGACGTTCCCGCTGCTCGGCCCGCTGGGCGCGGTGCCGCTGCCATCGAAGTGGTACATCGAGTTCGGCGAGCCGATCCGTACCGACCGCTACACGCCGGCCGACGCCGACGACCCGATGCTCGTCTTCAACATCACCGACCAGGTGCGGGAGACCATCCAGCAGACCCTGTACCGCCTGCTCAGCCAACGCCGCAACGCCTTCACCGGCTGAGTTCCGCCCGCACCGCCGACCGCCGCCCCGATCCCCGAGCCAAGGGACCGGGGCGGCTGCCGTCTGGGTAGCCGGTGTGGTCGGTGTGGTCGGCGTGGGTGCGGAGCGTCGGGCGTCGTTGCGACTTGTCGCGGGAAATGGTCACGACAAGTGTGACCTGCCGTGGCTAATAGCCGCGACAAGTGAGGAGCGGGCCTGCGGCTCAGAGCGAGGGTGCAGGCCCGCTGGCACTACCGATGCAGAGTGATGGGTGTCGAGGCACATGCAGTGGTGATCAACAGGACTGGATCGCTGTCTTGCGCATGGTCAAGAGACCTCGGAATCCTGATGATCAAGGGAACGGGTCGCGGCCGGCGACGCAGGCGCGGGCCGGCCGGACGGGCGGCGGCCGGACGGGCGGCGGCGGGGCAGGCGGCGGCCGGACGGGCGGCGGCAGGACAGGCGGCGGCCGGACGGGCGGGCGGCCGGGACGGGCGGGCGGCGGGACAGGCGGCGGCGGGACAGGCGGCGGCGGGACAGGCGGAGTCACGGGCCTGCGTCACGCCATTGGGCCGCGGCGTGCTGGGGGTCGACGGGGTCGAAGAAGATGCCGGCGCCGAGTTCGGCGCTGGCCAGGTGGCGGATCACGCCGGGCGCGCGCAGCGCGGGAGCCAGGTGCAGGTGCAGATGGGCGGCAGGGCTGGCGGTGGCGTCGGTGGGGGCTTGGTGGGCCCACAGCATGTAGGGCGCGTCGGGGCCGAGGAGTTTTCCCTGGCGGGTCAGGACGTCGACCAGGAGGGCGGCCAGGCCGGCGCGGAGGTGCGGGCCGGCGGCGGGGAGGTCGGTGAGGTGGGCTTGGGGGGACAGGAGCAGCTCGTAGGGCCAGGAGGGAGCGTGCGGGACGGCGGCTTGCCAGCCGGAGTGGCGGATGACGAGCAGGCCGGGGGCGGGATC
>DATAYB010000047.1:0-7920 GCA_036272795.1 Pseudonocardia sp.
GGCGCGATCCAGTCGTCGTCGCTCGGGTAGGTGCTGGCGGGTGTGCCGGCCAGCCAGCGCACGTCGTGCCCGCCGCCGTTCAGCCGCAGCGAGACGACCTGCTCGGCCAGGTAGCGGGCGTCGGTGGACACGCCACAGAACCGGCCGGACCCCCACGTGTGCTGCCAGGGCAGGCCGAGGAAGTACAGCCCGGGGCAGCTGGTCACCCCGCGCAGGTGGGTCGGGTAGCCCCGGCCGTCGAACACGGGCACGTCGATCCAGCGGTGGTCGCGGCCGAACCCGGTGCTCCACACGACCGAGGTGACCCCGCTGCCGGCCAGGCTCAGCTCGGTCGGCTCCTCGTCGGGTTCCCAGACGGGCTGGTACCGGTCCTCGGTCGGGGCGGAGATGCCGGCCGAGGTGAGGTAGGCGTCGATCGAGTCCTTGATGCCCTCGGACACGGCGTCGGCCGCGTCCAGGTTCTTGGCCAGGTCGGTGTCGAAGGTCAGCTCGCCGCGCCGGACGTCCAGCAGCCGGCCGTAGAGCGCCATGCCCTCGCTGGCGAACTTGCGCAGGTCGATGTCGCGCCCACCGTCACGCCCGGTCACGTAGTGGTTGGCACGGAACCGCACCGCGTCGGCGTCGGCGAACTCCGCGATGCTCTTGCCGTAGTAGCCCATGTCCTCCAGCCAGGCCACGACGTCCCGGCCCCGGTAGGCGCGGGCCACCCGGGGCGCGCTGCCCACCGACAGGTGCACCCGGCGGCCGGCCAGGTGCAGGTCCTCGGCGATCTGGCAGCCGGACTGCCCGGTGCCCACCACCAGCACCTCGCCGGCTGGCAGCTGGTCGGGCTCGCGGTACTCCGACGAGTGCAGCTGGACGATCTCGTCCGGCAGCCGGTCGGCCAGCCGGGGCCGCAGCGGCACCTGGTACGGGCCGGTGGCGAGCACCACCTGGTCGGCGGTGAGCCGCCCGGCGCTGGTCTCGATCGAGAAGTGGCCGGTGGCCTCCTGGCGCAGCCGCGTCGCGCTGACGCCCTCGACCAGCGGCGGGCCGAACGAGCGCGCGTAGGCACGCAGGTAGGCCACGATCTGGTCGCGCAGCATGAAGCCGTCGGGGTCGTTGCCCTGGTAGCCGAAGCCGGGCAGCTGACACTGCCAGTTCGGCGTGACCAGGCAGAACGTCTCCCACCGCCGGTTCGCCCACTCGTGCCCGACCTGCTCACGCTCCAGCACCAGGTGGTCGACGCCGCGGTGCACGAGGCAGTAGCTCATGGACAGGCCGGCCTGCCCACCACCGATCACCACGACCGAGCGGTGCAGACCGTCCAGACTCTGCGCACTTGACATCGGCCCAGCTCACCGAATGCGTGTTTCGAACCAATGTCATCGGGACTATACGTGCGTTACGACTCCGGGCCCGCGGCCGCGGCCCCGGCCAGCCGGGTCGCCGACTTCCACCGCCGGATTAAGTGTTCGGTATAAGACGTCCGACCACTTTCCGGCACCTCCGAGATGCGGGCAAGGAATTCACTACCGATGACCACACCCGCCACATGCGGCGCAGCGGCCCGTATCTCCCGCTCATTTCGGATACCGAACCCGACAATGAATGGCGTGGCGGCCTCCGCATCGAGTCGCGCCGCCAACCGGCCCACCGAATCGGGCTCCAACGGATCACCGGTCCGCGCCGCCAAGGGTCTATAGGTGAGCCCGGAGGCAGCCTCCTCAAGATCTCGCGCAAAACCGCGGTCCGCATTCGGTGGTATGAGCGGAATGGCGCTGAACCCGGCGGCCGACACCCGGTGCAGGTCGGCAACACTGGGCCGGGTCAGCACCATTCCGTCCACCCCCCGGTGACCGCACTCGGCCAGCAGCGCCGGCCAGCCGATATCGGTCACGGTCTCCGGATAGACCAGCAGAACGATCGGGACGTCCGGTAACCGGCTGCGCAGCTCGCTCAGCTCGGCCCACACGCGCGCCAGCGGAGTGCCCATGGCCCGCTCGAACGACGCCCCGACGACCGCGCCGCGCGGACGGGTCCCGGGGGTCGGCAGGCCCAGCTCGAGCACGTCCACGCCAGCTGCCGCGAGCACCGGGGCCAGCCCCGGCGGGCCGGACGTGAGCGGGTCGGCGAGCGTCAGGTAGACGACCAGCAACCGGTCCCCGGCGGCCTCGGCGGCACGCCGCCGGGCACCGAGCCGATCGGTGCCCGGCAAGTGCGTCAGCACGACTGCACGGGCTCCCGCAGCGAGCGCAGCCAGCCGACCGGATCCGGGCTCTTGGCCACCGCGGTGCCGATGAGCACGGCGTTCGCGCCCGCGTTGGCCGCGCGCAGCACGTCCTCCGGCGACCGCATGCCACTCTCCGAGATGACCAGCACGCCCCTCGGGACCAGCGGAATCAGCGATTCGCTCGCCCGGACCGTGCCGCCGTCGAGCTCGAGTGAGGTGATGTCCCGGTTGTTGAGGCCGATCGCGTCCGCGCCGAGCTGGATGGCCCGGTCCAGCTGCGCGCGGCCGTGCACGCCGATCACCACCTCGAGCCCGATGGCCTCGGCCCGCGAGCGCATCGCGTCGAAGAGCACCGGGTCCGGAATGGTGCCGAGCGAGAGCTGGACGGCGTCGAACCCGACCGCCCGCGCCTCGTCCATCTGACCGACCGAGGTGAAGAACTCCTTGCGCATGAACGGCACGTCCACGAGCTTGCGGGCGCGCCTGGCCAGCTCGATGCTGCCGCCGAAGTGTGTGGGTTCGGTCACCATCGACATCGCGACGACGCCGCCCTCGGCAAGGTCCCGGACGTAGGTATCAAAATGAGACTCGGAAATGAGTACACCATCCCGAGGCGATCGCAATTTGATATCAACCATTATCGCCGGGTATTTGTCGCGACTCGCGGTCGCGAGAATCTCGTACAGACTTCGGGTAGACACAATCCCCCCAGTGCGGCTCGAGCCCCACGAGCCGCGTCACAAGGTGCGCGAGACTGATAACCCGCCCGATCGATCACCACTCGGGTGGCGCCAATTCGGCACGGGCTCAGCAACGGTCTTCACCACATTACGTTCGAATTCAGTGTCGCGACAAGGGGAAGGATACGTAGATCTCGGCGAGCATCCGCCGGTAATCCGATCGGCCTACCGCGCGGTCGCTGTGCGCGACTGGCGCGCCCGAACCGTCGCGAAAATGGACCAATACATCGACCCGTACTCAGCTGGCGTTCAGCAAACCCTCAGCCCGACACCGTGCGCAGGTCGAGCGGTCAGCCCAGCACCTTGCCCGGATTGAGCAGTCCGGCCGGGTCCCAGGCCGTCTTGACCGCGCGCTGCAGGGCCACGGCCGCCGGGCCGAGCTCACGCTCCATGCCCCGGCGCTTGAGCAGCCCGACGCCGTGCTCGCCGGTGACGGTGCCGCCCAGCTCGATGGCGCCGTCCACGATCTCGTCGAACGCCGCCTGGGAGCGCGCCCTGGCGGCCTCGTCATTGAGTGGAGTGATCATCATCGGGTGCAGGTTGCCGTCCCCGGCGTGCGCCACGTTCGCGATCAGCACCTGGTGCCGCTCGGCGATCTCCTCGATCCGCTCGAGCATGGTGGCGAGCTTGCCCCTGGGCAGGCAGACGTCCTCCGTGAGGATCGCGTCGCCACGCTGCTCCAGTGCCGGGTAGGCGAGCCTGCGGGCGTCGAACAGCGCCTCGGCCTCGACGGGGTCGGTGGACGCCATGGCATCCCGGGCGCCGGCGCGCTGGAACTCCGCGAGGATCGCGGCCGCCTCCGCCTCGCCGGCCGGCCCGGCCAGGTCGGACTGCGCGAGCAGCAGCGCCGCTGCGTCGTCCGGCAGCGACATGTGCTTCCACTCCTCCACCGCACGCAGGCAGTGCCGGTCGACCAGCTCGAAGATGGCCGGCTGCAGCCCGGCGGCGGTCACCCCGGCCACCGCCTCGCCGACCGCCGCGAGGGAGTCGAAGAAGCCGACCACGGTGCGGGTCGGCGCGGACCGCAGTGGGCGCAGCTTCACGGTCACCTCGGTGATCACCGCGAGGGTGCCCTCCGAGCCGACGAGCAGCCCGACCAGGTCGTAGCCGGCGACCCCCTTCGCGGTGCGCCTGCCCAGCCGGACGATCTCACCGGTGGCGGTGACCACCTCGAGCGCGAGCACGTAGTCCCTGGTCACGCCGTACTTCACGCAGCACAGCCCGCCGGCGTTCGTGGACACGTTGCCGCCGATGGTCGACCAGGGCGCGCTGGCAGGGTCCGGCGGGTACCAGAGGCCGTGCTCGGCGACCGCCGCGCGCAGCTCGTCGTTCACCACACCGGGCTGCACCACGGCCAGCCGCTCACCCTGGTTGACCTCCAGGATGGCGCGCATCGCCTCCAGGCTGAGCAGCACGCACCCGTCCACAGCGTTGGCCCCGCCGGACAGCCCGGTGCCGGCGCCGCGCGGCACCACCGGCACACCCAGCTCGGCGCAGGCCCGCACGGTGGCCGACACCTCCGCGGTGTCCCGCGCCCGCACGACCGCGGCCGGCCGGCCGTACGGCGCCCACTCCGCCTCATCGTGGCTGTAGCCCTCGGTGAGGTCCGGGTCGGTGAGGATCCGATCGGCCGGCAGTACGGCGCGCAGGGCAGCCACGATCGGCGGAACGGCGGCGGGATCGGTGTCTGTGTCGGCGAGCGAGGCGGCCATACCGCCATCCTCACTCGCGCCCGCCGCACTTGTCGACGCCGATCGCACAGCTCGTGAGTGGCGAGTCGTCTCCTGGGACCGCTCACCACTCACGAGGTCTCTCCGGTGTCGCCGCTAGACGAGGATCTCGTGGTCGGCGGCGTCGGCGCGGCGGGTGCGGTTACGGAACCGGAACGTGAAGTCCGGCCACAGCGTGCGGTTGACGCCGCGGGCGTCTAGGTACCAGCTGCGGCAGCCGCCCTTCTGCCACACCCCGGCGGCCAGCTGTTCGTGCAGCGCCGCGTTGTAGGCGGCCTGGCGCTCCGGGCGGGTGTCGAGCGCGCGCGCCCCGTGGCGGTCCAGCAGGCGCAGGCAGTCCAGCACGTAGGCCACCTGTGACTCGATCATGTAGACCATCGAGCTGTGACTGAGGCCTGTGTTCGGTCCGACCAGCAGGAACAGGTTCGGGAAGCCCGCCACGGTGGTCCCGAGCAGTGCCTCGGAGCCGTCCTTCCAGGCGTCGGTCAGCTTGACGCCGTCGCGGCCGGTGATGGACAGCTGGGCGAACGCGTCGGCGACCTTGAACCCGGTGCCGAAGATGATCGTGTCGACCTCGTGCTCGGTGCCGTCCTCGGTGACCACGCCGCGCTCGGTGACCCTGTTGATCGCCTCGGTGCGCACGTGCACGTTGTCCCTGGCCAGCGCCGGGTAGTAGTCGTTGGAGATCAGCACCCGCTTGCAGCCGAGCGTGTAGTCCGGGGTGACGGCGGCGCGCAGCTCCGGGTCCGCGATGGCGCGCCGGATGTGCGACTTGGCCAGCGCCTGCAACCCGGTCATCAGCCGGGGGTTGCGGAAGCCGAGCACCCGCCCCTCCAGCCGGGCGTAGATGGAGCCCCGGTACAGGCGCTGCAGCAGCGGGAACCTCCGGAACGCCCAGCGCTCGGCGGCACTGATCGGGCGGTCGAACTTGGGCAGGATCCACGGCGGCGTGCGCTGGAACAACGTCAGCTCGGCGGCCCGCTCCGCGACCGGCGGCACGAACTGGATCGCGCTCGCCCCCGTACCGATCACCGCGACCTTGCGACCGGCCAGGTCGTGGTCATGGTCCCAGTCCGCGGAGTGGAAGACCCGCCCCGCGAACCGCTCCAACCCGTCGATCTCCGGGACCGACGGCTCGTGCAGCGCGCCGGTTCCCCACACCACGAACCGGCACTCGATGGTCTCGCCGGACGCCGTGTGCACGGTCCAGCCCTGCGTGTCGGCATCGAACTCCGCGCCGGTCACGGTCACACGGAAGCGGATCCGGTCGCGCAGCCGATAGCGGTCCGCGAGGCCCTCCAGGTAGGCCCTGATCTCGGGCTGCCGGGCGAACATCCGCGTCCAGTCCGGGTTCGGCGCGAAGGAGAACGAGTACAGGTGCGACTGCACGTCACAGGCGCAGCCCGGGTAGGTGTTGTCCCGCCACGTGCCGCCCAGCGTGGCCGCCTTCTCCAGCACCAGGAAGTCGTCCCGGCCCTGCTCGGCGAGCTGGATCGCCATGCCGAGCCCGGCGAAGCCGCTCCCGATGATGACCACCGATGTGCGCATCTCCCGCTGCCTCCTCTGACCTACCGTCAGTAACCTACTTTCGGTAAGCTACCACGGGTAAGTTACTTCCGGTAGGGTGATGTGATGCAGGTACAGAAGCCGGTCCGGCGCCGGGTCAGCCGAGCCGAGCGGGAGCGACAGATCCTGGACGCGGCCAGCGCGGTGTTCACCGAGCGCGGCTACCAGGCGGCGTCGATGGACGCCGTGGCCGAGCGCGTCGGTGTCACCAAGCCGGTGCTCTACGACCACTTCGGCTCGAAGGAGGGCCTGCTGCTCGCCTGCATCGCGCGGGCCCGCACCGAGCTGCTCGAGGTCACCACCGCGGCCGCCGCCAGCGCCACCAGCCCGGAGGACATGGTGCGCCGGGGGTTCCGCGCGTTCTTCGACTTCCTGGACTCCAAGGGCGCCGCCGCCACCCTGCTCTACGAGGAGGCCGCCACCCCGGCCGGCACCGCCGCCGAGGCGCTGGAAGGCATCCGCAACCAGCAGACCGACTTCGTCACCGGGCTGCTCAGGGCGCAGACCCCGGGCGCAGACCCCCGCCGCGTGGAGGGCTACGCGCAGGTCATCGTCGGCGCCAGCGAGCGGCTCGCACTGTGGCGAGCCCGGCGCGGCGACGTCAGCGCGGAACAGGCCACCGAGTACCTGATGGACCTCGTCTGGCCAGGGCTGGCCGCCAACGCGCCCCGGTAGCACCCGGCAGCCCGCCGCGGCGGGCTGCCGGGGTTGGCGTCGCCGTGCCGGGGTGAGCTGCGAGAATGGGGCCGATGTCCGGTACCGATCACGCCCCGGCACGTACCGGGCACCGCACCCTGCAGGTCCTGCGCACCGAGCGGGTCACGCCGAGAATGGCCCGGGTCACCCTCGGCGGTGACGAGCTCGCCGGGTTCCCCGGTGACGGCCCGGACCAGCGGATCAAGCTGTTCTTCCCGATGCCCGGCCAGGACCGGCCGGCGATGCCCCGGGCGTCCTCAGGCGGGCCGGTCTGGCCGCCCGGCCAGCCCCGGCCGGTGATCCGGACCTACACGGTGCGGCGGTTCGACGCGGCCGCCGGCGAGCTGGACGTCGACTTCGTGCTGCACGGCGAACACGGCCCGGCCGCCGCCTGGGCGGCCGCCGCGGCGCCGGGCGACTGGGTCGGCGTTTCCGACCCCGGCGGCCGCTACCAGCCCGACCCGGCCGCGCTGGCCCACCTGGTCATCGGCGACGAGTCTGCGCTGCCGGCCATCGCCACCGTCCTCGAAGCGCTCACCCTCGGCGGCACCGACGGCGGGGTGGCAGCCGGCGGGGCAGCGGCCGGTCGCGCGGAGGCCGGTCGCGCGGAGGCCGGTCGCGCGGAGGCCGGTCGCGCAGCGGCCGGGATGGCAGCTGCCGGTGGGGTGGCGACTGGCGGCGGAGTGCCAATCGAGGTGTTCATCGAGGTGGCCGACGTGGCCGAGGAACAGCCGCTCCCCACCGGCCCGACCACCCGGGTGCACTGGCTGCACCGGGGCGACCGCCCACCGGGCCAGCCACTGACCGATGCGGTGACCTCGGCCGGGTCACCGGCGGGCGTCGACCCGGCGCACTGCCAGGCCTGGCTGTCCGCCGAAGCCGCCGCGGTCCGCGACATCCGTGCCCACCTGCTCGACGAACGAGGCCTCAGCCGCCGGATGGTCTACGCGACGGGCTACTGGCGCGCCCGCTGACC
>DATAYB010000048.1:0-27554 GCA_036272795.1 Pseudonocardia sp.
GGCTGCGCCTGGCGGCGACGTCGGCTTGGCCACGCCTGCCGGCCGCGCCTGCCCGGCCGCGCCTGCCCGGCCGCGCCTGCCCGGCCGCGCCTGCCCGGCCGCGCCTGCCCGGCCGCGCCTGCCCGGCCACGCCTGCCCGGCGACGCCTGTCGGCCACGCCGGTTCGGCCACGTGTGCCGGAAACGACAGGTGGCGGATGCCCCCTCGAAGTGTCACCCGCCACCTGTGTCGAACAAGCAGTGCTTAGAACGCGGCCTCGTCGAGCTCCATGAGCGCGTTGTCGGCGGCCTCGACGATCTTCCGCCGGGCCGTGAGCTCCGGCAGCACCGTCGCCGCGAAGAAGCGCGCCGCGCCGATCTTGCCCTGGTAGAACGGCGTGTCCTTCGCGGAGGCGCCCGCGTCGAGTGCCTTCTGGGCGATGTCCGCCTGGCGCAGCAGCAGCCAGCCGATCACCAGGTCGCCGACGGTCATCAGCAGCCGGACGCTGTGCTGGCCGACCTTGTACACCGAGGCGGGGTCCTCCAGCGCGCCCGTCGCGTAGCCGAACAGCGTGCCGAGCATGCCCTGGGTGTCCTCCAGGGCCGTGCGCAGCAGCGTCCGCTCCTCCTTGAGCCGGCCGTTGCCCGACTCGTCGTCCAGGAACTTCTGGATCTCGCCGGCCACGTGGGCCAGCGCGACGCCCTGGTCCTTGGCGATCTTCCGGAAGAAGAAGTCCAGGGACTGGATCGCGGTGGTGCCCTCGTACAGGCTGTCGATCTTGGAGTCGCGGATGTACTGCTCGATCGGGTAGTCCTGCAGGTAGCCGGAACCGCCGAGGGTCTGCAGTGCCTGCGCGAGCTGCTCGTAGGCCCGTTCCGAGCCGACGCCCTTGACGATCGGCAGCAACAGGTCGTTGACCCGCCCGGCGAGCGTCGCGTCGGCCCCGGTGATCCGTGCGGCCTTGATCTCGTCCTGGAAGGACGCGGTGTAGATGTACGTCGCGCGCAGGCCCTCGGCGTACGCCTTCTGCAGCATCAGGCTGCGGCGGACGTCGGGGTGGTGGGTGATGGTCACGCGGGGCGCGGTCTTGTCCATCATCCTGGGCAGGTCGGCGCCCTGCACCCGGCTCTTGGCGTAGTCCAGCGCGGTGAGGTAGCCGGTGGACAGCGTGCCGATCGCCTTGGTGCCGACCAGCATCCGGGCGTGCTCGATGACCTCGAACATCTGCGCGATGCCGTCGTGCTTGTCGCCGAGCAGCCAGCCGACCGCCGGCGTGCCGTGCTGGCCGAAGGTCACCTCGCAGGTGGACGACGCCTTGAGGCCCATCTTGTGCTCGACGTTCGTGACGAAGGCACCGTTGCGCTCGCCGGGCTCACCGGTCTGCCCGTCGAAGTGGAACTTCGGCACGAGGAAGAGGCTCAGGCCCTTGGTGCCAGGCCTGTTGAGGCCTTCGCCCTGGGGGCGGGCCAGCACCAGGTGCATGATGTTCTCGGTGATGTCCTGGTCGCCCGAGGTGATGAAGCGCTTCACGCCCTCGACGTGCCAGCTGCCGTCGGCCTGCTGGTAGGCCTTGGTGACGCCCGCGCCGACGTCGGAGCCGGCGTCGGGCTCGGTGAGCACCATGGTGGCGCCCCAGCCGCGCTCGATCATCAGCTCGGCCCAGTGCTGCTGCTCCTCGGTGCCGTTGCGGTGCACCACGGCGGCGAAGTTCGGGCCGGCCATGTACATGAAGGCGGCCGGGTTCGAGCCGAGGATCAGCTCGGCGGCGGACCACTGCACGGTGGGCGGGATGCCGTAGCCGCCCAGCTCGTCGGGCAGGCCGAGGCGGTACCACTCGCCATCCCAGAGCGCCTTGTACGACTTCTTCAACGAGTCCGGCAACGTGACCGAGTGTGTCGCCGGATCGAACACCGGCGGGTTGCGGTCGGCGTCGACGAAGGACTCGCCGAGCGGGCCGGCTGCCTGGGCGGCCAGCTCATGCAGCACGCCTCTGGCGGTTTCCTCGTCCGCGCCGCCTTCGGAGGCGGTCGCGATCATCCGATCCTGTACCCGGAACACCTCGAAGAGGTTGAACTCCAGGTCACGCACGTTAGGCCTGTAGTGACCCATCGTCGGCTCCCTACTCGCTGGTAACCCAAGAATATTACCGACGGGTAACTCGAGGCAAGGGATGCTGATCACACGTTTCCCTGGTCCACTCCGTCGAGCGACTCCGTGGAGCGACGACACGACACGATGATCACACGTTAGGGGGGTGGTCTTCGCCATGGGCGTCACTGTCGGCGATCGTTTCCGGTGATCACGGAGGCCACGGACCTGAGGGAGGCGCGATGTACCCGTCCCGCCCCCCGTTACCCCGGCCGGATGGACACCCACCGGCCAACCCCAGACTGACCCGGCGAGGGCTGATCACGCTGTTCAGCGGGCTCGCGCTGGGCGGCGCCGCCGTCGCCGACGCACTGACCGGGGAGCAGGTGCGCGACGTCGCGCACGCCGCCCGACTGCCCGGTCCGGGGCGCCCCGCGATCTACAGCTGCGGCGCATGGCACGCCCGTGACCCGAGTGGCCCGGTCACCGTGGTGAGCACGCGGCCCAGCAAGATCCTGATCCACCACACCGCGACGGAGAACCGGGACAACGTCGCGCCCGGCGACCTCGGTGTGCTCGCCAGGGCGATCCAGAACTTCCACATGGACACCGACGGCTGGATCGACTCGGGGCACCAGTTCCTGGTCAACCGGGGCGGGCTGATCGCCGAGGGCCGGCACCGCAGCCTGGAGACCCTGCTCGGCGGCAAGAGCTTCATCGAGGGCTCGCAGTGCACCGACTACAACGACGTCTCCATCGGCATCGAGAACGAGGGCACCTACTCCGAGGTCGACCCGCCGTCCAGCCAGCTCGCCTCCCTGCGTGCGCTGTGTGCCTTCGCCTGCGCGCAATACCGCGTCGACCCCAAGCACCTCTACGGCCACCGCGACTTCCGGGACACCGCCTGCCCCGGTGACCGCCTCTACTCGATGCTGCCGGCGCTGCGCAGCCAGGTCGCGCAGGTACTGGGCAGGGGTGCCGACTGGGAGTCGGTCTCGGTGCCCACCTGGCCGCTGCTGCGGATCGCCGACCGGGGTGTCTCGGTACTCGCCGCGCAGCACCTGCTCCGCGCGGCCGGGGTGCCGGGCGTACCGGCCGACGGTGCCTTCGGCCGGACCACCGCCGACGGGGTGTTCGAGTTCCAGCGCCGCCACCGCATGGAGGTCACCGGCATGATCGGCGGCGGGTCCTGGCCACTGCTCGCGGTACCGGTGCGGCCCGGCCAGGGCGGCGAGGCCGAGGCGGCCGTGCAGGTGCTGCTGAAGCGGCCCTCGGCTCGGAAGTTCCGGGTGCCCGCCCAGGTCGACCGGGTCACCTGGCAGCGCCTGCTCAGCGCGGCGTAGTCCGGCGTAGTCCCCTTCGGGTTCACCGCCCCCTGAGCACCCTTCGGGTGATGACCGCCCAGGTACCGGCATGCGACCGTGGGCGGAGCCCGGGCGCGTCGGCGGGGCGCAGTATCCTCACCGGACTCGTCACGATGGAGTGATCAGCCGGACTCCGATGCGGCGCTTCAGTGCCCGGAGGGTTCGTCGGGCCCGTTTCGATCCGCGTGGTTGCGGTAGCCCGAGGGCGGACCGAGGTCCGGTGGACGTCGAGTGAGCGCCCGTGCGCGCTGAGGGGAGACACTTCGTGCGTGCCAGCACTCGCACGGCGGTGCGGCCGGCGGGTCCCGCCGGTGAAGCGGCCCTGACCGGCGCGCCGACCGCCCGCCGGCTCTACCGGGAGATCGCCTCGGCTCCGGACGCCCCGCTGCGGCTGGACGTCGTGGGAGTTGCCGGTGCCGGCAAGACGGTGCTGCTGGACGTGCTGGGCGCGCTGTACGCGGAGTCCGGTGCCCGGGTGGTCCGGGACGTCTCCTCCCTCGAGTCCGTCGTGGAGTCCGTCGGGGGCGGCTCCGTGCTGGACGATCCCGACACCGTGCTGCTCGTGGACGACGCCCACCTGCTCGCCGAGCCCGTGCTCGCCGCGCTGACCCGGCTGGCCCGCTCCGCCAGCCACCCCCGCCTCGTCGTGGCGCACCGCCCGTGGCCGAGGCCCGCCGGACTCGCCGAGCTGGGTGGCACGCTCGCCCGGGCGCAGGCGCCGCTCGTGCTGACGAACCTGGACCGCTCCGGGGTGGCCGGGCGGGCCGCGCTGCTCGTCGACGGCCGCCCGCAGGTGGCACTGGTCGACTATGTGGCCGCCGAGACCGGTGGGCTGCCCGCGCTGGTGGAGCGGCTGCTCGGGGCGCTGCGGGACGGCGGCCAGCTGGAGGCGGTCCGCGCCGGCACCGAGTTACCCGCTGGGCTCGTGGAACAGCTGCACTACGAGCTGGACCGCCAGCCCGAACCCGTCCGCCAGCTCGCACTGGCGCTCGCCGTCGGTGCACCACTGGACGCCGAAGTGCTGTGCCCGCTGCTCGAGGTGTCCGCCGCCGAGGTCGCCGAGCTCGCCGAGCAGGCCAGATCGGCGGGGCTGCTCGTCGACTCCGGGGCGCTGCGCCCTGTGCTGGCCAAGGCGGTACTCCGGCGCACCCCGCCGATCCGCCGCCTGGCGCTGCGCCAACGGCTCGCCGAGGTACAGCTCGACCGCGGTGGCTCGGTGCTCACGGCGGCCCGCAACCTGCTGGGTACCGGGGCCACCGGGTCCCGCGTGGCCGCCGTGTTCGAGGCCGCCGCCGACGAGGCGCTCAAGGACTGCTCCCCGCTGGCCGGCCGCCTGCTGGACGCCGCCATCGCCGCCGGTGCACCCGCCGCCGCGCTGGCCGCCCGGGGTGCCGAGGCCGCCGCCCGCGCCGGTGACCTGGACCGCGCCCTCGAGCTCGCCGACCAGGTGCTGGCCGATCCGTCCGGCGTGGCCGAGGGCGACCGGGCGCGCGCGGTCACCGTGGCCGCCGCCGCGTTGGCCCAGCGTGGGCTGCTCGCCCGCAGCGCGGAGCTGTACCGCTGGCTCGGGGCGCAGGCGATGGGGGCGGCGGCCGTCGTCGCGGTGCCCGCGCTGATCGGTACGGGGGCGTTGGACGAGGCGCGGGCGCTGCTCGAACCGACGGCGGCCGGCCCTGGCCCCGCCGGACCCGGTGTGGCCGGCACGGCGGATGGCTCGGCCGGCCGGGTGCTGGGTGCCGTGCAGGTCGGGCTGATCCGGCCGCCGACGCTGCTCGCCGGTGCCGAGTCGCTGATGGCCAGAGGTGTGTACGACACCATCGAGGGCTCGCCGACCGCCGCGCTGTCCCAGCTGGCCAGGGCCGCCGCGCTGCTCGAACCCGCCGGCGCCGGGGTGCTGCTGCCCGACACGCCGGCCGCGCTCGGTGCGCTGGTCGCGGCCCACTGCGGTGAGCTGGACGTGGCGCAGTCGGTGCTGGACCGGGCGGTGGCCGCCGGGCTCGGCGGCCAGCTGGCGGCGGCCCGGCACCGGCTGCTGCAGGCGTGGATTGCGATGTCACGGGGCGCCACGCCGACGGCCCGCGCGCTGCTCACCGAGGTCGACGCGGCCGGGCGGCTGGAGCCCAGGGACGAGCTGGTCGCGGCCGCGCTGGAGGTGGGCCTGGCCCGGCGCGCCGGTGACCTCGCCGCTCTCATGCCGGCCTGGGGGCGGGCCCGCGAGGCGATCGTGCGCCACCCGGTCGACCTGTACGTGCTGCAGCCGCTCGGCGAGCTCATCGTCGCCTCGGCGCGGCTGCGTGAGCAGGCCTGGGTGCGGCCGCACCTGGAGGAGGCGCACGCGCTGCTCGCCCGCCTGAACTACCCGGTGCTCTGGTCGGCGTCGCTCTACTGGTCGGAGCTGCACGCCGCGCTGCAGGCGGAGCACTGGCCGGAGGCGCAGCGCCAGGCCGAGGCGCTGGAGGCGGCCGCCACGCAGTCGAGCGGCAGCGGCCGGTATGCGAGTGCGATGGCGGTGGCCGCGCGCAGCTGGCTCGCCGTGCTGCACGGGCAGGTCGACCAGTCGGGCGTCGAGTCGGCCGCCCGAGGCCTGCACGCCGTCGGGCTGTCCTGGGACGGCGGCAAACTGGCCGGCCAAGGTGCCATCCGCACCACCGACCGCAAGGCGATGGTCGCCCTGCTCGCCTGCGCGCGCGGCCTGCAGAACAGCGGCCAGCACGTGGACGCCGGCCCCACCCCGATCGCCCCGCCGCCCCCCGACCCCGGCTCGGCCGGCGCGGAACCCGTCATCGGCGCGCCTACCCCGTCCGGCGGGTCTGCGGGCCCACGCTCAACCGCCGGCGGACCCATCGGGCCGCGCTCGCACAGGGGCGATGCAGGTGCGGACAGCGCATTCCCGGGCGGTGGTCCGGCGCAGGGCGGCGGAACCGAGCCGACCGGGGCACTGAGCGACCGGGAGGTCGAGGTCGCCGCACTGGTCCTCGAGGGCCTGACCTACAAGCAGATCGGCGAGCGCCTTTTCATCTCGGCGAAGACCGTCGAGCACCACGTCGCCCGCATGCGCCAACGCCTCGGCTCCAACAGCCGTGGCGAACTGATGGCCCACCTCCGCATGATCGTCCACCGCCCCTAAACCCCCGACTCGCGGGGGGGGTTAGCGCGGGAGGGAGGCGAGGATGCCTTCGCAGCTGCGCATCACGACGCGGGCGGCGTCCGCGAGGGCGCGCGAGGACAGGGGGTTCTCGGCCCGGCGGCGCCAGCGGCCGAGGGCGTCCATCGCCGCCGCGCGCGCTTCGCGGGCGTCGGCCATCGGGTCGAGGCCGAGGCGGGCGGGAGTGGCGCCGCCGTCACCGCCGAGCAGCCGTTCCGCCTCGACGCGAGCCTCCTCAGGCACCTTGACCGCGCCGGAGCGCAGCGCGGTGAGCAGTCGCAGCTCGGCGAACTCGTGCGCGCCGTCCATGATCCGTTCCAGCTCGATGGCCAGCGGCTGGGAGGACGGGCGGGGCTCGCGGCGCAGCACCAGGTCGAGCGCGAGCAGCGCGGACCGGGCCTTGAGCAGGTCGCGGCGCTCGGTGAACTGGATGTTGAGCACCTCGCGCAGGTCGTCGAGGCCGGAGCGGCGGACCAGCTCGGTGGACAGGCGAGTCGGGTCGGCCATGCCCTGGCGGATCATGGTGACGCCCAGCCGCACGCCGAACAGGCCGAACCGCTCCAGCAGGGCGCCGCGGGCCTCGGTGCTGAGGTTGGCCGTGGTCTCCGCCTTGACGAAGCGATCGGCCGACAGCAGCAGCGCGTCCATGTCGTCACGCGGCAGCGTGGACAGCTCGGTCAGCGCGGCGAACTCGGCCTGCCGCAGGGTGCGCCCGGTCTGCGCGAGCAGGCCGGCCACCGCGACGACGGTCTGGCACAGGTCGCGCAGCTTGTCGTCGGAGCGGTAGCGGCTGGCGATGCGCTTGGCGGACATCAGCGCGTCCAGCCGGCCGACGCCGATCTCGTCGGCGCGCGACAGCACCGCGATCGTGTTCACCGCCGTCGCCCTGGCCACGCCCTGGTCGTGGAACGACTCCAGGAACCGCACGTCACCGGAGTGCAGGTGGCGCATCAGGTACACGACAGCGTCGGCGGCCGTCGGCTCGTCCTCGGGGGCGAGGAACTGGTGGCTGCGCGCCGAGACGTCGGTGGACAGCGAGTCGATGCCCGGGGTGTCGATCAGCGTGGTGCCGCGCAGGCTCTGGGACGGCCAGTCCACGACGAGCCGGTCCACCCGGTCGGTCGGGGTGCCGCCGAGGTCGAAGGCCAGCGCGCCGTCGTTGCGGTGGATCGACAGCTGCCGTGGTGTGCCGCCGCCCCTGCTGTACATCAGCACCTTGGGGCTCGGCGCGTCCTGGTACCAGGTGACGACCCGGGTGCACTCGCCGGCGTCGGTGGGCGCGATCTCCTCGCCGACCAGCGCGTTGAGCAGCGTGGACTTGCCGGCCTTGACCTTGCCGGCGATGGCCACCCGCAGCGGCTCGTCGAACCGGGCCAGGTGCATGCGCAGCCAGCCGGCGGCCTGCGGGCTGTCGGAGTAGGTGTCGATGGCGCGGCTCATCAGGTTGCGCACGGCCGCGCCCAGAGTCGCCCCGGTGGCCGAGTGCCCTCCGGTCATCGAGGTCATCGGCCCGCCCCCAGCGAGGCCGCGCCGGAGGAGAACGCGGCCTGCGAGCCGGCGCTGTCCAGTGCCCTGGCCCGCTGGGCGAGGTTCTCGATGCGGTCCAGCTCGGCGCGCAGGTCCTTGATCCGGGTGGCCCGGCCGCCCTCGACGGTCTGCACCGCCTTCTGGGCCGACATCACCGCGTCGGCCAGCGATGTGGACATCTCCTCGGCGACACCGGAGAAGTGGTCCCGCAGCGTGCGTTGCAGCGTGCGGAGCATGTCCCGGATGTCCTTGCCGACCTGGAACGTGGTGTCGTCGATGTGGCGGCGCATGGCCTGCTTCGCGTCGGCCTGGCGGCGCTGCTTGTTGCGCTTGAGCTCGTCGTGCAGCGTCTTGCCACCGAACAGCAGACCGACGCCCGCGGAGACGGGGTTGAGCATCGAGACCCCGGCCAGCCCCATGGCCATACCGCCCATGACGAAGCCGCTGTAGCCGCCGCGCACCCCGGTGAACAGCTTGGAGCCGACGCCGACCTTCTCCAGCTCGGGCTTCTCCAGGTGCCGCAGGTCGGCGGACTGGAAGTCCTTCTGGCCGTAGTTCAGCTCCGGCAGCAGCGCCGCGCCGTTCTCGCTGAAGTGCTCGGCGACCTGGCCGGCCAGGTACTGGGCCCGCTGGATGGCCCAGACGAAGTTCTGCGAGACGGACTGCGAGATCTGTCCTTCGAACCAGCTGACGAACTGGTCCCAGGTGTCCTTGGGGTCGCTCTGGTCGATCACGTGCTCGGCTTCGCGGCTGACGGTGCGCAGCCGGTCCCGCAGGTCGTACTCGATGTCCGAGGTGAGGTCCTGCACGCCGTCGTTGAGCGTCTGCTGCCAGCGTGCCGAGCGCTGCCGCAGGTCGTCGGCCTTCTGCTTGGCCTGCTTGAGCTGCTCGATCAGCGCGGCGGCCTTCTCGGGGTCCTCCTGGGCGATCAGCTCGGACTGCATGCTCGCGGCCAGCTGCTCGCTCACCGCCAGGATGTCCTGGCTGACCGAGCGGCGGTCCAGGTCGTCGGCGTGGCCGAGCACGTCCCGCTGCAGGTAGTGGATCAGCTCGACGTAGCCGGACTCCTCCATCAGCGAGTTGTCCTCGGTGCGCAGCGCGTGCAGCCGCAGCGTGGAGGACACCGGGAACATCCGGGGGCTGTCGCCGACCACGCGCAGGTGGCCCTGGTCAAGCTCGACGATCTTGCGCCAGTGCGGGTAGAGGTCAGTCTTGGTGATCACGCAGGCGACGTTCGGGCAGAGCTGGCGGGCCGAGGCGAGGAACTCCAGCTCCGGCGCGGTGTACTCCTGCGCGGCGTCCGACACCAGGAGCACCGCGTCCGCCCGGGGCAGTGCGCCCATGGTGGCGGCGCCGTGCGCGGAGCCGAGGCCGCCGACGCCCGGGGTGTCCACCAGCGTCAGGCCGCCCTCCAGCAGCCGGCGCGGCAGGCCGACCTCGGCGTAGGACAGCTGGCGCCGGTTACCCGGGTTGCCGGCCTCGGAGACGTACTGGGCGAGCTCGTCGATCGGGACCTCGCTGCGCTGCGCCGGCAGAGGCTCACCGCTGTCGGACTCGCTCTCCCGGACCAGCGTCACCGACGCCGTTTCGGCGTAGCGCACCACGGTGGGTACCGCGGTCGCGATGTCGTCGTCGACCGGGCACACCGGGGCGTTGACCAGCGCGTTCACCAGCTGGCTCTTGCCCTGCTTGAACTCGCCGACGATCAGCACCCGGACGTTCGGGTCGGCAAGCCGCCCTCGGGTCGCCTGGAGTCGGCGGCCCAGGTCGGGCCGGCCGTACGCGCTGGTTGCCTTGAGCGCGAGGTCAACCAGCGCGACCGCATCAGGTAGCGCCACGCCGCTCCCCCTCCTCGTTCGAAGCCCTGCTCGTGTCCAGCTTGCTCGCCGACCCGTCGACATGCTGTCTCGGGGGGCGCGCCATCACGCCAAAGGGCCGGCTCCACGACCCGTGCAGGGTGTGGAGCCGGCCGCTCCAGGTCTGCCGCCCAGGCTAGTGTCCTGTCACCGAGGACACTATCGCGTGACCGTTGGATCTTGTGGGTCACCGCCACTGCCTCACCGGCATGTGTTCACGTGGCGCAGCCTCACACGTGGTGGACGTCCACGTCGTGGCTGTCGTCGTAGCTGGCGCTGTTATGCGAGTTGACGTCGTCGTGGCTGTCGGTGTCGCTGTTGTTCTCGTAGTTGCTGTGAATGCTGCTGTCGGACTCGTGCTGGTCGGCGTGCTGGCTGGCGTCGCCGTGGCTGCCGGCGGCGTTGACAGCGGTGCTGCCGGAGCCGGAGTTGTGCACCGACGTGCTGGTGTCGTTGTTCTCGTTGTGACCGTAGGCGTCGCCGCCGATGGACACCGCGCCGCCGTCGCCGATGCTGGTGTGGCCCAGGTCGGCCGTGGTGGCGTCGCCGGAGCCGAAGGCGGTGGTGTTGCCGTCGCCGGTGACCGCCTGGTTGTGGTTGCCGACCACGTTGCCGTTGCCCGTGGTGACCGTGCTGTCCTTGATGTCGCCGCCGGCCGCCACCGCGCCGTCGCCGGACGCCACCACCGGGTCGTTGTCGATCACCTGGTGGAAGTCGCCACCGTGGGTGTCGATGTTCTGGTGCACCGAGTTGTCGATGTTGGTGTTGTGCTCTTCGATGGTGGTGTAGTTGTTCGTGATGTAGCTGTTCAGGTAGTGCCCGGCGCTGCCGCCGTGGTAGTCGTGCGAGGGCGGCGGGTAGTGCACGCCGTGGTGGTTGCTCGAGTGGTCGTTCTCCGAGATCACCGAGAGGGCGTCGTGCACGTCGGCGCTGGACACGTCGTGGAAGCCGCACTCGTTGAGGTAGCCGTTCGGGTCGGCCTGAAAGGCGGCGCGGGCATCAGGGTCGCGCAGCAGGGAGAGCAGCCAGTCCAGCAGCGAGGTCGAGGTAGCCATCGGTGTGATCTCCTGAGTTGTCGTGCATCCCGTGACGACGTGGTCCGCGATGCGGTGTCTGTGCTGCCGGGCGGGTGCTCCGGCGTTGACTCAAAAGCTATGACCTTGGGTGACCTGCGCCATCGGGGATGGGACAGGGTTCCGGCCGGCCGGCATTACGGGATGGGGCTTTGGGCCGATTGGGGGATTGGGGGATTCCAGCCCGGCGCCCCGGCCCCACTCCGCGAACCTGACCCACCCGGGCCGCCCAGGCCGGATGGGGAACCGGCGGCCGGCGAGTCACGAAGCTCGTGGAACCGGGGTTGAAGCTAGCAGGACCCCCACAGCCAATAACCACAATTCCGCACAGGCATGAGCCGAACGGGGTCCCCCGGTCAGCTGAACGGGTGGGCGCAAGCGTGCGATGCGTGTGCGCCAAGTGGGCCAGTTATGCCCGGAAAGCAGTACGGCCGGCGCCGGGACCTCGGGTTTTCCGAGATCGCGGCGCCGGCCGTCGGTACTGCCGGAGTCGACCGGAACGAATGGTTTGAACCGGACCGGACCTGTTGCGGGTCGAGCTGTATTCGAGCTGGCTCAGTGGTGCACGTCGTAGTCGTGGCTCGAGTCGTAGCTGGAGTCGTTGTGCGAGCCGATGGTGTCGTGGCTGTCGGTGCTCGAGTTGTCCTCGTAGTTGGTGTGCGTGGCGTTGTCCGACTCGTGCTGGTCGGCGTGCTGGCTCGCGTCACCGTGCGCGCCCGCGGCGTTGACCGACGTGTCGCCGGAGCCCGAGTTGTGCACCGCCGTGCTCGTGGCGTTGTCCTCGTTGTGCCCGTGCGCGTCGCCGCCGATGGACACCGCGCCGCCGTCACCCACGTTGGTGTGGCCGAGGTCGGCGGTCGTGGCGTCGCCGGAGCCGAAGGCCGTGGTGTTGTCGTCCCCGGTCACGGCCTGGTTGTCGTCGCCGACCACGTTGTGGTCGCCGGTGGTGACGGTGCTGTCCTTGATGTCGCCGCCCGCCGCGACCGCGCCGTCCCCGGAGGCCACCACCGGGTCGTTGTCGATCACCTGGTGGAAGTCGCCGCCGTGGGTGTCGATGTTCTGGTGCACCGAGTCGTCGATGTTGGTGTTGTGCTCGTCGATCACCTTGTAGTTGTTGGTGATGTAGTGGTTCAGGTACTGCGGAGCGTCGTGGTGGCTGTCGTAGTGCGGCGGCGGCGGGTAGTGCACGTCACTCGAGGTGAACTTGTGGTCGTAGCTCGCCGAGCCGTTGTCCGCGATCAGGCACAGGGCGTCGTGCACGTCGGCCGAGGACAGGTCCTGGAAGCCGTGGTCGGACGCGTAGCCGTCGGGGTCGGCCTGGAAAGCGGCCCGGGAGTCGGGGTCCCTGAGCAAGCTGAGAATCCAGTCGAGCAGTGAGGTCGAAGTGGTCATCGCAGTGTGCTCCCGAACGAGTGGTGGGTGGTTGGGCCGGTCGGCGCCGGTGGATCGGGGTGGGTGTTCGGACGGTGCCGGCTGTCTGCCGCTGAAGTTAGGCCGAGGGGGCACACGCGCCATCGGGGATCGGACAGGGTTCCCGATGGGGCCCGATACGGGGTATGGGAGTCTGCGCGTTGGGGGATTGGGGGATACGTCCCACGATCCGGCTACGTGCTGGCCGCCATCTCGACGGCGGTGACCAGGGCGAGCAGGCTCAATCCCCTACGCGTAGGGGATTTCACGGCACTGTCCGCGGGGTAAGGGGAACGCGCGATGACCTACCAGCTCGGCATCGACCTGGGCACGACCTACACCGCGGCCGCGATCTGTCGCGCCACCGAGCGGTCGTCCGGCGGTGCCGATGTCGTTACCCTCGGCGCCCGGTCGGCGACCGTGGCCTCGGTGATGTACCTGGCTGACGACGGCTCGGTGCTCGTCGGGGAGGCCGCCGAACGGCGCGCGCTGACCGACCCGGACAGGGTGGTCCGTGAGTTCAAGCGGCGGATCGGTGACGAGATCCCGCTGATGATCGGCGGCCGGCCGTTCCAGGCCCACGAGCTCGGCGCGCGCATGATCCGCTGGGTCGTCGACCTGGTCAGCGAGCGCGAGGGCGGCCCGCCCCGTCGGATCGCGGTGACCCACCCGGCGAGCTGGGGCGCCCACAAGAAGGACCTGCTGGGCCGTGCGCTGCGCGACGTCGGGCTCACGGTCACCTTCCTGGCCGAGCCGCAGGCCGCCGCCGTCAGCTACGCCTCCGCCGAGCGGGTCGACGCCGGCAGCACCGTCGCGGTGTACGACCTCGGCGGCGGCACCTTCGACGCCGCCGTGGTGCGCAAGAACAACAACGGCACGTTCGAGCTGCTCGGCCAGCCCGAGGGCATCGAGCGCCTCGGCGGCGTGGACTTCGACGAGGCCGTGTTCAGCCACGTCCGCGACAGCCTGGGCGGCCAGCTCGACTCGCTGGACCCCGAGGACCCGAACGTGCTGAGCGCCGTGGCCCGGCTGCGCCGCGAGTGCGTGGAGGCCAAGGAGGCGCTCTCCAGCGACACCGAGGCCACCATCCCGGTGCTGCTGCCCGAGCTGCGTACCCAGACGCGGCTGGTCAGGTCCGAGTTCGAGGCGATGATCCGGCCCGCTCTCGAGGAGACGATCGTGGCGCTGCGCCGCGCGGTCAGCTCGGCGGGGCTGCGCCCGGACGACCTGAGCGCGGTGCTGCTGGTCGGCGGCTCGTCCAGGATCCCGCTGGTGTCGCAGCTGGTGTCCGACGAGCTGGGCCGCCCGGTCGCGGTGGACGCCGACCCCAAGACGGCGATCGCCATGGGCGCCGCGCTGGCCATCTCGCCGCAGCCGGTCGCCGCCGCCGCCGCCCGCCCCGCGCCCATCGTCGCCCCGCCCCCCATGCAGCAGCCCCGCCCGCAGGGCCTCGGCCCGTCCGCCGCCGCCGCGGCAGCGGGAGCCGGTGCCGGCGCCGCGTACCTGGCCCGCTCCGGTGGGCCCAGCGGTGGACCTGGCGGGCACAGCGGCCCGCCGCCCGGCCCGCCGCCGCGCCCGATGAGCGCGGAGCCGCCGCCTCGGCCGGATGCCGGCATCGAGCCGGCCGGGTTCGTCAACTCACCCCGGCGCCGGGGTGGGGACGACGACGGCTACTACGCCGAACCGGCCAAGCGGAAGCAGACCGGCCTGCTGATCGGCATCGGCGGAGTCCTGGCCATCGCGGCAATCCTGGCCGCGGTGCTGTTCTGGCCGAAGTCCACGGACACCAACTCGACGAGCAACAGCAGCGACCTCACCCCGTCGACCGCCGTGCCTTCCACCCCCACGGAGCACTCCTCCTCGGGCGGCAGCAACACACACGTCAACAGGCCGACGCCCAAGCCTCCGACGCGCACCACGATCAACCAGACCACCACGCGGACCGCTCCGCCGTCCTCGCCGAGCGCGCCGTCGACCAAGCCGAGCGAGCCCAAGACGCCGACGTCGTCGAGCAACACCGGCGGCAACACCGGCGGCGGCGGCAACAGCGGCGAGGGCAGCAACCCTGGTGACACGGGCAACGGCACCCCGCAGAGCCAGCCGGACAACAGCAACCAGGGCAACCCGAACGGCAACACCGGCAGCTCGGCCGCCAGCGCCACCAACAACGGCACCAACAACCCGTTCGGTAGCCAGGGCTCGACCGGTGACCAGAGCGGCACCGGCCAGGTGGGCACCAACCCGAACAGCACCCGGCAGATCAACCCGCAGGTGACAGCGTCCAACGCGCCGCCGGGCGCCGGGACGCAGCCGCGCAACGCCGAGTCGAACCCGTCCGGCGCCGAGGGCAGCAGCGTCCAGCAGCCGTGGGCGCAGAGCGGCGGAGCGGGCCGTGCGGTCGCGCAGCCGAACACCGTGGCTGTGCCGTCGGCCCCCAGCCCGGCGGCCGACGGCTCGCCCGGCACCACCTGATCGCCTCGCTGCACCGAATCTCCGAACTGGCCTGACCGGCTTCCGGTCAGGCCAGTTCTTTTTGCCTCGACTGGCTGACCTGCACTTTCGCCCGCCCTGATGCGGTTCTTCGGCGCCGTGGAGTTGCCGCGGAGCTCCCTCGGCGCGACAGATGGCAGCTACCGGTCGCCGAACGTCACGAAACACAAACGGTGCGTGCACATTTGCCGTGGAGATCAGCCAGCCGCCAGGTGAGTGGGCCGAGCGGAACCATGTCCACGGGCGCATCCTCCGATTGTTGCGGCAAGTCGCAGTTCGGCGCTCGCCAACAGCCTGTCGCGCCGCACCGGCCCGGTGGAGACTCTGCCCAACACGGACTTTCCATACCTGAGGGATTGACGCGGATAACTACGCCGCACCGAAATCGCTGCAGTCTCGTTACCACTGCAGAGTGACCGGGGCCGGCGTGGAACGGGAGCCCCCGCCCGGCCCCGGTCACCACCAGTTCGAAAAGCCCCGATCCCCTCACTCAATCGAGGCTTTGCGCGACATTCCGCGCAGATCTACCGCTGATCCGACTGCGGCCCGTTCGATATCGGGCCTGCTTGAGCCCCCGGCGGTGTAGTACCCGTAACCCGAGGCCGTGAAACCGCCGGGAAAGTCAGCCCAGGTTCGCGTTCTTCGAAAAGGTGTCGCATTGGGTCGGATCCCCAGTGCGCAGACCTGTTGTCAACCATTTTTCACGTTGCGCCGAGCTGCCGTGTGTGAACTGGCTCTGGTCGACCTGTTGGCCGCCGATTTTGGATTGGATGTAGTCGTCGCCAATGCGGGCGGCGGTATCCACGGCGGCGGCGACATCCGCCTGGCTGACGTTCTCGACCAGCGGCTTACCGGATGCCGTGGTGGTCTGCTGCGCGTGGTTCGCCCAGACACCCGCGTAGCAGTCGGCCTGCAGCTCCAAGCGGACCGAGCCCGACGTGGCTCCGGTGACCCCGGCCTTGACGGTGCGTGAGGTGCCGATCAGGTCCTGCACATGGTGGCCGTACTCGTGGGCCAGCACGTAGGCCCTGGCGAAAGGCCCACCCTTGGCGCCGAAGCGGGTCTGCAGCTCCTGGTAGAAGCTCAGGTCGATGTAGACGTTCTTGTCGGCGGGGCAGTAGAACGGCCCGACGTCGGCGGTCGCGGGGCCGCAGCCGGTGTTGGTGGACTGGCTGAACACGTGCGTGACGGCCGGCTGGTACTTGCTGCCGCGCTGGGCAAACTCGGTCGTCCAGTAGTTCTGGATCGAGTTGACGATCGGCACGACCTCGCAGTCGGCGTCGGTCTTCACGTCGCGCCCGAAGTGGCAGTTCTGCCCGATCTCGCCGCCGTTCGCGCTGCTGCTGCCCTGGCTCGGCACACCCGGATCGAACCCGGCGGGCAGGCTGCCACCGCCGAGCTGGGACAACACCAGGTAGATGATCAGCCCCACGATGCTGACGCCACCGCCGCCGATCGCAACGCGGCCGCCGAGGCCGCCACCCCCGCCTCCGTAGCCGCCGCCGGAGCCCCGGTCGTCGGACACTTGGGAGGTGTCGAGCTCGGCATCGGGGTTGATATCCACGCAGGGATCCCACCACACGCGCGTGCGCTGGTCGAGGACCCGGCCCGGGCTCGCTAGGCTGTCTCTCGGAAGCGTGGCAGAGCGGCCGAATGCACTCGCCTTGAAAGCGAGAGTCCCGAGAGGGTCCGGGGGTTCGAATCCCTCCGCTTCCGCCAGTTGACCAGGCACGACGGCGGGCGCACCGATCTTCGGGCGCCCGCCGATCGGGCCCTCGTCTCAGTTCTCGTCTCACTTGCTCGTTCCTGGCGGCTCCCAGAGGTGCGCGCCGACCCGGGTGGCGACGTTGCCGAGGACATGGCCGGTGACGTGCTGGTAGCGCTGTGCGAGCACCGCGTTGGACCAGCCCATGATCTGCATCGCCGCCCGGTCCGGCACCCCTAGCTCCAGCAGGACTGTGGCTGCGGTGTGGCGCGCATCGTGCAGGCGCGCCTCCCGCACACCCGCCGTAATGAGCAGCTTCTTCCACTGCGACTGGTCAGTCCTGTGGTTGAGGGGTCGCCCGGTCTCATTGGTGAAAAGCCATCCGTTCTCCTCCCACTGGTCTCCGGCCTTCTCGCGCTCCGCGTTCTGCTCGATCTGGTGGAGCTTGAGCTGATCGATCATCGGTTGAGGGAGTCCGATCGTCCGCCGGCCAGCCTTGGACTTGGGCTTGGCTGTCGTCTTCCGCGTGTTGACCCGAACTGGGCAATGACCAGCGTGCTTGTGGCCGCAGGATCCGGCGCATCCGTGCTTCCACTTCGGGCGCGTCCGCTGGATAGCGACGGTGAGCGTGCCCTCATCGAAGTCGACATCGCGCCAGCGCAACCCGAGTGCCTCGCCTTGCCGCAATCCGAGAGCGATCGCAATGACCCACCGCGCAGCGTTCCGCCCGTCCAAGGCAGCAGCGAAGAGCTTGGTGATCTCTGCGCGGTTGAGTGGCTCGATCTCCTCTTCGTCGAGCCGCGGTGGCTTGGCGATGAGCGCGGGGTTCCTGGCCAGGTAGCCCCGTTTCACCGCCTCGTTGAGCGCGGTCCGGATCGTGCGGTGGGCCTGGTGTGCGGTGGCAGGTGACGCCCCAGAGTCCTGCATCCGGCTGTACATCCGCTCCAGGTGATCAGGGAGCAGGTTGGTGAGACGGTGAGCGCCGACGTATCGAATGATGTGCTTGGTCCCGTAGTAGTAGGCATCCCATCCGTTGTCACTGGTGGTTGCTTTGGCGATGTGGTTGAGCCAGTGTTCGACCCACTCCCCCACGGTCCACCGCACGCCAGGCTTGGTGATGTTGCCGTCGTCGCGGGCGCGCTCCAACGCACGGACCTTGTCGGTGACGATCTTGCGGTCCCACGACTCGACATGGCGGCGGTCTGGCCGGCCGTCGTCCAGCACCCCCATCGACACCCGGCCATGCCACTTGCCGTGCTTGTCGGGGTAGATGCTGCTCGCGCCGTTCGGAGTCCTGCCGCCAGCGTTCCGCTTCTTAGGCATTGCGCTCCTTTCAGGCGACGTAGGTGGAGGAACGGGCCTTGGTGAGCTGCTCCGCGTAGGCCTCGACCGCCGACAACGAGATCCGCCTTAGCCGACCGATCTGCACCGACTCCAGATCGCCTGTGCGCAGTAGGGCGTAGATCGTCGTGCGCCCAACGCCGAGTGCTTCGCCGGCTTCCTCGGGAGTGAGCAGCACGCGCTTGGGCATCGGGCGCTTCGGCTGTTGAGGTTGTTCAGGTGGGGTGCCGAGTAGCTCGGCGAGACGTCCGAGGAGGCCGGCGATTTCGGCGGTGCGCGTATCTGGGTTGGTCATAGCTCACCGCCGATAAGCCGCAGTGCGGGAGGGGTGTCCATACCATCCGTACCAACCTCGTTTGTGCTGGTCAGGCTGGTACGGGTCGTTTCGTTGGTACGGGTCATCCGTACCAAGGATTCGTTCCGTACCGCGTTGACCTGGGGTGATGAGGTTGGTACGGATGGGACGGGTAACCCCCTCCCCGGTGGCCCGTCCTCGACGAGTGGGACGGGTTCGGGGCAGTAGCGCTCCCAGGCGTCGGTGAAGTCGATTCGGCGATAGCCCTTGGCCTGGCCGAGGCCGTCGAATCGGATGGTTCCGCTGCGGATCTCGTACTCGCCGAGCAGAACGCCGAGTTTGCGTGCGGTGAGTCCGTGGGGCCCGTAGTCACGCCAGGGTGCTTCGGGGTCGGAGTTGAGCCGCTCAAGGAGGACTGTGGTGGGGATGGAGTCGTGGTCTGCGAACGCGGCGCGGCTGTCGGTCAGCAGCCTGACGCGTGGTGATGTGTCTTGGTTGTCCTGTGCTTGGGTGGTGAGCACGCGGGTGGCGGTGCGGGCGAGATCTGGCCAGTGGGCTCCGGCGTGGTCGGCAACGATGACGAGCGGTTCCCAGGTGTCGGCGGCACGGTCCTCGACCGGCATGGGTGGCTCGGCCCGCTCCAAGGTGGCGAGGTCGGCACGGAGCCAGGTGGTGAGGCGCTCGGCCAGTTCGCGCAGGGCGGGTCGGTCGCGGCGATGGCGGTAGGGGGCGACGGTCTCCCCCGGTGCGCGCCGGCGCATGCGGACGATGACGGCCCGGTCTTCGATGGTGTCGGGCATGGCGCCGATGCCAGCGAGGGCGGCCATAGCGAAGGTGGGGATGGACTCGACGCGGTTGGTAGCCGCGTCGTAACGCTTGGCTGGGCGGTTGCGTTGATGGCCGGCGTTGAGCAGTCCTCGGAGGTCTTCGTTGCCGTCGGCTTTCGGACCGAAGATCGTGTCGGCCTCGTCGACCAGCATGGTCGGCGGATCATTGGTGATCGACCGATACACCGCTGCGGTGCTGCTATTGACGGTGATGAACGGGTCCCAGCACAGGGCTTCGACCATGTCGAGCAGCCGTGACTTTCCGCAGCGCTTCTCTGGACCTCGGATGACCAGGCGGGGTGCATGGGCCCACGCGGGCTGGGCGTGGGTTGCGGCGATCCAGAGAGTGACTGCATCTGCTGTGTGGCTACCAGGTAGGGAGACATAGCGGGTCAGGGCCGCGCGCACGGAGTCGAGCAATGCGGCGCCGTCGACAGCGGCCGGGGTGTTGTGGGTGGTCATGCGCTGCGCCTTTCCTGGTGGGAGGACTGCTCGACAGTGGGTAGGCGGCGTGGGCGTCGGGCTCCGTAGGCCAGCCCGGATCGGATGGATGCGGCGAGGCCACGGGTGGTGCAGTCGCACGGCCCGGCGGCGATCGACATGGCAGCTCGGGTCAGCAGGGCCTCGGCTTCGACCAGGTCCAGGGCGCCGCCGGCGACGAGTTGGCCGAGGGCGCGGGCGGCGGTGAACACGGCTGCGTTGTGGTGGCCTGGCCCGGCTCTATGGATGCGGTCAAGTTCCTGGCGGAGCACTGCCGCGAGGTATCGCCCGAGCGATCGGGTCGTCACCGGGACCCGCTCAGGTGGCGCTGAGATGGCCGTAGGTCGGTTGGTGGAGAGGGCCTGGTGTAACCAGATGGGCAGCGGGACCGGCGGGGTGTCGTCCAGGAGTTCGTAGGACCCGCCCGGTCGCCCCGGCTGGTCGCCGGCGGCGGGTTGCGGGGCGAGCGAGCTGCCCGGGGCGAGGACGTATCCCCCGTCGCCTCGGGTGTCGATCAGTGGTGCGAGCAGGCCGCTGGTGTTCCCCAACGGCCCTGCACCGGTCGCAGGCTCGGGTGCCAGGAAGTAGAGGTGTGTTCCGCCGGACGGGGTTGCCACGGTGTAGGTCGCCGGCACGGTGTGTCCGTGGCGGGTGGCCAGGCCGGCGAGGTTCGCTGCCCCACCTGTTGTCTGGCCGGCGGTCTTGGGTAGGTCGCAGTCGATGACGATCAGTCCGGACGGGCCGCAGGCGATGCCGGCGTTGTGGCGGGGGTGGGCGGCGAAGTAGCGCAGCAGCCGCTGCGGGTCGGTGGTGGCGTGGCGGCGCCAGTCCTCGAACACCGGCGGGGCCTTGCGTGCCGGTGCGATCGGGAACAGGTCCCAGCCCTGTTCGGCGCAGGCGATCCAGCCGGCGATCCGGGTCCGGGCAGCGGGCGTGAGGCTGTCGAGCTGCCGGTTGGGAGGGGCGGGTGGGCGGTGACGGTGGGTGTTCATCTCTGCCTTCTGGTGGCTGTTTTTGGGCGTGGAGGGTCAGCGCGCGGACCCTGCTGGGTCTGCGTGTGGAGGTTTTTCGGGTGTTTCCCCTGGTGGGGCGCTAGGCGCTAGCGCCCTGGTGGCGGTGGGTGCGGGGCGCTAGCGGAGGGTGCTAGACCTAGCACCCCAGGGTGCTAGCGCTGGCCCGTCCGCTAGGCCCCCGCTCCTGTTACGCGCTGTCACCGCCGGTGTCGCGGCGCTGCGCGTTGAGCGCCTCGACGATGTCCGCCCGCAGGTAGCCCCGCCGGGTGGTGGACTGGCCGTCGGCGGTCGTGCCCCACACGTCGCCCGGCTTGACCCCGTACGGCTTCAACGCCGCCGCAAGCGACGTCTTGGTCCAGTCCCGGTAGACGCTCGGCCACTGCTCGGCGAGGCGCTCCAGGATGGTCTCCGACCACAACCGGTCCTCACCGCCGGCGAACGCCACCGCGAGATCGGACAGGATCGACCGGGTCGGCCCGTCGCTGCTGGTGGTGGTCTCGCCGGCGGCGTGCCCGGTGAGGGTGCCGGCCTTCTCCCGCAGGCCACGGGCTCGGGCGGCGATGGCCTCGGCGCCGGGCCCGTCGATGTAGGCGGACCGGGCGATCTCGGGGCTGTCACCAGCACCGACGAGGTAGCCGATGCCCTTGTCCCTCGGCCCGAACACCGTGGCCCGCAACCCGTTCTTGTAGCTGGATGTGCCCAGGACCATGTCGTTCTCGGTCTGGCCCATCACGCGCAGGCAGAACCGGATCCCGACATTCGCGCTGACCCCGGTCGGCAAGCTCTTGGCGTCCGGGCGCTGGGTGGCGAGGATGAGGATGATGCCCATGGCCGGGCCGCGCTTGATGATGCCCTCGGCCAGCCGGGCGGCCTCGTCCTTGAAGTCCGGGTGGCTGAACAGCTCTTGGCACTCGTCGATGGCCAGGGTGACCAGCCACAACCCCAACGACCGGCGTGCGGCCAGCTCGGGGGTGACCTTGTTCTCCGGGCAGACCTCGCGCGGAAGCTTGGAGATCACCTTGGCCCGGCGCAGCAGCTCCGCGTACAGCTCCCGCAGCGACTCCATCGCCTGCTCCAGGGTGGTGTCGTCGGCTCCGGAGGCGTAGCGGTGACAGCAGCCCTCCAGCATCGACAGGTCACCGGTGCCCTTCAGCTCGAAGATCCGCAGCTCCACACCCGCGTCCAGCGCGGCGGCTAGCAGCAGCACCCGCAGCGCGAAGGTCTTCCCGACCCGGGGCATCGCGCCGATGAGGACGTTCGCGAACACCAGCGAAATGGTCACGATCCGGCCGCGTGGATTGGTGCCGAACGGGATCGGCTTGAACAGATCCGCCCGCCCATGCTTGGCGAGGGGCCAGTGGGTGGGCTTGGCCTGCGACATGTCCTGATCCCCCACCCACAACACCAACCTGCCGGCGTGGGAGTCGTCGGCCGGCTCGGGCCACACACAGCCCAGCGGCCGGCGCAGCCCGGACGCCAGCGACTCGCGCCGCTCGATCACGTCGACGGCCGTCACCCCGTACGGAAGGTCGACCTCCGCGCGCCAGCCGGGCCCGTCACGGGTGATCGGAGCGGGGAAGGAGATGCCGGGTCCCTTGGCCAGGGCCTTGTTGATCTCGGCGATGCCCAGGGCGCCGAGGGCGCGGACGACGACGTCGCTGGTCAGGCGGGTGGGCTTGTCGACCTTCACCGACGGTCCGGTGATCGGCCGGTCCGCCGGCGACCCCAACCAGCCCAACCCCATCACCGCGAGCCCGCCGAGCAGCCACAACACCCACACCGGAGCCCAGCTGTCGAGCACGAACAACCCACCGCCGCCGATCAGGAGCCCGGTGAAGGCCAGCCGCAGCCGAAGCCGGACGCGGTCGGAGCGGGCGTCCATCAACTTCAGGTACCGGTCGGCGTCGGCGCTGCGGGCGGCCTGGATGGCGACCTGCTTGGAGTCGTGGTCGATCAACCACCGCGCCGTCCGAGTCACCGCTACTCCGAGTCCACGGGGCGACCAGGCCGCGAGCCGGGCGCCGTAGATCGGGAGGCGGACAGTGTGGAAGCCGGTCATGTGCCAGACCAGTCCGGCGAGCCAGCGGGCGCCGGCGGTGATGTCGGACCGGGACCGCAGCCACGGCGCGATCACCGGACGCCGCTCTACAGGCGTATCGGCCCACGGGGCGATGAGCGGGTCACGCCGCCGCCGGGGCGGCGCCGGCGGGTCGACCAGGATCGGCGTGCCGTCGTCGTCGAAGACCTCGCCCTCGATGACCCGGCCCGGGGTCGGGCGGTTCGGGAAGTCGATGACCCGACCTCCCCCGCCATTCGCGGAGTTCTGCGGTGTGCTGGGCTGGGGGTGGTTCGCGAAATCGCTGGTCGGGAGGTTCGCGAACCCTGGGTCGGTGCCGTTCGCGACCGGCCGGTCGCCGGCGCCGGCGTCGGTCTGGGCTGGGGTGGTGGTGTGCTCAGACATGGTGGGGTCCTTCACTGGTGCTGCGCTGGTGGTTGGGAACGGCGGGCCCGGCCTGGTGTGCGTTCTTGGCGGAAGGAGCACCAGAGCGGGCAGATGCAGATGTCTCGGCCGACTGGCCGAGGCGTTGGGCGGCGGCGCGCATCGTGGTGATGACCTCGGTGGCGGTGCGTTCGAGGTCGTCGTTCCAGTCCGCGACGTCAACCACGTGCCCGTACGGCTCGCGGTCGCGGTTGATCTGCGCGGTCAGGACATCCACCGCCAGCGCGAGCCCGGGCCGTGCTGTCAAGGCCCAGTTCGCCGCGTCGTAGCTGGTGATGCCATCGGCGACGGCGAGGGCGCCGAGGGCGCAGCACGGGTCGCCGTCGATGTAGCGGGCGAAGAGGTAGGAGTCGGGCCAGTAGGCGCCGCGCCGCCAGCCGTGCCGGTGGAGCTGGTCAGCGGCTCGGTAGAGCAGCTGTTGGGCGTGACGCTCGGTCTGCTCCTGGTGTTCGTCGACCAGGACCACGACAGCCCCGGTCGCATCGTTGGGTGCGGTACTCACGGGTGGGTTCTCCCTGGACGGGTCGGTTGAGATCGGGTCGGTGGGTGGGATGTGGGTGTTCATGCGGCCTCCTGTCCGCTCTGCGTGCTGGTGGTGGTGCTGGACAGCTCTGGGCGAGTGCTCGCGCTGGTCTGGTCGGGCTCGGCGGCCAGGGCGGCGGCGAGCTTGATGCCGGTCCCGACGCCGCAGCCGGTGACCTTGCGGCACCACGCCGGCGTCGGGTCGACCTCCGGGTTCGCGTCGAGCGCCGCCCGGACCTGGGCGAGATAGCCCTCCAACGTCGGACGCGGAGTCGGCCGCTTCGCCTTCCGAGACCGCGCCGGCCGACCAGGACGGACCGGGCGAGCCGTCTCGGCGGCGGGCAACGCTGGCGCCGGCGGGATGTCGAGCTCGGCCGCCGGCGACGCCTCACCCACGGCTGGGCGCGACGTGTCGCCAGCGGAGACCGCGGGGGCTGCGCCGGTGTTGTCGGCGGGCTGGCTGGTGGTGTCGTCGCCGAGCAGGTGGTGCAGGGTCGCCCCCGCGCCCAGGACCAGCACCGGCAGGCAGGCCACGAACACCACGACCGCGACCGGGGCTTTCGGGTATCCGAGGGTGGTGAGTAGGTGGTAGATGACCTGCCCGACTAGCCCCAACAGCAGGGCGGCCAGGGAGGACCAGGCGGCGAACCGACGCGCGCTGGCCGGGATCGGCCGGCTGGTGAGCCAGGTGCCCAAGGCGTAGGCCGAGTACGCCTCGACGCCGATGGGCAGGGTGATCGCCGAGTTGAGGGTGAAGCTATCGGCGATCCCGGGCAGCGGGTGGACCAGGCCGAACCCGGCCATGGTGCCGAGTCCGACCCAGCCGGCCCAGATGGACACCGAGGCGGGTGCGGCCAGCACCAGCAGCGGCCACCGCCGCGCCGCCCGGCGAGATGCACCGGTACTGGTGGTGCTCACCGCCGCACCCCCCGCCGGCGCTCGACGGTGGTGACCGCCGCCAGCCGAGCGACGGTGACGCCGGCCAGCAGGCCCGGTACGCCCAGGACCACCAGGGCGGTTCCGGTGCCGGGGCCGTGGGTCATGACCAGCCACTGGATGCCCACGATCACGGCGGCCGTGATCGAGGTGGTCGCCAGGACCGCGCCCACTCGGGTGGCCTCGCGGAACTGACGCTCCACAGCCCGTCCGGCTTTCGCGCCGGCCGAGAACGTCCACAGCGTTCCGAGCACGGCCAGCCCGGCGACCATGACCGTCACACCGGTGCCGCTCATCGCCGCCACCCCCACACCGGGGACGGGCCGCTGACCGGCTCGGCGGCCAAGGTGGGCTTTACCATCGGGTTCTCCTCACTGGTGTTGCGCTGGTGGTTGGGAGACCCAGCCCGGCGGGCGTTCTTGGCGGAAGGACCGTCGGGCTGGGGCACCGCCGCGAGGTGTTGCGGCTCGTGGCTCTCGCTCATGTCGTGCGCTCCCCTTCGCATGTCTGCTCGCTGCTCAGGCGGCCGACGCGTGGTCGGCCTGTCCGGCCGCACGGACCGAGGGCACTGAACGGAGAGCGGCGATCGCCCGGTTCGTCATGCGGTCGAGACGGGCTTCCTCGGCTGAGCCGTCGAGCAGCGCCGTCGTCGGCGTGGGCTCGTCCCGGATCTCCCGGTAGACCGCGCCGAGCAGCGCATTGATCGACCAGGGCTTGAGGCCGTCCGGGTTGACCCACAGGTCGGACGGGTCGGCGTTGAGGTGCGAGTGCAGCGGGTCGCCGTCCTGCCACGGCGCTGTGCGGTGGAGCCTCATGTCTCTCCTTCGGGTTTGTCTTAAGACATCTGAATGTCTCAAGACGCTAGGCAGCGTGTCGCATCGTGTCAACCCCATGTCTTGAGACAAAGGGCGTAGGGTCGGGTGAATGGCGGACGACCAGGCCGACGAGGACAAACGCCCTGCTAGCCGGCGGGTCGCGGATCAGCTACAGGCGCGGATTGAGGCGGGGGAGTTTCCGGTCGGCTCCGCGCTGCCGCCGTACCGGCAGCTCGCGGCGGAGTACGACGTTGCCGTCAACACGACCCTTGCCGCCGTGCGCCTGCTCCGAGACTCGGGCCTGGTGAACATCCGGACGAACACTGGCGCCCAGGTCCGCGATCGCAGCGAGGACGTCGATACCAAGGAGGAGATTCGCGCGATCTCCACCGCGCTGGCTGAGGCGCGAGCTACCGTCCAACGAGTCGGATCGGACCTCGTGAGACTGGAAGAACGTCTCGCTGACGTGGTGAGCCGTACCGGGGCGGATTAGGGCCTGCGCGCTGCTTGCGCTGTGGCTGGGGGAGGTGGTCGGTGTCATGGCTCCACCATCGCCAACCAGCGCCAATCGCAGCAGGGCACAGAAGGGGGCACAGTTGCACACTCGGTGGGGAGCCCCCTGACGATGGAGGGCAACGAGCAGCTGGCCTCGCTGTTCCGCGAGGCGGGTTTACTGAGGTCAGACGGCTCCGGCCGGAAGGCGATCGCCCGTGCCGTGGGGGAGCAGGCGGGGCGCACTTTCACGCACACCTACGTCGGCCGCTGGCTAGACGGCGTGGTTCCGCGCGAGGTCGGCATCCAGCGAGCCATCGCGGCCGCGATCGGTAAGCGACTCGGTCGACCGGTCGGGCTGGACGAGTGTGGCTTTACGGCCTCCGAGACGATCGCGGCTGATCTCGGCCTCGCCTACCCGACCAGCGTCACGGGTGCAGTGACGGCGGCCGCCGGTCTGTGGCAGGCGGATCTCGCCAACGTCCAGGCGCTGTTGACCGCGCCCGCAAACGTGGCCGCGTGGAACGCGGCGTCGCTGTCCTGGCTGGTGAGTGACACGGCGGACGAGCGACGTGTTCAGGAGGGTGGCCGCAGGGTCGGGCCGGCCGACATCGAAGGGGTGCGCAGCACAACGGAGATGTTCGATCGGCTCGACGGTCGCCACGGTGGCGGTCACGCGCGCCGGGCACTGATCGAGTTCCTCCGCACCGACCTGGCCGCGCTGCTGCGCGGGAGCTACAACGGCACTGTGGGGTGCGAGTTGTTCAAGGTCGCCGCGCAGTCGACGCTGCTCGGCGCCTGGATGTCCTACGATGCCGGCCTGTATGGATTGGCGCAGCGGTACTTCGTGCAGGCCCTCAAGCTGGCCGACGCTGCCGGCGACCGGCTCCTGGCTGCCGGTGTCCTCGACGCCATGAGTCACCAGGCCAACTTCCTCGGGAACCACAGGGAGGCGGCGAACCTGGCCAGGGCAGCGCGAATGGGCACGGCCGGCGTCGGCTCGGCATGCTCGGCGGCGCACTTCTATGCCATGGAGGCCAGGGCACTGGCGATGGCCGGAGACGCCTCCGGCTGCGACAAGGCCATGGCGGGCGCGGTCCAGGAGTTCGAGCGGTGCAAGCCCGAGGATGACCCGGCGGACTGGTTCGCCTACTTCGATGACGCCGAGCTGGCCGCCGAACTCGGCCACTGCAACCGCGACCTCGGACGGGCGGTCGACGCCAGTGTCTACGCGACCCAGTCGATCGGAGCGAATGGCGAGTACGTCCGGAGCGACTTCTTCGTGACCATGGTCCTTGCCGACGCCTACCTGGGTCAGGGTGAGATTGAGCAAGCTTGCAATGCCGCACTCACTGCTCTGAGGATCGGGGGGAACCTGAAGTCGGCGCGGTGCACTGCATACGTCTCGTCGTTCCGTAAGCGACTGATGTCGATGGGGCCGATGATTGCAACGCGCAGCTTCCTCGAAGAGGTCGCGTCTGCTCGACTCTCGACTATGGACATCTAACAGCGCTATCTCTGGCCGCTAGCACTCCAGTACAGCGGGATTACTAGAAGGTCCGATCGCGTGCGCACCCGCCCCCTGGCCCCTTTCCACGGGTGTGCGCGTCCCAGGCTCTCTCACGGACCCGCGGTATCAAGCCGGCGAATGCTCGCGGATTTCGCGGACGCTACGGCCGAGGCGTCGGCGGAGGAG
>DATAYB010000049.1:0-8956 GCA_036272795.1 Pseudonocardia sp.
GGGCGTGCCCGGGGGAATCTCGAAGTAGTTGCCGTCCTGGAAGTCCACGGTGCGCTGCCGCCCCTGCCAGTTGATCTGGATGGCCTGGTCGCTGTCGTCCTTGGCCTGCGCATTCGGGCTGCCGACGTAGCTGCCCACCTCTCCGGGGAACACGCCGTAACCCTCTTTGCCGGCCACGAACCCTCCGGCGCACACCCCGAGGAAGCGGCCGCCGTTGCTGACCCACGGCTGCACCAGCGGAATCTCGTGGGCGAAGTCCCGCTTGGCCGTATCGGTGTCCACCTCACCGCCGGGTTGGGCGAACAGCGCTGCCTTCGCGAGCAGGTCGGCGGTCAGCGGGGTGAACTTCGGCCCGACGTACTGGATGCGGAACTTGAACCTGGACTTCCGCAGCATCTTGGCGAGGTCAGCGGCGTCCTCGCTGTCACCTAGCGGGTCGTTCCGATAGACGAGCGCGAGTGGCCGCCCGCTGCCGTCTTTACCGGACTTGTTGTCGCGCACGCTGTCCCCCGAGTCGCCGTCGTCCGAGCTGTCGCTTGAGTCGCTGTCGCTTGAGTCGCCGTCGTCCGGGTCCGTGTCCTCGGAGCTGTCGGCGGCGAGCCGAAGGCCCGGGCCGGGCGCGGCGGCCGACGCCGGGTTGGTGTCCGACGTGGCCTGGCAGGCGAGGACCACCGCCAGCACCGTGACCGCCAGCCCGCTCAGAGGGGCGAAGCGACGCCGCCGGCGTGGTCCGCAACGGTGCCACGCCGACCCGCGGTCCCGCATGCTGTCACCCCGGCCTCGTCAGTGCTGTCGGCACAACCGACCTTAGGCGGGTCAGATCATCGATGTCGGGCGATCGGCGGAATAGTCGCCGATGTGAGGACGCGCGGCTGGCGAACTACTCGGAGAGGAGATCACCCGCACGTGCCCACCATCAGTCGCCGTTCAGAAGAGTGGGCTCCCGGCGGATCCCAGGTTCTCCCTGCCGGCCGCCGCGAGGGCGCGCAGTCCGGGAGCGAGCGCGGTGCGGTCGGCGGCGGGGATCCTGCCGAGCAGGTCCTCGATCTGCCTGCGGCGGTGGTCCATCATCGACTCGATCATGCGGCGGCCGACGCCGGTCAGTTCGAGCCGGAGCTGGCGCCGGTCGGTCGGGTTCTCGTTGCGGGCGAGCAGTCCGCTCCGCACCAGCCGGTCGCAGGCCCGGGTCGCGTTGGAGGGGTGCACATCGAGGTGCCTGGCGAGGGTGCCGAGGTTCTGCGGGCCCTGGGTTGCCACGATGACCAGCACGCGCAGCTGCGGCAGGGAGATGTCCGGCTCGACCGAGGCCATCGACTGCGCGGTGACGGCGACGAGCAGTTGGGCAACCTGCATCACCGCCTCGACCTCGGCCGTGGAAGGGCGTCCGGGTCGTCTGGGCGCCGGCTCCGGCTTGGTCATGGTTCTCAGTTTGACATCAGGAACGGGCAGGTGGCCCGTTGACCAGCAAAGGTCGGACGCCGGACGCCCGGCCCGCGTCGATGCGGGCCGGTGTCCGGCGCGAGGAGCGGTGCTGGTGACTAGTGGCCGGTGAGCGGCCGCACCGGGATCACGGTCCTGCGGAACGTGGCGTTGGTGACGCCGGCGAACGAGGCATACCAGGCGAGTACCGCGGTGATGAGGCCGACCCAGCCGCCGATCGTGCCGATCACGGCCACGCCGCTGAACGTGGCGATCGTGAGCAGCGCGAACGTCACGGTCAACGCGACGAACACCGCCAGCACCGCGGCCGTGGTGCGCACCGCCGCGACGGTCATGTAAGCGGTGAAGATCGTCCAGGCCAGCAGGAAGACGCCGGTGGCCGAGTTGGCGGACGACCCGAGGCCCGGCGCGACGAACTTGACATAGGCCGCGAAGGACAGCCAGAACGCCCCGTACGAGCTGAACGCCAGCGCGCCGAACGTGTTGGCCTTCCGGAACTCCCACATGCCGGCGAGCAGCTGCACCAGCCCGCCGTAGCACAGCGCGAGCGGCAGGACGACGGGTTCGATCGACTTCGAGGCCAGCCCCGCGTTCACGCAGCTGAGCACGAAGGTGGCCATTGCGAACCCGGCCAGCCCGAGCGGTCCTGGGTCGGCGATCTGGTCACCGGGCGGCTCGGCCCGCGCATCCACCGGCTCGGAGACGTTGCGGTCACTGATGGTGGCGCTCATGTCGGGCTCCTCTCTCGGACCTGCTGGCAGGACTGGGCTCTTCGTTGTGATGAGCGTTATCCCTGCCGTCACACCGCGGCAGGAAAACCGAGAGGCCGACCGAAGGCGGGGCGGGGCGCCGCCGCTGGCCAGGAATCCGCACTGACAGGACCCGAGGCTGACTGCCCTCGAGCAGGCGGGCTCGGGTATCCGCCCAGGCCCACTGGTCCCGTCCGCCGAGCACCGCGCCTCCTCGTTGAGGGCTGTCGCGTGGACGATAAGGAAGTCGTCTCAACGCAAAAGATGCTTGCCCGCAATAGTTGCGTGCGCGGCGGATGACACGCAAGTTGAGCAGCGCGTTCCTACCCAGGTGGGTGCTCGGCTCCTGGCCTTGCTCCGGGCCGCGGCCGTTCCGGGCAATGGTGATGACGTCACAGGTTGAGCGCTTGATTTCGTGTTAGGTCTATCTAACCTAAACGAGCCTGCCCCTCGCCTGAATGGATCGCCGATGGCCGCCGCGCCCACCGCACCCGGCGCACGCCGTCCCAACCACCGTGCTCGGCTCCACTTCGCACACCGTGCCTTCACTTCGCATACTCCGCAGACTGTGCGAAGTGAGGGCACGCCGTGCGAAGTGGGGGCACGGTGTGCGAAGTGGGGGCACGCCGCCGGAGTGCGTGCAGTTGCCGCGACATGCACTCCGCCTTCGCGCGGAACTTCCGGCCACTGGCCCCGACCATCGACCGGCCTCACTTGCCGCACGAACCCCCTGGAACTGATCGTCCAGAGGTCGTCTCGACGCGGACCGCATAGCAGTCGGGGAGGGGTGAACTCTCACACGTCTCCGAGACCGGGAGGACACCTGCCGTTAACCTGTGGAGTGAGTTCGCTGTGCCCCGGGTGGTGCCGCACGTCCCGCACCCGACGTCGCCCCAGCTGACGACCCCGGCTGACGACACAGCACGTTCACCAGGAAGGTGAGAGATGCGCCCCCGCGCTGCCCGCTGCCGTCGCCGTGCCCGAACCACGCTGAGTGCCCGAACCACGCCGAGTGCCCGAACCAGGTTCAGCCTGGCCGGTGCCCGGTGACACTCGCGCTCACCCGAGGTCGCCCCGCGCTCTATCCGGCCGCTCTCGCCCCGGCCCGCCGCACACTGCTCGACGTGCTCGCAGGGACCGCCGCGAGATACCCCCACGAGGCCGCTGTCGACGCCGGCGGCACGGTGCTCACCTACCGCAGGCTGGCCGAGGAGATCGACACCGTCCGGCGGCGCCTGGCCGGGGCCGGCATCGGGGTCGGCGACCGCGTCGGCGTCCGGATCTCCTCCGGCACCGCTGAGCTGTACGTGGCGATTCTCGCGGTCCTCGCCGCTGGCGCCGCGTACGTCCCCGTTGACGCCGACGACCCCGAGGAGCGCGCCGAGCTCGTGTTCGGTGAGGCCGGCGTCTGCGCGGTGCTCGGCAACAGCGGGTCCCTCACGATGCAGGGCGCGCCGATCGGTGCCCCGGGCGCGCCCGGCCCCGACGACGACGCCTGGATCATCTTCACGTCCGGCTCGACGGGTATCCCGAAGGGTGTCGCGGTCAGCCATGGCGCCGCGGCGGCGTTCGTCGACGCCGAGGCCCGCCTGTTCGTCGCCGACGAGCCGATCCGGCCCGGTGACCGCGTGCTGGCGGGGCTGTCGGTCGCGTTCGACGCCTCCTGCGAGGAGATGTGGCTCGCGTGGCGCCACGGTGCCTGCCTGGTCCCGGCGCCGAGGGCGCTGGTGCGTACGGGCGTCGACCTCGGCCCGTGGCTGGAGGCACAGCGGATCACGATCGTCTCCACCGTGCCGACGCTCGCCGCGCTGTGGCCGGCCGAGGCGCTGGAGGACGTCCGCCTGCTGATCTTCGGCGGCGAGGCGTGCCCGCCCGAGCTGGCCGAGCGGGTGGCCGTCGAGGGCCGCGAGGTCTGGAACACCTACGGGCCGACCGAGGCCACCGTCGTCGCCTGCGCCGCCCAGCTCACCGGCGAGGGTCCGGTTCGGATCGGGCTGCCGCTCGACGGGTGGGCGCTCGCCGTCGTCGACGCCGCGGGTGACCCGGTCGAGATGGGCGAGAGCGGCGAGCTGGTGATCGGCGGAGTCGGCCTGGCCCGCTACCTGGACCCGGCGAAGGACGCCGACAAGTTCGCCCCGCTGCCCTCGCTCGGCTGGGAGCGCGCCTACCGCAGCGGCGATGTCGTGCGCGCCGACGAGGACGGGCTGACGTTTCTCGGGCGTGCCGACGAGCAGGTCAAGCTCGGCGGGCGCCGTATCGAGCTCGGTGAGGTCGACGCCGCGCTGCTCATGCTGCCCGGCGTCCGTGGCGCGGCGGCGGCAGTGCGCCGCACCCGCGCCGGCAACCAGGTGCTCGTGGGGTACGTGGTCCCGGAGGGTGATCTCGACACCGACGCCGCGTCGCTCGCCCTGCGCGAGCAGCTGCCGGCGGCGCTCGTCCCGCTCCTCGCGGTGGTCGACGACCTGCCGACGCGCACGTCCGGCAAGGTCGACCGGGACGCCCTGCCGTGGCCGCTGGCGCCGGCGAGCGGTGTCGACCCCGTCGCGGCGGGCCTGCTGACCCCCACGGAGGGCTGGCTCGCCGACGGCTGGGCGGAGATCATCGGCGTCTCGGTGACCGACCCGGAGGCCGACTTCTTCAGCCACGGCGGCGGCAGCCTCACCGCCGCGCAGCTGGTGGCACGGATCCGCACCCGGCACCCGCAGGTGTCGGTCAACGACATCTACCTGCACCCCCGGCTGGGCTCGCTCGGCGCCCGGCTGGACGCGCTGAGCACGACCACGACCAGCCGGCGCGATGTCACCCCGACGCCCAGGCGCGCCGCGATCGCGCAGGCGCTGCTGATGGCCCCGATCCTGGTGCTGGTCGGCCTGCGCTGGGCGAGCGTCGCCGCCGCGATCTCGACGGTCGCCGCGCTCGCCGTCCCGTGGGCGCCCACCGTGCCGTGGTGGTGGCTCGCGGTGGCGTGGCTGGTGCTGTTCAGCCCGGCGGGGCGGGTCGGTATCGCGGCGGGCGGCGCGCGGCTGCTGCTGCGTGGCGTGCGTCCCGGCAGCTACCCGCGCGGTGGCTCGGTGCACGTGCGGCTGTGGGCGGCCACCCGCCTCGCCGAGCTGTCCGGCGCGACCGGTGTCTCCAGCGCGTCGTGGACCACCCGCTATGCCCGCGCGCTCGGCGCGAAGATCGGCAAGGACGTCGACCTGCACTCCGTCCCGCCCGTGACCGGCATGCTCAAGCTGGGGCGTGGCGCGGCCGTGGAGCCTGAGGTGGACCTCGGCGGCTACTGGGTCGACGGCGACATCGTGCACATCGGCAAGATCCGGATCGGTGCCGGCGCCACCGTCGGCTCGCGCAGCACGCTGCTGCCGGGCACGCGGATCGGCAAGGGCGCCGAGATCGCGGCGGGGTCGACGGTGCGCGGTGCCGTTCCCGCAGGTCAGCGCTGGGCTGGCTCGCCGGCGCAGCGGTCCGGTAAGAGCGGGGTGCGCTGGCCGTCGGCCCGGCCGCCGCGCTCGCGCACCTGGGCGCTCGCCTACGGCGCCACCTCGATGCTGCTGGGGCTCCTGCCCGCGGTGTCGGCGCTGCCGGCGCTGGCGATCGTCGCGGTCGGTGTCGCCGGCACCGCGTCCATCGGTGAGGCGACGGGGCGGGCGCTGCTCGTGGTGGCCCCCGCGACGGTGGCCTACCTGCTGACGTACGCGACGCTCGTCGGGGCCGCGGTGCGACTGCTCGGCGTCGGTTTGGTCGAGGGCTTCCACCCGGTGCACAGCCGCGTCGGCTGGCAGGTCTGGACCACCGAGCGGCTGATGGGGATGGCCCGCACCGGCCTGTTCCCGCTGTACGCCAGCCAGTTCACGCCCGCGTGGCTGCGGCTGCTCGGGGCGAAGGTCGGCCGCGATGTCGAGGCGTCGACGGTGATCGCGCTGCCGAAGATGACCACGGTGGCGGACGGGGCGTTCCTCGCCGACGACACCATGGTCGGCACCTACGAGCTCTCCGGTGGCTGGCTGCACGTGGCGCCCTCACGCGTCGGCAAGCAGGCGTTCCTCGGCAACTCCGGTATGACCGCGCCCGGCCGCTCGGTGCCCAACCGAGGGCTCGTCGGCGTGCTGTCCGCGACACCGCGCAAGGCGAAGAAGGGCTCGTCGTGGCTCGGCCTGCCGCCGATGCCGCTGCGCAGGGCCGTCGAGCAGGGCGACACCAGCCGCACGTTCAACCCGCCGCGCCGCCTCAAGGTCGCGCGAGGGCTGATCGAGCTGTGCCGGGTGGTGCCCGTGATGTGCTCCGTGGCCCTCGCCGTCCTCGTCCTCGCGCTGCTGATGGCGATCCAGTCCACGGCCGGGTTCGCGGTGGCCGCGCTGCTGGCCGGCCCGGTACTGCTGGCCGCCGGCGTCACGGCAGCCGGTGTGACGACGGCGATGAAGTGGCTGCTCGTGGGCCGGTTCGGGGCGGTGGAGCACCCGCTGTGGAGCTCCTTCGTGTGGCGCAACGAGCTGGCCGACACGTTCGTCGAGGTGCTGGCGGTGCCGTGGCTGGTCGGGCCGGCGAGCGGCACCCCGGTGCTGGTGGCCTGGCTGCGGACGATGGGCGCGAGCATCGGGCGCGGTGTGTGGCTGGAGACGTACTGGCTGCCGGAGTCCGACCTCGTGCGGCTCGGCGACGGCGCGACCGTGAACCGGGGCTGCGTCGTGCAGACTCACCTGTTCCATGATCGGATCATGAGCATGGACGAGGTACACATCGACGAGGGCGCGACCCTCGGCCCCAACGGGATCATCCTGCCGGGCGCGGGCATCGGCGCGGCGACGACAGTCGGGCCGGGCTCGCTGGTCACGCGCGGCGACACCGTCCCGGCGGCGACCCGCTGGCTGGGCAACCCGATCACGACGTGGGGCTGAGCCGCAAACCGACGGTCGGCGCGGCGCGGTCGGACGACCCGTACCTGCCCGCGCACGGCAACGGTGGGTACCGGGTCGAGCACTACGAGCTGGACATCGACTACAAGCTCGCGGCCAACCGGCTCGGCGGGCGAGCGGTGCTGACCGCGGTGGCCGACGCGCCGCTGAGCCGGTTCAGCCTCGACCTCGCCCCGTACCGGGTGCCCAAGGTGCTCGTCGACGGGCGCCCGGCACGGTTCACGCAGACACGCTCGACCCGGAACGGCGCGAAGCTGCACGTCACGCCGGCCCGCGCGGTGGTGGGGCGCTTCACCGTCGAGGTGCGCTACGTCGGCAACCCCGCGCCGATCTCCAGCCGGTGGTGGGGCGACGTCGGCTGGGACGAGCTGACCGACGGCGCACTGGTCGCCAGCCAGCCCGTCGGCGCGCCGTCCTGGTTCCCGTGCAACGACCACCCCTCGGACAAGGCGACCTACCGCATCACCGTGACCACCGCGGCGCCGTACACGGTCGCCGTCACCGGCGTGCTCACCGCGCGGCGCCGCTCGGCCGGCACGCGGACCTGGGTGTACGAGCGCCCGGAGCCCACGGCGTCGTACCTGGTGAGCGTCCAGATCGGGCGCTACGACGAGGTCGAGCTCGCCGCCGGCCCGGTGCCACAGGTTGCACTGATCCCCGCCAGGCTGCGCAAGAACGCCGCGCGCGACCTCGGCCGGCATCCCGCGATCATGACCGCGATGGAGGGCTTCTTCGGCCCGTACCCGTTCACCAACTACCAGCTCGTCGTCACCGAGGACGAGCTGGAGGACCCGATCGAGGCCCAGGGGATGTCGATCTTCGGGTCGAACCATCTCGACGGCCGGCGCACCCACGAGCGGCTCGTCGTGCACGAGCTGGCCCACCAGTGGTTCGGCAACAGCCTCACGATCGCCGACTGGCGCCACATCTGGCTCAACGAAGGCTTCGCGACGTACGCGGAATGGCTCTGGTCGGAGGCGTCCGGTGGCCGCTCCGCCGCCGCGCACGCCCGGGACTGGCACGCGCGGATCGCGGCGAAGCCGGCCGACCTCATCCTCGCCGACCCGGGGCCGGCGAGGATGTTCGACGAGCGGGTCTACAAACGCGGCGCGCTGGTGCTGCACGCGCTGCGCGGCCGGATCGGGGACGAGCCGTTCTTCGCGCTGCTGCGGATCTGGGCGGCGCGGCACCGGCACGCGACGGTCACCACCGAGCGGTTCGTCGAGCTGGCCGGGCAGCACACCGGCACGGACCTGTCGGCGTTCTTCACCGCCTGGCTGCACCGGCCAGCGCTGCCCGGGATCGACGCGAAAGCCCGCTGAGATCCGACAACCCGGCCCGGCCGGGGTCCGCCTCCCGTAGCGCGATCAGCGTGGTCGCCGCCGCGGTGAGCGCCTTGTCCACGACCTCGGGCTGGCCCTTGAGGAACTGGTCGTTCGGCCGTGCGGGCGATCAGCCGAAGTAGCTGGTCAGGGCCGCGTTCCAGGCATTCGCCAGTGGGATGCGAAGACCGGTGCGGTGGCCATTCGCCGTGGGGGTGGTTTGCGGATCAGTAAGGCCAGGAATACCGAGGCGACGGTCAGCAGGGCGATGAGGAGGAAACCCGTGCTGTAGCCGCCGGTCAGCGAATGGAGCCACACGCGCCGGTGGTCCGCGACGAGTGGCGCGTGGGTACGGGTGACGAGTGCGCCCATGCCCGCCACCCCGAGCGCGGACGAGACCCGCATGGCGAGGGTGATGAGCGCGCTGCCGTATCCGACCGTCGCCTCGGGGAGGGAGCTGAGCCCCGCTGTCATGATCGGCATCATGGCCAGGCCGTTGCCGATCCCGCGCACGACGGTCCAGTCGATGACC
>DATAYB010000050.1:0-22950 GCA_036272795.1 Pseudonocardia sp.
CTGGACGAGGGCGAGTCGTTCGCCGAGATCTTCGCCAAGTTCGGCGACACCCCGCTCGTCGGGGCCGTGCGACCCAACCAGTACCCGCTGCCGAACGGCGAGACGGCGGTCGAGCTGACCATCGCCCCCGAGCTCTACCAGGAGGCGTTCGCCTCCGACCTACCCTCGGAGCTCATCGAGGTCCTCGCCGTCAGCCAGCGTCCCTTCGCCGCGATCTTTGAGGACCGCGCCGAGGCCGCCGCCTGGAAGACGCTGCCTGCCTGGTCCGTCGTGGCGACTGCCGACAACGCCATCCCGCCGGAGGCCGAGCGCTTCATGGGGCGCCGCGCGGGCGCCGAACCGATCGAGGTCGACGCCTCGCACTCGATCGCGCTCTCCCAGCCGAAGGCGGTCGCCGACCTGATCCGGACCGCGGTGACCACCCTCGCCGCCGCCTCCGACTGACCTGGGCTCAGCGGTACCGCCCGACCCATGTGCCTCGCGCTCGCGCGACGAGCGCGAGGCACACCACATTTCGCCGGGGCTGAGAGCCGCGCGCGTGTGCGAGGATTTTTGCCATGCCCGCCCCGGCGCACGATGGAGCTGGCCCACTGCTGGGCCGGGAGGCCGAGACCAAGCTGCTGACGTCGCTGCTCGACGGGATCCACGGCCGGGGCAGCACGCTGGTGCTGCGTGGCGAGCCGGGCATCGGCAAGTCCCGCCTGTTGGCGGAGGCGGTGGCCACCGCGCGTGACCGGGGCATGGTGGTGCTCACCGCGAGCGGCGTCCAGTCGGAGGCCCGGCTCGCGTTCTCGGGGCTGCACCAGCTGCTGCGGCCCGTACGGCATCGTGCGGCCGACCTGATCCCGGCTCATCGGGAGGCACTCGACGCGGCGTTCGGCCTCACCGACGGCCCGCCGCCAGCCCACTTCCGCATCGCGATGGCCGTGCTCGACCTGCTCTCGGAGGTCGCGGGGGACGGGCCGCTCCTGCTGGTGGCCGAGGACGCCCAGTGGCTCGACCTGCCATCGGCGGACGTGCTCGCGTTCGTCGCCCGCCGCCTCGAGTCGGACCCGATCGTGCTGCTGGCGGCCAGCCGCGACGGCTACCCCTGCGGACTCGTGGACGCCGGGCTGCCCGAGCACCGGCTCGACGCGCTCGACCCGGCAGCCTCGGCGGAGCTGCTCGACGCGTCGGCGCGGCAGCTCACCGCGGCGGAGCGCAACCGGATCCTGGACGAGGCGGGCGGCAACCCGCTCGCCCTGATCGAGCTCCCGCTCGCCGGGCGCCGGGTGGTCGACGCGTCCGAGCCCGGCCCGCTGCCGCTCACTGAGCGCCTCGAGTGTGCGTTCGCCGCCCGGGTCTCCGAGCTACCCGGGCGGACCCGCCTGTTGCTGCTGGTCGCGGCACTGAACGACGGCGACGACGTGAGCGAGGTACTGCGGGCCGGCAACGGCATCGCAGGGACCACCCTGGACCTCGACCTGCTCGTGCCCGCCGAGCAAGCGGCCATCATCGAACTCGACCTGCGGACAGTCCACTTCCGCCATCCGCTGATCCGCTCGGCCGTGCGCCAGAGCGCGAGTGTGCTGGAGCGCAGGCGGGCACACGAGGCGCTCGCGGAGACGCTGGCCGCCGAGCCGGACCGGCGGGTCTGGCACCGCGCCGCACTCATCACCGGAGTGCACGAGGACGTCGCCATGGAGCTCGAAGGAGCGGGACAACGCGCCCGCAGGCGAGGGGCCCTGCACGTGGCGATCACGGCACTGCGCCGCGCGGCCGAGCTCAGCGACCCGGAGCACCGCGGCCGCCGCCTGCTCACGGCGGGCGAGCTCGCGGTCGAGCTCGGTCAGCCGGAGCTCGCCGCGCTGATGCTGCGTGAGGTCGAGGAGCGCAGCGGCGCCGTCGAGCACGCACTCGTGACCTGGATCGAAGAGATGACGAACCCGCCCGATCTCGGCGACGCCGAGCGGGTCGCCAGGGTCGTCGACGCGGCCGAGCGCGCCGGAGCCGCCGGCGACCACGACCTGCACGTCAGGCTCCTGTGGCTGGCGACCTCGCGGGCGTGGTGGACGGATCCCGGGCCGGCCGCGCGGAGCATCCTCGTCGACGCCGCGCGCCGGCTCGGCGGCGCCAGCCACCGGGACTCACGCGTGCTGGCCATCTACGCGTGTGCCGATCCGGTCGGCCACGCGGCGGAGGTCCTTCCTCGCGTGCTGGCCATGGCCACCACGCGGACCCTCGATCGCGAGTCCGAGCGGCACCTCGGGCCCGCCGCGCTGATGCTCGGCGCCTTCGACGTCGCCGCCGGCCTGCTCGCGTCCGCGGCCGAGGGCGCGCGCACGGAGGGGCGGCTCGGCCACCTGCCCCGCATGCTCATGCTGCACGGCATCGTCGCGTCGTTCCTCGGCGCGTGGGACGCCGCCGTCTCTGCCGGTGAGGAGGCGCGGCGGCTCGCCACCGAGTTCGGCGCGCCGCTGTGGATCGCCGGCGGCGAGACCGTGCTCTCCGTGGTCGCCGGCATGCGGGGCGACGCCGACAACGCCGAGCGAGGTGCCGCCCGTGCCGAGCGGCTGGGCACGGCGGCCGGCGGCAAGGTCACCGTCGCGCTCGCCCAGTTCGGCCGGGTGCTCAGCGCGCTGGGCGAATGCCGGCACGACGACGCGTACGCCTCGGCCAGCCGGCTGTTCGACCCCGCCGATCCCGCCCACCACCCAGTCGTGGCCCGCTGGCTCATCGCCGACCTCGCCGAGGCCGCCCTGCACTCCGAACACGCCGCCGAGGCGCGGGAGCTACTCAGGCAGGTGGAGGCCGTCGCCGGCCCGCGACCCGCCGACTGGATCGAGCTGAACCTGCGCCACGCCCGCGCACTGCTGGCGCCCGATGCCGTGCAGGCGCAGCGGTACTTCGACGAGGCGCTGGCCGCGGACCTCGGGCGATGGCCGTTCCAACGCGCGCGCCTCCTGCTCGCGTACGGCGAGTGGCTGCGCCGCCAGCGGCGGATCGCGGAGTCCCGTGCGCCGCTGCGCACCGCCCGCGACACGTTCGACACGCTCGGCTGCATGTCGTGGAACGAGCGCGCCCGGCGCGAGCTGCGGGCCTCCGGTGAGTCGAGCCGGCGCCGTGACCCGGCGGCCCGCGACCAGCTCACCGCCCAGGAGCTGCAGATCGCCCACCTCGCGGCACAGGGCCTCTCGAACCGGGAGATCGGCCAACGGCTCTACCTCTCCCACCGCACGATCAGCACGCACCTCTACCGCATCTTCCCCAGGCTCGGCATCACTGCGCGCAGCGAGCTCAAGGCGGCGCTCTCCGCTCCGACCCTGCGGTAGAGTGTGGCACGAACTGTTCGTGTTACGTTCCATTTCAGTACGTGACGCGGACCGTTGGCAACAGGATCGGAGGACGGGTGACGGACTTGGAGGCGGCGGGCCAGGTACCGATCGACGAGCTGGTGCACCTGTCGTTCCTGGTGCAGCAGGTGCTCGGCGAGGCGTCCGCGCGCCACGAGCTCTCGATCATCCAGACCCGTGTCCTCGGCATCCTGCGGGACCGTGAACCCGGTATGCAGGAGCTGGCCCGGCTCCTCGGTACCGACAAGTCCAGCGCGAGCGGGCTGGTCAACCGGGCCGAACGGCGTGGCCTGGTCCAGCGGCGCATCCCGGACCAGGACCGCCGGTCGGTACTCATCTCGATCACCGACGAGGGGCAGCGTGTCATCGCTGCGGTCTCGGTCGAGGTGGGTGAGAAGCTGCGGGAACTGCTCAGCGGGCTGCCGGCCGGTGACCAGGCCAGCCTGGCCAGGCTGCTCGCGCGCGTCATCGAGCTTGCCGACGCCGAGACGGCGGCAACAGGCGTGCGCACACCCCCGTCGACTGCCATCCGGTGACCGCCCCGGGTCGGACCCGCTGCTCGCCGCGTCAGTCCGCGCGGACCACCAGCGTCTTCGCAACGATGTCGCCGAGGCGCTGGTGGCGGGCGCTGTTCATCATGATGAGAAAGCCGATCAGGCCGCCGAAGAAGCCGTCCACGAACAGCAGCAGCCAACGCACGGTGAGCGCGCCGAGGCTCGGCTGGCCGCCGTCCTCGGTGATGATCCGCAGCTTGAACCAGCGCATTGCGATCGTCTGGCCGCCGTGCCTGGACGGCCACCAGGCCAACGCCAGCCACTGGATGGCGACGCTCACCACGACGATCAGGCCCATCGCGCCCATGAACATGCCGGCGATCGTGCTGGCGTCGTCGCTGGTGTAGCCGGTGGAGTAGCTGCTCGCGGCGGCCCCGAGCACTCCCGAGATCACGATCCCCAGCACGATCAACGGCACCGCCACCAGCAGCCCGTCGACGATGTACTGCCCGACCCGCGCGCCGACCACCGCCGTGGGGTCGTCCGCCTGCTGGGGGTAGCCGTACTGCGCGTCTCCCGGCTGGCCGTAGCCCTGCTGCGCGTAGCCCTGCTGCGGATAACCCTGCTGGGCGTAGCCCTGGGCGTACCCCTGCTGGGCGTACCCCTGCTGCGGGTGCTGCTGACCCTGGTACGGCTGCTGTCCGTACTGGCCGGCGGGCACCTGAGCGTCCTGCGGATTCGTCATGTGGTCCACTCCCCCTCTCACGGCACCCGGCCGCGAGTCCTCACTCGACCGGCACGTTCGGCCGGACCAATCGCTTCCGCACCAGGTTGGCAGCGGTGGGCCCCGGCGACGAGAGTGCGAGCCCCCGCGCGCCGGGGGGCCAGCCCCACCATTCGGATCGAGCGCGCACACCTGCGCGGGCTCTGCCCCTACCCGCGCGGTGGGGAGCGCACTCCGGGCGTGCTCGGGTACGCCCTCCTGTGTCGGCGCGGGGCCCTTGCCCACGATGAGGGCCCGGTGCGCGGGTTGCGTCGGGCCGGGTCCGCCCTCACAGGAAGCCGCCACCAGCCGTGTCAGTACTGCGATACCCCGTCCGCCCCGGTGGCCGCCTACGGCGAAGTGCCAGTTCGGTCCTCATAGCCGTGGCCGTCGTCGGCGGTGGGCTGGCCGGTTGTGGCTCGGTCCACGGCTCGCTCGCGCTCACCGCGGCCGCTCCACGCAATGTCGCCTCGGCGTCGCCAGGCGATCAGCAGTTCTGTGCGACCGTGACCCGGCAGATGGGTGCACTGCCGTCGCAGCCCACCGGCGACTCGGCGGGTGACGCCTCCGCACTGGGCGCCAACTTCGCCGAGCTCGTCACGATCGCACCGCCGGAGATCCGGCCGGACCTACAGGTGCTGGCCGATGCGTTTCAGGGCAACGGCTCCGAGGGCGGGACGCCACCGATGACGGCCCTGCAGCACTACGCCGACTACCTGGGCAAACACTGCGGAATCACGGTGCCGCTCGGCAACATGACAGGCTCCTGAACCCGACGGAATCCGCGACTCACCCTGACGAAATACCCGACTCGCGGGAGTTGGGGTTGAGGGTCTCGGCCAGGGCGGCGAGCCTGTCCAGGGACGCCTTGAGCTTGTCCGGGGTGGTGGCGCGGGCGCGGGCGAAGCGGTTCTCGTCGGTCAGGCCGGACCAGTCGTAGGTGTGCGTGACCCTGGTGCGTACCTCGTCGACGGGTTCGAGCTCCCACCGCCAGAGGTGGCCGGGCGGCGCCTGGCCGGGCTCCGACGGGAGCCAGGCGATGCACCGCCCCTCCAGGAACTCCACCACACGGTTCTGCCGGATGCTGCCCTGCGTGAGCTTCATGGTGAACACCTCACCGGCGCCGCGTACTCGCTGACCCGTCGGAGCTTCCGCGAGGTTGTCGTTGCCGTCCCAGTCCGGCTGCAACGAGGGGTCGGCGATCAGTTCGAAGATCCGACCCGGGCCGGCGGCGATCTCACGACGAGTGGTGATGACCTTCGACGTCACGGCGCTGTCTTCCATGGCGCTGTCCTGCATGGCGCTGTCCTGCATGGCGCTGTCCTCCATGGCGCTGTCCTGCATAGCCCGATCGAACCACGTTGGCTCAATGATCCAAGGGGCCGCTCCGGCGCGGTGTCTTGTGAGGCGCGGTGTTTTGTGAGTGGTGGCGCCGTTCCACCCGGCGCATGCCGTCCCCATCACCATCACCGCGCCTACCTCCACTTCGCACGCCGTCCTGTCACTTCGCATACTCCGCAGACCGTGCGAAGTGTAGGCACGCCGTGCGAAGTGCCAGCACGCCGCGCGGAGCGTGGGTGCCTGGGCTGTGCGTGGGCCGGCGTGCGTGGGCCTCGATCCCGCCCCGGGATAGTGCGCCGAGCTCAACCTGACCGGCTTTGGATGTATTTCACGCCGCTGCGGTTGAACTCGGCGCAGGAGTGCTAGTCCCTGACGTAGTAGTGGCCGACGGTATCGTCGAACCGGCCGGTCGGCCGGCAGCAGCGGCGGAAACCGCCGCCCGGACCCACAGGGACACGGGTCGTTGCCGCCGAGCTTCTCGACCAGCTCGGTGTCCTCGCCGACCATGCGGTGGCCACGCTTCACCCTGGCCTCGCTAGAGGGAACCCCCTGCGGCGCTTGCTCGTCCGCTCAAAACGACAGCTCGAACTCGTCGCGGTCCATGACGACCTCCCTCGTCGATGTGTGCTCGGACCAGCGAACGCTAGCGCCGCCGACCCCGTCCGTGCGACGGAGTTTCGCGGCGCGGTCAGTGCACCGTGAGGGGCACTCGGACGGTCGTTTCGTCGATGTTGGACGTCCGCACCGTGAGGGCGAGGTCCCACTGTCCGGGGAACGGGATCTGCCCGGCGGCCTGGTAGCTGCCGGTGCCCTGGTGGGTGACGGGCAGTGCCAGCGGGCCGAGGTGGCGTTGCGGCAGGCTGAGCTCGACGCCGAGCTCGGCGACGTCGCGGGCTGGGCCTGTAGCGCCGCGCACCGTGACCTCGATCGAGTTCGGGCCGGTGCGAGCAGGGTCGATCCGGATGTCGAGGGTGCCCTGCCCGCCGGGCCCGCCGGTGTCGTAGGCCAGCGTCGCCTGCACGGGTCCCTGCGCGGCGGCCTCGGCGGCGGCTTGGGCGGTGCGCCCGGGTTCGGCGTTGACCAGGATGGCGGTCAGTGCGATGACCACAGTGGCGATGGCGGCCTCGGCCAGCACGGTCCGGCGCAGCCGGGGGTCAGGGCCGGGTACGTCGCGCGCCCGCATCCGGTGCACCGCGCGCCGCGACACCAGGGCGACCGCGAGCACGGCGGCCACCGCGACGATCTTGAGCAGCAGTATCCGCCCGTAGTCGGTGCCGGCGAGTGCTGTCCAGCTGCCGACCTGGCGCCAGGACTGGTAGGTGCCGGTGGCGACCAGTACACCGACGCAGCCGAGCGCGATCGGGGAGAACCGCGTGACAGCGGCGGCCAGCTCCCGGTGCTCGGTCGCCCCGGTGGGTGTGCGGCGCAGCGCTGCGGCCAGCACACCGAGCCCGCCGAGCCAGGTCGCCATCGCGAGCAGGTGGGCGAGATCGGCCGGGAACGCGATCCCGGGTTGCAGGCCGACGGCGGCGTGCCCGGAGATCGACCAGGTGGAGGCGGTCCCGAGGGCGAGGGTACCGCCGACGATCCTCAGCCAACGGCGGGCGGCGGCGCCCGCGGACGGCAGCCGGTGCCGGAGTTGGCCCAGGTAGACGGCGGTGGCGGTGAGCAGCAGCAGCCGGGCGATGAGCGCGCCGCCCAGTGGCAGCGACAGCGTGGTCGCGACCGCGCCGGGTTCGACGATGTCGGCCAGGCCGGTGCCGTCCCCGTAGGGGCCCTGCAGCAGCAGCGTGGCGATGCTGCTGAGCAGCAGGGTGGCCCAGCCGGTGGCGGCGATCCGTGGCGCGAGGGTGGCGGCGGCCCCGGCCGGCCAGCACCACAGCAGGAACGCGACCGTGCCGAACAGCGCGGCGAACGAGCCGTACGCCAGGGCACGCACGATCGCGTACAGCACGCCGACGGTCGCGCTGCCCCCCGCTGGCGCCTCGGTGGCCGCGTTGGTCGCCGAGGGGTGGCCCACGGAGAAGGTGAATGCTCCGGACACGGGGTGGGTGTCGGCGGAGATCACCCGCCAGGCCACGGTGTAGCTGCCCTGGGCGGTTCCGGGGCGCAGCCCGATCCCGACGGTGGAGTCGCCCACGCCGGGGTGCTCCGGGTGGCCGTCGTCGACCTCGACGCCGTCGGGGTCGAACACCCGGAGCGCGTTCGGCGGCAGTTGCACCGACTCGCCGAACGTGAGCCGCACCTGCGCCGGCCGGGCGGGCAGCACGGTGTCGCGCGCCGGGTCGGTGGAGAGCAGGACGGCGTGCGCCGACGCGGTCCCGGCTCCGGCGAGCAGCCCGGCCGCGGTGAGCAACAGCCCCACCGCAACCCGCCGCCACCAGTGCCGAGGCCGCCCCGACGCCCGCGCGGTGTCCATATTCACCCGGCGTGGGACCCGCCAGACCCGCCCGACCCGGCCGAGGCGCGGCGGAGTGCCAGCGCGCCCAGTACTGCCCCGACCAGCCCGAGGATCGCCCCGATGATCCCCAGCGTGACCCCTGCGCCACCACCGGACGAGCTCGGCGGCGGGCTGGCCGCCGGCGCGGGGCTGCCCGCCCCGGCCGGGGCGTCGTCGCCGCTGGCCTTGGTCAGGGTGAGCGTCGGCGCCGGGTGCGCGGGCTCGGGGCCACCGGGCGGTGTGAGGTCGATCCAGCGGACCACGTCGCCGTTGCTGTACGTCTGGACCGCCTTGAACACCAGCTGGTCGGTGTCACTGGGCAGCGACTCGAGCGAGACGTTGAAGTCCTGGAACTGCCCGGGGGTGATCTGGCCACCGGACCAGGTGATCTTGGAGACGGCCTGGGTCACCTGCCCGTCGTCGGTGGTGATCGGGGTGGCGAGGTTCGCCTTGTCCACGGTGGCCGTCCACCCGGGAACTGGTTCGACCAGCACGGACGGGATCGGGTGGTCGGTCGGGAAGGTGAGCTCGAGCTTGACGGTATTGGCGCTGTCCTCCTCGTTGGGGGTACGGAACGCGATCTTGGCGTTGCCGCCCTGGCTCGCGGTGTTGGGGTTGGCGGTGACATGGGCTGACGCGGTACCGGCGAGCCCGAGCAGGCCGGCGGCGGCGGTGACGGTGACGACCGCGACGCGGCGGCCGAACCGCGGCGCGCGCCCGGCCGCCCGTGTGCTCGTCGGGGTGGTGGTGGATGACATGACGGGCTGACTCCAAGGGACGTGGCGCGCGCGAAGCACAGGCGCGCGATGGGGGCGGACAGGGCTGTGCGCGATGTCCGTGCAGGTCGGAAGATCCCGCCGAGCCGGGGTAGCCCGGGGTGTGCGCGCCGCTGGACCACCTCAGGCGATCGAGGACCCGGCGCGGTGTGGGAGGGCTACGACCGGCGGCCCACGCCTGGGTAGGCAGCGTGCCAGCGCCGCCGTCAGCGCCCGGCCCGGTTCGTGGCCCGCGATCGGCACGAGGCTGGTCGGGCGACGGTGCGCGGGGGTGCCGAGGGTGAGCCAGTGCAACGGGGCCAGCGCCGCCCGCACCGCCGCGGCAGCCCGCTCGGTGCTCCGGAGCAGTCGCCAGCAGGCCGCTTCGCCCCGGCGCAGCCACCACGCGACGACCACTCCGGCGCCGAGGTGGACGCTCAACATCCCGACGCCGCCGAGTCCGAGCAGCCCCGGCCCGGCCGGCGCCATGCCGGCCATCGTCATGCCGGCCATCGTCGAGTCGGCCATCGTCGGGTCGGCCGGCATCATCGCGGCCATCGTCGGGTCGGCCGGCATCACCGCGGCCATCGTCGTGCCGGCCTGGCCCGGCCCCATGCCGGGCATCGTCATGCCGGCGGTGACCGCCGGGGTGAGCCACGTGAACAGCACGTGCAGGACGGCCTGGCCGGCGAACACCGCGGCGAGGATCGCTCGCTGGGAGCGCTCCCGCCGGGTGGCAGCCAGCCCGGCGAGCCAGACGGCGGCGAACCCGGCCCACAGCGCGGCGGGCCCGACCGGATGCCCCTCGACCAGCGAGTGGACGCCGGCCGTCAGCGCGACGCAGGCGGCGGCGAACACCGCGGCCCGCGCCGGACCCAGGACGACATCAAGAGGCACGGTGGCTCAGAGCATCGTCAACAGCATGTAGGACATCCCCAGCCCCATGACCACTCGCAACGGCAGGTCAGCACGTGCGGTGAGCAGCCCCAACACCCCGCCAGGTCGAGCCGTCGGGGCCCCGGGAGCAGGGCCGAGGGCGTGCTGGCCCGGCGGCGCGGCAGCGACCCGGACTCCCGCGTGCACCATGTCGACGAGGAAGTAGGCCGCCGCCAACCACCCGACGACGGCGAACACCGCACTGGTGGCCGCCAGGTGGCCGGCGTGGGAGATACCGGCGCCCGACAGCGCATCGGCCGGCATGGCGGCGAACAGGAACGTCATGACCGCCGCGGCCAGCACGTGGCTCAGCAGGTGCCCCCGACCGGCGAGCACCCCACCGCCCGCGGTGTGCGGCGGGGCGGAGCGCACGATGTGGACCCCGAGCCACGCGGTGTGAACGCCGAACCCCCAGGCCCACCACACCGGCGGAACCGGTGTGGCCACCGGCACGAACATGACGGTCATCCCCGCCGCCATCACCAGGTGCGCCGCGGCGACCGTGCGCTCCCCCGAGCTCAGCGCGGTTCGTGATGCCCGATGAGCGCCCAGCCGTACCGCGCAGTGCACGCCGATCGCGGCGAACACCAGCGCGAAGACCCACCGCGCCCAGTCCGGACCCGCCATCCCCGCTCCTGACTCGGCCGTCGCGCGGCCGGTGGCCACGACATGACGGCCGTCACTCTGTGTATCGGATTCACTCCGACGTGGCGCCTGAAGCTACGCAGATCGCCATTCGCCGCGCCATACGCACCAGGGGTAGCCAGCACGCGCGCGGACAACGGCGTCGATAGCACCGAGCCGGGGAAAACCCCAGGTCACAAGGATTTCGAGCCGTCGGGACACACTCAGCAATACCTCAGCAAGCGTCGCATCCCTCAGCAGCGATGGCAGCAACTGACATCAAGTGCTACGTTGATGTCAGTAGCTGACATTGCCACTTCGTTCACCCTCTGGAGGATTTGTCATGCGCGTATTCGTCACCGGCGCATCGGGCTGGCTCGGCTCTGCCGTCGTCCCCGAGCTCATCGGCGCCGGCCACGAGGTCACCGGCCTGGCACGTTCGGACACCTCGGCCGCCGCCCTCACCGCCGCCGGCGCCCAGGTGCGGCTCGGCGACCTCGACGACCTCGACGGCCTGCGGCGCGGGGCCACCGAGTCGGACGGCGTCATCCACCTCGCGTTCAGGCACGACCTCGCCTTCTCGGGGGACTTCCCTGCCGCCATCGACGCGGACCGCCGCGCCATCGAGGCGTTCGGCGACGCGCTCGCCGGTTCGGACCGGCCGCTCGTCATCGCCTCCGGGCTCCTCGGCTTCACACCGGGACAGGTGACGACCGAGGAGGACGGCCACGGCCGCGGCACCGAGGACGGCGGGCCCGCCGCGCGGCACGCCAACGCGGAGCTCACGCTGTCCCTGGCCTCCCGAGGCGTCCGCTCGTCCGTGCTGCGCCTGCCCCCGACGTGCCACGGCGACGGCGACAACGGCTTCATGGCCACCTTGGTCGGCATCGCCCGCGAGAAGGGCGTCTCCGGCTACCTCGGCGACGGCTCCAACCGCTGGTCCGCCGCGCACCGGCTCGATGTCGCACACCTGTTCCGCCTCGCGGTGGAGCACGCGCCGGCGGGCTCGACACTGCACGCCGCCGCCGAGGAGGGCGTGCCGATCCGCGAGATCGCCGAGGTGATCGGGCGTCATCTCGACCTCCCGGTCGTCAGCGTGTCCCCCGACGAGGCGACTGCGCACTTCAGCTGGCTGGCGGGCTTCCTCGGGATCGACGGCCCGGCCTCCAGCACACGGACCCGCGCGCTGCTGGGGTGGCAGCCGACCCACCCCGGGCTCATCGAGGACCTCGAGAAGGGCCACTACTTCCACGCCTGACACCCCGGTCGAGACGGCAGCCCGTTATGACCTGGACGGGCAGGGCAAGATCGTCCTATGACGGGGTGGGCGCGGGCGATCGGCACCGGCTGGGTGGTCCGGGACCGGGTGCCGGGGCCCAGCGTCGACGAGTTCGCCGAGCCGGACGAGGTCGTCGCGGCGCTGGCCGGGCAGGGCGACCGGGACACGCTGCTGGCCGTGCAGCATCCGCACCGCACGCCACGGGCCCGCGCCGCCGGGCTGTCACTGACCGAGGCGCTGCCGGCCGCCAGGCAGGCACTGGCGAGGTTGCGAGCCACCGCGTACCGGCAGGTCAACGACGTGGTCGCGGCCTACCGGGTGTCGGGGCCGGACGGCTCGGCCGACGGCGTGCTCTGCCTGGTCGACCCGGCGGCGGTGGACCATCAGGGGCTGTCCCGGGTACGGAGCAGCGAGCAGGTCTACCCCGGCGTGGTGGCCGAACGCGCCGCGGTGCTGGCCGCCCTCGGCTGCGCGACCAGCGCCGCGATGCTCGTGCCGGTGGACGCAGGCGACCGGCTCACCGAGGCCGTGCTCCGCACCGTCGAGCCCCTCGGCGCGCCTTCGGCGTCCACCGTGGACAGCGGTGGCCGGGTGCACCGGTTGTGGCTGGTCGGGCCGGGGGCGGCACAGGACGCGCTGCTGGCCGAGGTACGGCGCGGCCCGCTGCTGGTGGCCGACGGCAACCACCGGGTGGCCGCCGCCACCGGCGCCCCGTCCGACCTGCTCGCCCTGGTCACCGGCGGCCCGGGGCTGCGGATCGGCGCAATCCACCGGGCACTGGTCGGCACCGGCCTGAGCACCGCCGACCTGGCGGCCGCCTGGCGCCGTCGCGGCCTCGTGGTGCACGAGACCGACGACCTGGCCCCGCCGCACAAGCCCGGCACGGTGGTGGTGCGGCCGGTGACCAGGCCGACCGACCCCGGCCTCCTCGTCGAGCTACCCGGGCCCGAGGCCATCGGCGAGCCACCGCCGCGCCTGGACCACGCACTGGTCGAGCGGGTGCTCGTCGCGGACGCGCTCGGCATCGACCCCTCGGGGCCACAGCTGCACCCGCTGCCGGCCGGGCATCCCGCGGGCGACGGCGTCGACGCGGTGCTGCAACTCGCGCCGACCCCGTTCGACGACGTGCTCACCGTCCACCGGCAGGGCCGCCGGATGCCACGCAAGAGCACCTACTTCACCCCGAAGCCACGCAGCGGCCTGCTGCTGGCCGACCTCTGACCGCGACACCCGCCGGTCCCGAGGCGGATCAGCCGACCACCTCGGCGGCCGGAACCCGGATCGCGGCGAAGAGCATGCGCCTGCGCAGCCGGAACCCCATGGCCTCGTAGAGCCGGATCGCGTTCGTGTTGGAGGCGGCGGCATGCAGGAACGGGGTCTCGTCCCGGTCGCGGATGCTCTGGGCGACGGCGCGGACCAGCCGGCTCGCCAGGCCGTGACCTCGGTACTCCGGGGCGGTGCAGACGGCGCTGATCTCGGTCCAGCCCGGTGGGTGCAGGCGCTCGCCGGCCATCGCGACGAGCTCGCCGTCCCTGCGGATGCCGAGGTAGGTGCCGAGCTCCACGGTGCGCGGCAGGAACGGCCCGGGCTGGGTGCGCCGGACGAGGTCCAGCATCTCGGGTACGTCGCCCGCCCCGAGCAGCACCGCCTCGGGGTCCGGGGCAGGCGTCACCCCCGCGTCGACCAGCTGCACCCCCTGCCCCGAGGCCACCACCTCCCAGCCGGGTGGGGGCGACCCCTGCAGTCCGGGTGCCAGCAGGTTCTGACCGGGGCCGACCAGCTCGGCGACGGCCGCCCAGTCCTCCCCCGTCAGGTTGTCGGGCAGCGCGGCGAAGGGCGCGACGTCCGGTAGGTACCGCAGCACTCGTCCCCGACGCTCGGCGAGAACCGCGTGGTGGCCGAGCAGTGAGGCCATCACGGCCTGGTCGAGAGGGTGGACCACGGTCGTCACGTCGCCGCCGAGGTGGCCGGGGCGGCATGCACGAGCGGGGAGAGCGGCACCCGTCCGACGTTAGGCACGGCCCCCGAACGCCGACAACATGCCGTGAGCGGGGTCACGACCGCGACCGGATGCCGAAGCCTGCCGCCGCACGCAGGCGGTCAGTGACCCCGAACGGGTTCGAGCAGGCGGTATGCGCTTTCGTGGCAGGGTGGGGCGCATGACCACTGCGCACGACGCCCGGGTGCGGGAGCAGTTCCGGTTACAGGCCGCGACCTTCACCGACACGGGATTCGCCACCAGCGGCCTGGACTGGATCGTCGGGCTGCTGGCGCCGCGCCCCGGCGAGCAGGTGCTGGACGTCGCCTGCGGAGCGGGACACCTGGGCCGGGCGATCGCCCCGCACGTCGGTCACGTCAGCGCGGTGGACCTGACCCCGGAGATGCTCGAGCAGGGCGACCGGCTGGCCCGGGCCGGCGGGGTCACCAACATCGTGTTCAGCAGGGGTGACGCGACCGCGCTGCCGTGGCTGGACGGCCAGTTCGACCTGGTGGCCTGCCGGATCACGCTGCACCAGGTCGCCGACCCCGCCGCCGTGGTGCGCGAGATGGTGCGCATGACCCGCCGCAGCGGACGGATCGGGATCACCGACATCGTGCTCGAGGATCCGGTCACCGCCGAGGAGAACACCCGCCTCGAGCGGCTGCGCGACCCCAGCCACAACCAGACCCTGACCCCTGACCAGATAGCCCGGCTGCTCGCCGACGCCGGCGCGACGGTCGTCTCCTCGACCACCCGCGACAACCCGCTCGATCTCGAGGACTGGATGACACGCAGCGCCACCCCTGACCACGACCGCGACGAGATCCGCCGCCGGCTGGACGAGGAGATCGCGGGCGGCGAGCCCACCGGCCTCCGACCCACGCGCACCGGCGGAGTACGCACGTTCACGCACACCTGGGCAACCATCCTCGCGCACCCGAAGTAACTGGAGTGACGTTCGCACCGAGAGCGCGAACCACGTCCCGACGCGCCCGACATGCCCTACGGGACCTACGGGACCTACGGGACGGGCAGGCGCACTGGCCCCCGTCCGACTTGTCGCGTCTATTTGACGTGACAAGTTCCACCCGTCGTGTCTATTTGACGTGACAAGCCGAGGAAGGGCGGCCGCCGCCCAGCGGCCGAGACGCACCTGGGCTCGGCTGCTGGGCGAGCGCACACGACTCGCCGCCCAGGCACACAACTCGCGGCCCGCCATAGGGTTCGCCGCCCCCGCTGGGGCAACGGGTTGCTCGAGGCGCATTGGTTGATCGGCGGCCTCGGGCGTGCTCGGCCTGCTCAGCGCGCTCGGGCCGGCGCGCTCGGGCCGACCTGCTCGACCTGCTCGACCTGCTCGACCTGCTCGGGCCGGCGTGCCACACGGGGCCTACGGATGGGTACGTGACGCACGGGCAGGCGCACTGGCCCCCGTCCGACTTGTCGCGTCTATTTGACGTGACAAGTCGAGAACGGGCGGCCACCCCGCAGCCCCGTCGCACACAGGCTCGGCGCGCGGAGTCGCCACCCCCAACTCGCCACCCCCAACTCGCCACCCACCCACACCCGCCGTCCTCCCCCACAGCCCGCCGCGCTGGCACACGGCCTCCAGGCGCGGCACACGCGCTCGCACTCGTGTACAGCCCGCAGACACCGCGCGCCACCTACGCACGGTGTGTGCGAACCAGCCGCCAGGTACCTCGCGAAACACCCCGTCACGCCACCCCCGTCCCGACTCGTCATGGCTAATTGACACGACAAGTGCCACCTGTCGTGTCTATTTCCCACGACAAGTCGAAGGGAGCGATCACTACACCCCACCCATCTCGGCCAGGACGGGCGCGCCCCCCGCAGGAGATACCGGCTAGCAGTGACGACGCCGGGGCACCGGGCGCGCGAGGCTGTCACGTAGGAAGATCTACTTGGCGGGGACTGATGCCCAACCTTCAGCGTGACGCGACCAACGGCGAGAACGTACGTATGGAACGCCCGCCCGAACGCGCGCCCGATGATCGCGCCACCCCGGGGCATCCGTTCGTGGAGCGGCGTCCGGAGTGCACCGAGCTGGAGGCCTTCGCCTGGTCGCTCCGGGCCGGGCAGAGCCGGGCGTTGGTGCTGGTCGGCGAGCCGGGCGTCGGCAAGACGGCCTTGCTGAGCTACCTGGTCGAGAGGGCATCGGGGTGCCGGGTGCTGCGCGGTCGGGGCATCGAGGCCGAGCGGGAGCTCGGGTTCGCCGGGCTGCACCAGGTCTGCACGGGGCTGCTCGACCGGGGTGACCAGCTGCCCGACCCGCAGCGCACTGCCCTGCATACCGCTTTGGGGCTGGCGGCCGGGCCGGCGCCGGATCGGTTCCGGGTCGGCCTGGCCGTGCTCGGGCTGTTCGCCGAGGCCGCCACCGAGTTGCCGCTGCTGTGCCTGATCGACGACGCGCAATGGCTGGACCGCGAGTCCGCGCAGGTGTTCGCCTTCGCCGCTCGGCGGATGGCCTCGGAGTCGGTGGGCCTGGTGCTCGCCGTGCGGACCCTGGAGGAAGCTCGCGAGCTCGCCGGTCTGGCCCAGCTGGCGGTGCACGGCCTTGCCGAGGCCGAGGCGCGGGCACTGCTGGACTCCGTACTGCCAGGCCAGGTTGACGAGCGGGTACTGGATCGCATCGTGGCCGAGTCGAGAGGGAACCCACTGGCGTTGTTGGAGCTGCCGAGGGCCCTGATGGCGCCCGAGCTCCCCGGGGGCTTCCAGCTGGCCAGCGCCTCGGCATCGCTGCGCGGAGTCGAGGCGAGGTTCGGGCCCGAGCTGGCCGCGCTGCCGTGTGAGACTCGCCGGCTGCTGCTGGTCGCGGCAGCCGAGCCGATGGGCGACCCGGTGCTGATGTGGCGGGCGGCCAACCAGATCGGGATCGATGACCGTGCATCGGCACCGGCGGATGCGGCCGGTCTGCTGACGATCGACTCCCGGGTCCGGTTCCGTCACCCTCTGCTGCGCCTGATCCTCTACCGTGCCGCGCCGGCTGAGGAACGGCGTCTCGTGCACGGCGCCCTCGCGGCGGCGACGGACCCGGACACCGATCCCGAGCAACGTGCCTGGCACACCGCACAGGCCGAGGACCGGCCCGAGGAGGCGGTGGCCGCCGAGCTGGAGCGCTCGGCTGATCGGTCGCGAGTGCGTGGCCGACACGCCGCCGCGGCCACCTTCCTGGCGCGGGCCGCCGAGCTGACCCCCGACCCCGCGCACCGCGCGCTCCGGCGGCTGAAGGCCGCGCAGATCACGCACCAGGCGGGCGCCCTGGACGTGACCCAGCAGCTGCTCGCGCTGGCCGAGGCCGGCCCGCTGGCTCCCTTGCCCCGCGCCCAGGCGGCACTCCTGCGTGGCCGGGTTGCGCTCGTCGCCAGGAGGTGCGAAGCCTCACCCCTGCTACGGACCGCCGCGGTGCAGCTGGAGTCCCTCGAACCCCGACTGGCCCGCGACGCCTACCTGGAGGCCATTGCCTCGGGCTGGGACGGCGGTGCCGCGACGAAGCCGGTGAACCTACCCGCGCTCGTCTCCGCCGCGCGTGCGGTCCCCCTCGCGCACGCGGACCCGACGGACCGGCTGCTCGAGGGGCTGGCGACGCTACTGACCGCCGGCTACCCGGCCGCGGTACCGATCGTGCGGCACGCCCTCCAGGCCCTGTGTGCCCCGACGCCGCCCGGCGAGGAGTCCGTCTACTGGCTACAGCTCGCCGCCACCGCCGCCGCGCACATCTGGGACGACCAGACCTGGCGGGTGCTGGCGGCCCACCACGCTCAACTGGCCAGGGGCATGGGCGCATTCTCGATGCTCGCGCACGCCTTGAGCATGTCCATCGCCGCGCACACCTGCACGGGCGACCTGGCAGGCGCCGCGGCGCTTGCCGAGGAGCGCGCCGTGCTGACCAAGGCGACCGGCCACTCCGTGCCCTGTTTCGGGACGCCGGTGCTCACGGCGTGGCAGGGGCGCGACGGCGTGGCCGAAATCATCCTGGACACTCTCGACGCCGAGTCGCACCGCCACGGCGAGGACCACGGAACCCACACCGTGGCATGGGCGAAGGCGCTGCTCTACAACAGTCTCGGTCGCTACGACGATGCGCTGGCGGTGGCGCAACCGGCGAGCCTGCGGCCGGCTGAGGCCGGGGTACCGCTCTGGGGTGCGCAGGTCGAGCTCGTCGAGGCGGCCTCGCGGGCGGGAGTGCCGGACCGCGCGACCCGCGCTGTCGAGCAGCTCGGTGCGTCCGCTCGGGCGGCGGGCACCGAGTGGGCCCTCGGCATCGCGGCTCGGTGCCGCGCGCTGGTCGGGGACTGCCGGGGCACCGAGGCCGCGTTCCGGGAGTCGGTCCAACGGCTGGGGCGCACCCGCATGCAGAGCGAGCTGGCGCGTTCGCACCTGCTCTACGGCGAATGGCTACGGCGCCAGCAACGCAGGGCGGACGCCCGCCAGCACCTCCACGTCGCGCACGAGATGTTCGTCGCCATGGGCGCGGAGGCGTTTGCCCAGCGCACCAACCGCGAGCTGGGCGCTGCCGGGGAGACGGTCCGGAAAGGGAAGGTCGAGACGACGGGCCGGCTCACCGCCCAGGAGGTGCAGGTCGCCGCGCTCGTGCGGGAGGGGCTGTCCAACCCCGAGATCGGCGCCCGGCTCTTCATCAGCCCGCGCACGGTCGAGTGGCACCTGGGCAACATCTTCAGCAAGCTCAGCATCACCTCCCGCCGCCAGCTCTGCCGCAGGTCTCCGTTCCTGACGAGCACGAGCACCGGCACCTCGGCGGGACCACGCAAGGAGGGCAACCACCGGGGCAAGGCGAGCTGACCCCCGGTGGTCGCCCCACCCTCAGCCGAGTGGCACGTCGAGCATCGCCTTGCGGTGGCTGAACGCGGCGATCGAGTAGCGGCCGTGGTAGCTGCCGGTCCCGCTCTCGCCGACCCCGCCGAAGGGGAGGCCGTCGACACGTAGGTGAGCCGTCGGCAGGCCGGAGTTGAGTGCCCCGGACGAGGTCTCGCCGGCCAGCCTCTGCCGGGTGATGTCGTTGCGGGTGAAGGTGTAGATGGCGAGCGGCTTGTCGCCCTCGTTGATGTGCGCGATCGCGTCGTCCAAGCTCGCCACCTCGACGATCGGCAGGACCGGGCCGAAGATCTCTTCCCGCATGACGGGGTCGGTCGGCCGCACCTCGGCGAGCAGGGTGGGGGCGATGTACCTCGTGGCGCGGTCGCGCTGGCCGCCGAACACCACCCGGCCCGAGCCGAGCAGCGCGCAGACGCGGTCGAAGTGGCAGGTGTTGATCATCCGCCCGTACCGGGGCGACGTCGCCGGGTCCGGCCCGTACAGCTCGCGGACCGCGTCGGCCATCGCGCTCTCCAGGGACCGCGCGGTGGCCCGGTCGGTCAGCACGTAGTCCGGGGCGACGCAGGTCTGGCCGGCGTTGAGGAACTTGGTGGCGGCGAGCCTGCGCGAGACCGCGACCAGATCGACATCCCGGTCGATGAACACCGGGGACTTGCCGCCCAGCTCGAGCGTCACCGGCGTGAGGTGCTCCGAGGCGGCCCGCATGACGACCCGCGCCACCACGCCGTTCCCGGTGTAGCAGATGTGGTCGAAGTGCTGGGCCAGCAGAGCGGTGGTCTCCGGCACGCCGCCCTCGACGACCACCATGACGCTGCCATCGAGGTAGCGGGGCACGAGCCGGGCGATCAGCGCCGAGGTCGCCGGGGACAGCTCACTGGGTTTGGCGACGACCGTGTTGCCGGCCGCCAGTGCACCGGCCGTCGGCACCAGGAGCAGCTGCGCCGGGTAGTTCCACGGGGCGATGACGAGGACGGTGCCCAATGGGTCGAACTGGGTGGCCGCGCTGGACCCCTCCGGGAAGCCGCTCAGCGACTCCCCGCCGACCGGCTGGGGGCGCAGCCATTCCGCGAGATGGTCGAGCAGGTGGTCGATCTCGCGGATGGAGAAGTCGACCTCCGTGTCGTAGGTGTCGGCGGGCGCCCGATGCAGGTCCACCTGGAGAGCATCCGCGAACTCCTCCCGGTGTGCGTCCAGCAGGCCACGCAGGCGGGTGAGCTGTTCCCGGCGCCAGGCGAGCGGCCTGGTCACGCCGGAACGGGCGGTCGCGCGCAGTCTCGCCACCACCTGCGCCGGATTGGGCGCGGTGGTCCCGGCGGTGGTGGTCACGGGTGTCGCCCCGCGATCGTCGGCCGGGGGATGTTGCGGACGTTGGCCCTGGCCATCTTGAGCATCTCGCCGACCCCGCCGGCCAGCACGATCTTGGTGGCGGCCAGCGCGAACCCCCTCACCTGTTCACCGGTGATGTGCGGTGGCACGGACAGCGCGTTGGGGTCGGTGACCAGCTCGATCAACACGGGGCCGGGGTGGGCGAGGCCGTGCTCGAGCCCGGCGCGGACGCTGGCCGGGTCCTCGACCCGGATCGCATGGATGCCGGCCGCCTCCGCGATCGCGCTGTAGCTCACCGGTGCGTGGTCGGTCTCGTAGCTGGGCAGGCCGTCGACCATCATCTCGAGTTTGATCATGCCGAGGGCCGAGTTGTTGAACAGCACGATCTTGACCGGCAGCTGGTGCAGCGCCACCGTGAGCAGCTCCCCCATCAGCATGCCGAGGCCTCCGTCGCCCGACATCGAGATCACCTGCCGACCCGGGTAGGCGAACTGGGCCCCGATCGCGTGCGGCAGCGCGTTGGCCATCGAGCCGTGCAGGAACGAGCCGATCACCCGCCGCCGGCCGTTGGGGGTGAGGTACCGGGCCGCCCACACGTTGCACATGCCGGTGTCCACGGTGAAGATCGCGTCGTCGGCCGCGACCTCGTCGAGGTGCCGCGCCGCGTACTCGGGGTGGATGGGCGTGTGCTGCTCGATGTCGTGGGTATAGGCGTCCACGAGCTGGGTCAGTGACTTCTCGTGCCGCCGCAGCAGCCGGTCGACGAACGACCTGTCGGTCTTCTGCTCGACCAGTGGCAGGACCGCCCGCAGGGTCGCCGCAACGTCGCCTTGCACCCCCAGCTCCAGCGGGGTGCGGCGCCCCAGCCGCGCCGCGTCATGGTCGACCTGAACAGTGCGGGCCTTCGGCAGGAAGCTGTCGTAGGGGAAGTCGGTCCCCAGCAGCACCAGCAGGTCCGCCTCGTGCGTGGCGTCCCAGCAGGCACCGTAACCGAGCAGCCCGCTCATCCCGACGTCGTACGGGTTACCGAACTGGATCCACTCCTTGCCACGCAGCGAGTGCCCGATGGGGCTGTGCACCTTGGTGGCCAGCTCCATCACCTCGGCGTGCGCTCCGGCGACGCCCGCCCCGCAGAACAGCGTCACCGTCCCCGCGCCGTTGAGGAGCCTGGCCAGCTCCTGGATCTGCTGGTCGTCAGGGGTCACCGAACCGCGCGTGACGTGGGGCGCGCCCGACTCGGTGAGGTGCACGGCCGGGCGGTGCAGCACGTCCCCGGGGAGCACCAGTACGCCCACCCCGCCGCGCCCGAGGGCGGTCTGGATCGCGGTCCGCGCCAACCTCGGCATCTGGCCGGGCTGGCTGACCAGCTCGCAGAAATGGCTGCACTCGACGAACAACCGCTCCGGATGAGTCTCCTGGAAGTAGCCGGTACCGATCTGCTCGGACGGGATGTGCGAGGCGAGCGCGAGCACCGGTGCCCCGTTGCGGTGCGCGTCGAACAGGCCCTGGATCAGGTGCGTGTTGCCCGGCCCGCAGCTGCCGGCACACACCGCGAGCCGGCCGGTCAGCTCCGCGTCGGCGGCGGCGGCGAACGCGGCCGCCTCCTCGTTGCGGACGTGGACCCACTTGATGCCGTCGGTACGGCGGATCGCGTCGACCAGCGGGTTGAGGCTGTCACCGACGAGGCCGTAGATGCGCTCGACACCAGCCTGGCGGAGGGTGCCCACCAGCTGGTCAGCAACGGTTGGGGTGCTCATCTACCTCAGGTCCTTGAGCGTGGTGAGATCGTCGACGACGTACGACATCGAGGCCCTCGTCCCGCTGCCGCAGCGGATGGGCGCCAGGTCGGAGATCTCCTCGTCCCGGCACACGGGCAGCGAGAGCAGTCCCTCCCCGACCCATACCTGGCTCAGCCGCACGTCACGGGGGACGTTCGCGACGATCTCGTGCAGCACCGGCTTGTCCTGCTGATCGGCGGCCAGGCGCGGGTAGTGCAGCAGGTTGAGGACCGGCTTCTGGGGCGACAGCGAGGGGTCGGCGACCGGCTCCCGCAGCGTGACGAGGCCCTCGGCCAGCCGCTGTCCGCCGGCCGTGACGGAGCCCGCGAACTTCGACCCTCGCGCGAGCGCTGGTCCGGCCTTGCCGGTCGCGGCGTGGTACCTGGTCTGGAAGACCTCGCCGAACCGCTTCGGGTAGCCCTGCGACCAGCCGCGGGCGAGCGCCGCATCGTTGTCGACGAAGATATAGGGGCAGTACGAGACCGATTTTCCGTTGAACAGCGCATCCACCAGGATGAAGAACTCCCGATACTGATAGCGCGCCGGGTCGAGGTACTCCTCGTTCTCACCACTGAACTGCCAGTCGTAGAACAGGGCGTCACAGCGCCCGTTCGCGCCATGGTCCGGGTCGAGCCCGTCGGGCAACAGGGACTCCACCACAGCGGGGTCCGCCCAGAACTCGATACTGAGGAAGTCCGACGAGTAATACCACGGCGGCCGGGGGTTGAGAGTCGACTTGCCTTTCGGGGTGAGCGGATAGTTGAACCCTTTGAGCATCTTCTGTTGCTCCTCTCGCGCGAGCCGCCGGACCGGCGGTTCAGTCCGAATGGGCCTCAACCCGCGGTTTCCGGCGCCAGCCAGGCATGAATTCGGGTGATCTCCGCCGCGAGCTCCTGCTTCACCGTCTCACCGAGAGTCGCGATCGTCGTGGTGCACGTATAAACGGGCATCGGGGCCGTCCTGTCCGTTCCAGCCACTCATTGCGGACAACCCACTATTGCCACTGCCTTCGGCGGTTGACCCCGTGTCGGGTACGAGGCCGGTCCCCGG
>DATAYB010000051.1:0-23997 GCA_036272795.1 Pseudonocardia sp.
TGGCCTGCCGGTGCAGCCGGACCGCGAGCAGGAACGCCAGGCACGCCAGGCCGCACAGTCCGTCGCCCAGTGCCTCCGGCGGCTCCAGCACCACGGCGAGCGCGGCACACAGCACGGCCAGCGCGGCCATCACGCCGCCGCGCGGGCGCGCCGTCGCCAGGCCGACCCCGAGTGCCCCGACGGCCAGCACCGCGGTGAGTAGCAGGCCGGTGCCCGGGCTGCCACCCGACTCGGGGCCAGGCAGGTTGGTGAACGCGATCGCCGTCGGCACCGCGAGCATCAGCGCACCGGTCGCCAGGCACGGCCCCGGCCGGCCACCGGACGACTCCCCCGACGCCGGCCCGGACGACCCCGGTCCCGATTCCGGTCCCGATTCCGGTCCCGATTCCGGTCCCGCCGCCGGCCCGTACGACCCCGAAGCCCCGTACGACCCGGCACCCGATACCGAGCCGGTCACTTGCCGCTCCCGAGCAGCGGGCGCAGCGACATGGGGCGCAGCACCTCGTCCAGCTCCACACCCTCGGCCCACGTGCCGACCGGTACGCCGAGCTCGGTGAGCCGGTGCCGGATGCCACGCCGGCCGAGCCGCCACATCCGGATCGCGATGGGGTCGTAGTCGGCCTCGGGGCGCGCCCTCGGCTCGACGCGCAGCACGTCGACGACGGCCAGGCCGAAGCCACGGCGGCGCAGGTCGGCGACCGCGTTGATCACCCGCTCGTCCAGCAGCGGCGAGAAGACCACGACGGCGGCACCTCGGGGCAGCACCGTGCGCGGGAAGCCTGCGAGGTCGGACGGCGCGGAGCCGGTGCCCGGCTGCACGTCCAGCAGTGCCTCGACGACGCGGTAGAAGTGCTTGCGGCCGAGGTCGGGCGCGAGCCAGCGGACCACGCCGCCGAGCGACACCACGCCGGCCCGGTCGCCCCGGCGCAGCGCGGCCTGCACCACCGCGAGCGCGCCGTGCACGGCCAGCTCCAGGGTCGACGTGTCGGCCTGCTGGATGTCCCCGGAGGCGTCGATCATCGCGACCACCTTGGCGGCCTGCTCGGCCAGGCGCTCGGTCACGTACAGGTCACCCCGCCGGGCGCTGACCCGCCAGTTCACGTTGCGCAGCGGATCGCCTGGCTGGTACTCGCGCAGGCCGGCGAACTCCACGCCCTCGCCCTTGCGGCGGCCCAGGTGCACACCGAGCAGGTCCGGCAGGTCCATGGGGCGGGGCACCGCGCCGATCCGCTCGGCGTTCGGGAAGATCGCCACCTCGGTGACCGCGCAGTGCGCGTCGCCGACCAGCAGGCCGCCGGCGCCCCGCGACGTCACCCGCAGCCGGATCACGGCCCGTCCCCAGCGCTGCGCGTGCAGCTCCCACTCGCCGCGCATCGTGCCTGGGGTGGACCGGTGCAGCGACTTCGGCGAGGCGGTCAGCTCGGCTCCGGTGACCAGCTCGACGTCCACCAGCTCGGCGCCGGGCGGCGCGGTCAGCTCGACGGTCAGGGTCAGCGTCTCACCCTCGAACACCCGCTCAGCGGATGTTGTCGCACTGACCCGGACCATGCGGTCGCTGTCCGGCCGCGCGCTCCACCACGCCCCGGCCAGCGCACCTAGCAGCGGCGCGCCGAACACCACGAGGTCGAACCGGCCGGCGACGACCACCGCGAGCGCGGCCAGCACGCTCAGCGTCACGACCGCGATCAACCAGCCTGCCGGCTCCCAGTCGATCTTGCCATCGCTCACCGCACCTGCTCCACGCCCCGGCTGGACGTGGTCCTCGGGGCGGGCACCTGGTTGACGAGCCGGCCGACGATGTCCTCGGCCTGGATCCGGCGCACCCACATCTCGGGGCGCAGGCTGAGCCGGTGCGACAGGACGGGCACGGCGAGCGCCTTGACGTCCTCGGGGATGACGTAGTCGCGGCGGTCCAGCATGGCCTGCGCCCTGGCCAGCTGCAGCAGCGCCAGCGAAGCCCTGGGGCTGGCCCCCACCAGCACGTCCTTGTCGTCCCGGGTGGCCGCGACGATCCGCACCACGTAGTCCAGCACGTCCTGCTCCACCGAGACCGACTCGACAGCGGCGCGCATCTGCAGCAGCGTCTCGGCGTCCAGCACCTGGCGCACCGTCGGCTCCTGGGCGCCGCGGCTGATCCGCCTGCTGAGCATCTCGACCTCGTCGGACGCCGGCAGGTAGCCGATCCGCACCCGCATGCCGAACCGGTCCAGCTGCGCCTCCGGCAGCGGGTAGGTGCCCTCGTACTCGATCGGGTTGTCGGTGGCCAGCACGATGAACGGCTGCGGCAGCGGGTGCGAGTCGCCGTCGACGCTGACCTGTTCCTCGGCCATCGCCTCCAGCAGGGCGGCCTGCGTCTTGGGCGGCGTCCGGTTGATCTCGTCGGCCAGCAGCAGGTTGGTGAACACCGGGCCCCTGCGGAAGCGGAAGTCCCCGGACGTCTGGTCGAGCACGGTGGTGCCGGTGAGGTCGGCCGGCAGCAGGTCCGGGGTGAACTGGACGCGCCGGAACCCGAGCCCGAGCGCGGCGGCGAACGACCGCGCGATCAGGGTCTTGCCCAGCCCTGGCAGGTCCTCGATCAGGACGTGCGACCGGGCCAGTACGGCGGCCATGATCAGCTGCAGCGCCGGCCGCTTGCCGACCACCACCCGCTCGATCTCGTCCAGCACGCTCGCGGTCCGGTCGGCGACGGCGGCCGCGGTCCCCTCAACGCTCATAGGTCGACTCCGCGCTCATTCCGCTCCTCGCTCGCTCTGTCACTCTCGCGCCGATCACTCGGACACCGTTACGCCGATCGCTCGGCCGGCCTTTGCCGTGCCGTCTGGTCGCTCGGCAAGCCTCGACTCCGTCAAGGGCCCTCCACCCGGTCCAGGATCCGCAGCAGCGCGTCCCGGCCGGCACCCGGTGTGGTCCGGTCCTCCGACCGTTTCACGTCGCGGTTCACCAGCGCCCACAGCTCCGGCCCGAGCAGCGCCCTGGCCTCAGCTTTCGGGTCACCCCCAGTCGAGTGCCGGTCGGCCAGCGCCAGCTCGACGAGCTCGGCCAGCACGGGGCGGACACTGTGGTCCCAGTTCCGGGTCGAGCCACCGGCCCAGGCGGCGGCCACCAGGTAGCGGCGGTAGGCCGGCGTCGCCTCCACGGTGTTCGGCTCGAACCGGGGCCGGGACGCCTTGATCCGCTGCCAGCGCAGCCACAGGTTCGCGCCGATCACCACGAACACGACCAGGATCGCGCCGGCGGCCATCGCCATCAGGCCGGTGACCGAGCCGACCACCGAGCTCTCCGCCACCGGCGGCAACGCGATCACCGGGCACGCTCCGCACCGGTCGAGAGGCTGGCCAGGATCTCCGTGAGCGCCCGGTCGGCGGAGTCGCGGTCGGACTCGTGCATCGGGTGCTCGCTGAAACGCGCCTCCCGGAACAGCTCCAACAGCGCGTGCGCCGGGCCCTCCGGGATCTTCGCGCCGCGCACCCCGCGCGTGAGGACCTCGCCAGGAGTGTCGGCCTCCCTCGGTGCGATGTCGCCGCCGAGCCCGGCCAGCGCGCGCTCCATGGCGGCGAAGCAAGCCACGATCGCCTCCCTCGGGTCGGTGATCGCGCGGTCCTGCACGGCCGCCTGACCGGCCGCCACCGCCTTCGCCACCGCCTCGGCGGGCGTCTCCTCCGCCTCGTCCTCGAGCTCGACGGTCACGGTGCGGCGCAGCAGCACGATGATCAGGGCGGCCAGCGCGACCAGCGCGCCGATCACGGTCAGGTAGGTGCCGAGGCCGGCCTGTTGCAGCTCGTGCGACTGCAGGTTGTGGAACCCGAGCCCGGACGCGTCGGGAGGGCCGACGGGCTGGTCCGGAGCCGGCGGTGGCTGCTGCTGCTGCGTCGGGTTCAACGTGCGCAGCAGCACCTGGTAGGCCAGTGCGACGAGGATCCCGACCAGCGCGGCGACGGTCACCCGCTTGCGCTGCGCGGCCGTGAGCTGCTGTTTCTTCGGCGGTCCCCCCGCAGCAACCTGCTGTCGGCGGATCCGCCGGCCCCAGACCAGCAGCACCAGTCCAGCGGTCACCACGGCGATCCCGATCGACCGGATGATCCCGATCACCAGGCCGCCGCTCGGCCCGGCGACGGACGGCAATGCGCCCTCGGCGCGCGCCCGCGCCGCCACGACGGCGAGCACCAGCACCACGGCCACCGCGCCGATCCGGAGCGTGGCCGAGCCGAGCCCGGTGGGCTCGTGCTGCTCGTCGTGTCGCTGCGCCATTGTCTCTCCCGGCCGGGTCGCCGGTCAGCTCGAAGCCGCGCCGAACCACGCCGGCGGCGGTGTCACAGTGTCACCGCCGCCACATTGTGGCTGTTGTTTGCACTTCTGGCACATCCGGCACCGACCGGCGGGGCCGCACGGGCGCCCAGCCGCGGTCAACGGGCGTCGATCAGCGGGAGCGATCAGCTCGACCGGAACATGGCCACGCGAGGCCAGCGGTCGAGGCCGGCGGTGCGCTCCATCTCGCGGATCGCGCGCAGGCCGGGGCCGAGCCGAGGGTCGGGGATCTCGGTGAAGCCGAGCCTGCGGTAGTACGGCGCGTTCCACGGGACGTCGCGATACGTGGTCAGCGTCAGCCCAGGGGCACGCTGCTCAGTGGCCAGCCGGGCCAGGTGCTCGATCAGCGCGGCGCCGAGCCGCCGACCGGCCGCGGCGGGGTGCACCGACACCTGGGCGACGTGCAGGTAACGGTCCACCGGCTCGGCCAGCAGAAACGCCACGAGCTTGCCGGCGCCCGCGTCCCCTTCGGCGCTCACCCACGCGCGCCCGGCCCGCCGATAGTGCTCGAGCTCGGGGAGCGACAGCGGTTCGTCCTCGGCGATCTCGGCCATCCCGATGTCCCGGAAGATCTCCCCGGAGGCCCGTTCGATGTCGCGCAGCAGCGGCAGCTCGTCCTCGCGCGCCAACCGGAGGTGGGTGGCCGGCTGGGCGGCGGCGGGCGTGGTCACCCGGCCGAACCTACCGAAACCGACGCCCCGGCCGCCGGTGACACCGACCCGACCGCCGAGGGCTCAGCCGCAGGCGATCGCCTCGCAGCTGCGCACAGCGGCGCGGAACGCCTGCTCGGTCGGCCGGTCCAGCAGCGGGTGCCCGAGCTGGGCGCGCCAGTACGCGATCGCGTGCAGCGCGGCGGTGCGCAGTTGGTGGTGGTCAGTGTCGGAGGGCAGGCCGAGGCGGGCCGTCGCGGTGGTGCCCCGGCCGCCGAGCACCCGGTCCAGGGCGTCGCGCGTGGGCCCGGCCAGTGGTAGGGCGGCCACGCCGGCGAGCGCACGGACCTCGGTGCCGGCGTGCGAGTCGGCGAGCAGCCGCTCCACGGTGCGCAGCAGCCGGGCCGTCCGGGCGGCCGGCTGGCGCAGCAGCACGCCGCGCACGGTGCGCAACGCCGCGTGAGCCTTGAGCTGGCCGTGCCGGCTGGCGAACCGCGCATCCAGCACCCGGTGCAGCTCGTCCAGCCCGCTTTCCCGCACCAGCGCCTCGGCCAGCGCGGGGGCGTCCCAGGCACCGGCGCGCACCAGGCCCACCGCGATCCTGATCCCGACCAGGCCGAACTCCCCGAGCAGCCACTCCCGCTCGACCGCCGGCACGCCCAGCTCGGTACCGGCGAACCGGCCGGCGGAGATCAGCGCCGCCTCCAGCACGTCGTCCGGCAGCCCGGCCAGCGTGTACAGCGCGGCGAACTCGCGCTGCCGCAGCGTCTGGCCCCGCAGCGCGAGCAACCCGGAGACCGCGACGAAGTCCCGGTGCAGCCCGCTCAGCTCGGGATCGGTGCGCAGCTCGGCGCTGCGTTGGCGGGCCGCACCGAGCACCCCGGCCGCGCCGCCGACACCGCCCGACCCGGCCGCACCCCCAGCCGCACCCCCAGCCACACCGCCGGCCAGCTCATCGGCCCTGGACAGCACGCCCACGATGCCCAGCGGGCCGCCCGCGCCGGTCTGCTCCTGCATCTGGCGCAGCAGCGCGACGTCCGAGTCGTGCCGCGACCGCATCAGGAAGATCACCGCCTCGGCCTCGCAGGTGCCGCGCTCGGGCGCGAGGAAGGCCATCGTGCGGGCCGACACGTCCGCCGAGTTCGACGACGTGCCCGGGGTGTCGATCACCGTGTAGCTGCCCAGCAGCTCCGACGGCCAGCCCACCACCAGCCGTTCGACGCGGTCGGCCGGCACCGGTCCGAGGTCGAGGCGAAGCCGCCCATCGGTGCGGTGCACCGGCAGCTCGGTCCGGCGGCCGCCGTCGTGGGTGACCTCGATCCTCGGCCCGGCGGACCGGCCGAACCACGTGACGACCCGCGTGCACTCGGTGGCGTCGGTCGGCGCGATCTCCTCCCCCACCAGTGCGTTGAGCAGCGTGGACTTGCCCGACTTGAGCTTGCCGACCAGCGCCACCCGCAGCGGCTCGTCGAGGCGGCGCTCGCAGTCCGCCAGCTCGGCCGCCACCGACGGGTCGTCGTAGAACTCGGCGCGCGCGTCCCGGATGATCAGGCGCGCCCGGTCGGCCTCGGGACCCGTGGTGGTCATCGCAGCGCTCCGCTCCGGTCGAGCAGGCCGGCCGCCTGGACCCGCAGCTGGCGCAGCTCGCTCAGACCCTCCGAGACCACGGCCACCCGCGCGGCCCGCTGGTCCGCGTCCGCCTGGTTGGCCAGCTGCGCGGCGTACACCGCGTCGTCGGCGGAGCGCAGCATCTCGGCCGCGACCGCGCTGAAGTGGTCTCGCAGGTAGCGCTGCACCTCGCGGAGCCGGAACTTGGACTCCCGGCCGACCTGGAACAGCACGTCGTCCATCAGCCGGGCGACCGCCACCTTGGCCTCCGCCTGGCGGCGCGCCTTGTGGGCCTTGCGGTCCTCCCAGAAGGTGTTCGCGCCGAGCAGCACGCCCGCCCCGATCGACCACGGGTTGAGCAGCGCGACCCCGGCCACGCTGGACACGACACCGACCATCAGCACGCCGCCGTACGAGCCGCGCAGGCTGTTGATCACACGCTGCACGATGCCGGCCTTGCGGCTCTCCAGCTCCTCGAGCGAGTTGACCGAGTCGAGCGCGTAGCTGGGGTCACCGCGCCGCAGCTCGGGCACCACCCTGCCGCTCTCCTCGGCGAACCGTGCGCCGACCTGCCGCGCAAGCTCCGCGGACCGGCTGTGCGCGAGCAGGAAGTTGGCCTGCACCGCCTCGGCGACCCCGGCGTTGAGCCACTCGCTGAACGCCGCCCAGCGCGGCGCCGGGTCCGAGCCCATGATGTCGGCCTCGGCCTCACGGACCAGGGTGCGCAGCCGGTGCCGCAGGTCGTGCTCGACGTCGACCATCAGCTCGGTGGCCCCGTCGCCCAGCACGAGCTGCCAGTTCGCGGTCTGCGCCCTGAGCCGGTCGGCGGCGGCGCGCGCCTGCTGCGTACGTGCCACCAGCTCAGTGCCGCGGCCCGGGTCGTTCAGCACGTCGAGCTCGGCGTTGAGCGCCATGGCCAGCTGGTCCGACACGATCCGCACGTCGTTGATAACGCTGGTGCGCAGCACGGTGTCCGCGCCGCCGATCACCCGGTCGTTCAGGAAGTTGGCCAGCTGTGGGATGCCCGACTCGACCGCCAGCGACCCGTCGCCGAGCCGCCGTGCCGTGTCGTTCAGTGCGGCGGACACCGGCAGCAGCGGGATGTCCAGGCCGGCGTTGTTCAGGTGCGTGCGGTTGGCCCGCTGAATGTCCGGCCAGCGCTGGTACAGGTCGATCTTCGTGAGCACGCCGATCACGGAAGGGCACAGCTCGCGGATCCGGGCCAGGTAGGCCAGCTCCGGCTCGGTGTACTCCTGGCTGGCGTCCGACACGAAGAGCACCGCGTCCGCCCCCGCCAGCAGCGACAGCACCGCGGCCCCGCCGGCCGAGTCGACCCCGGAGGCGCCGGGCGCGTCGACGAACAGCACGCCCTCGTCGGCCCGGCTCGGCATGCCGGGCGCCAGCCGCTGTGCCGGGGCCGCGCCGGCGTCGTGGATCTCGCCGACGATCGTGCCGACGAGCGCGCTCATGCCCTGGCCGGTCTCGCCGGTCACCACGATGCGCAGGCTCGGGTCGGTCACCCTGGTGCGGGCCTGGGCGAGCCGGTTGCCGAGGTCCGTGCGGCCGGCGGCGTTGGTGAGCCCGCCCAGCCGGTCGAGCAGGTCGGTCATGGCGACGGTGGACGTCGTCGCCTTGCCGCCGTGGGGCGCGCGATCCGTCATGACGGACACGGGGGTCTCCTTCGGGTTGTGCAGGTCTTTGGTTTGTGGTGTGGGGGGGTTCGCGTTTCTTGGGGCCGGTGACGGCCCGCCCGCTCGGGCTGCGGGCGGGCCGACACGGTCAGTGGTGCAGCGTCGTCGTGCTGTGGTCGGTGGTGCTGTGCAGCGCCGCGCCCTGGTCGGCCGTCAGGCTGTGGTCGGTGCTCGTGAGCCCGCTGGACAGCCCGGAGGATGTCGCCGCCAGCCCGCTGTGCGAGCTGTCGGTGCCGGTCGCGGCGGTGGTGTCGGTCGCCGAGGTGCCGGTCGTGACCGGGGAGAGGCTCGGCGCCGCGACGTGCGAGACGCCGGTGCTCGCCGTGCTGGTGCTCGGGACGGTGGTGCTCGCGGCCGTGACATGCGAGGCTCCGCTGCTGCTCGGGGCCGTGACGTGCGAGGCTCCGCTGCTGCTCGCCGCCGTGCCGGTGCTCGGCGCGGTCGTGTGCGAGGTGCCCGGGTCCGTGGTGCCGGTGTGCGTGCCGGTGCCGGCCGTAGTCGCGGTGCTCGTCGTCCCGGTGTGCGAGCCGGTGGACGATCCGGTGCTCGGAGTACCCGTGCTCGCTGTACCGGGGTGCGCGCCGGAGTTCGGGGTGCCGGTGCTCGCCGTGCCGGTGGTGTGGGTGCCGCTGGTCGGGTCGGTGGAGTGGGTGCCCGACGCCGACGTGGTGCCGCTGCCGGTCGGGTGCGAGCCGGTGGACGCTCCGGTGGTCCCGCCGTGTCCGGTTGTGCCGGTTGTGCCGGTCGTGCCCAGTCCGGAGGTCGTGCCGGCGTGGGTTCCGGAGCCGCTTTGGGATGCGCCGGTGCCCGGCTTCGCGCTGTTGGCCGACGTGCCGGTGTGGGAGGTGCCGGAGCCCGGCGTCCCGCCCAGCAGCGCGCTGACGTTCCCCGCGGTGTGCGAGTCGTGGCCGGTCGTCGAGGAGCCACCGAGGTCGGCCGCCGGCGCGCCCGTGCTGGACTGGCCGGTTCCGGTGTGACCGGTCGTGGTCGTCGAGCTCGAGGGGTGTGTGCTGGCCGCGGTCTGGACGCTGTTGCCGAGCGACTCGGTGCCGAAGTTCGTGTGCGTGCTGGCGTTGACCGGGGTGGCGCTGACCGGCTGAGCGGTGCCCACCGCGCCGGCGGTGAACGCGAGCGGCTGGCTCGGCGCGCTCGAGACACCGACGGATCCCGCCGAGGCCGCCGACCCGTTGCCCGAGAGCCCGGACCCGAACGACGCGGCCGGAGCGACCCCCTGGGCGAACGATCCACCCGAGTGCGCCTCGCCGCCGGACAGGCCGTTGCCCAGGTTGGCGCCGCTCAGGCCCGCGCCGCCGCCGGCACCGTTGACAGCGCCGCCGCCGAACCGCAGCTGGGACCCGGCGTCCTGGTGGGCATCATGCTGCCCGGCGGACTGGCCTTGACCGGGCTGCACATGGCCGGGCTCGTGCCCAGACTGTCCCGAGCCGCCCGCCCCTTGGCCCGGCTGCCCGTGTCCCGGCTGACCACCCTCATGCCCCGGCTGGCCTGCGTGACCCCGCTGTCCACCCCCATGACCAGGCTGACCACCATGCCCCGGCTGCCCGGGCTGGCCTCCATGACCTCCCTGCCCGTGACCAGGCTGACCGCCGTGACCAGGCTCGCCGTGCCCTGGCTGACCGCCGTGCCCCGGCTGCCCGTGACCCGGCTGCCCGCCATGCCCCGGCTGCCCACCATGACCACCCTGCCCCTGCCCCGGCTGGCCACCGTGACCAGGCTCGCCGTGGCCCGGGCGGCCACCGTGCTCGCCCTGTCCGCGACCTGGGTCGCCGTGGCCCGGTCGGCCGCCATGCTGGTCGTGCCCGCCGCCGTCGTGGTTGCCCTCACCGTGCTGGTCGTGCCCGCGGCCGCCGTCCTGCCCACGCCCGTCACCACGCCCGTCACCACGCCCGTCGCCACGCGCGTCGCCACGCCCGTCACCACGACCGTCGTGCCAGCCCTGGTCATGCCCGTCGTGATGATCGCCGCCGCTCCCGTCGGCACGGCCACCGTCGTGCCGGTCGCCGCCGGTCCACCCGTCATGCCGGTCGCCGTCGTGGCCACCGGCCCAGCCGACGGGTTGGGGGTGTTGGTCGGGCCACGCGCCGCCCTCGGAGCCCTGGCCGCCCCACCAACCGTCTGCCCGGTGCTCAGAATGTTCACCCCACCGTTGCGCGTGCCGGTGCTCCGAACGGTCCTCCGGGTGGCGCTCGTCCTCGCGGAACTGGTCGCGGACCGCCTCGCGGATGAGGGCGTCCAGCCCATTTTCGGGAATGAATACGTTGGCCATTGTGACGTCTCCAATGTGTCGATCGCCGCCACCCCGCCGGAGGGGAACGTGCTCAAAAGCTAGGACCAATTTCTGGGTCGCCGCTGTGAATACGCTGGGGTCCGGGCGTGTGCCGAAACACCATCGGGTGACCCCGGAATCGCACACAGGGAACGCACAGTTCGCGCCAATTTTCACTGATGCTTCCGTTGGCTACGGTGCTCTCATGACGCTTTCAGTGGGCATTGCGCTCGCCGCGGATCTGGTCCGTGCCGTCACCCTGGGTGCCGCCGAGGACCGGGTCGCGGTGGCACCGGCCGTGCGGGTCCCGCCGGCGGGCCGGCCGGTCGTCGGCGACGCGACCCGGTACGCGGGCGGCGCGCTGTACCGGGACTACGGCGACCGCGTCGGCGACCCGGTGCCGGTGGTCGGCAGCGACGGCACCGCGCGGCTGGGCGCCGACCTCGTCGCGCTGACCGTCGCCGGCCTGCTCGCCCACGCCGCCCAGGGCACGTCGCCGGCCCACCTGGCGATCGCCCACCCGGCACACTGGGGCCGCTACGAGCTGTCGGTGCTGCACTCCGCGCTGACCACCACGACGGCGGGCGATGTGCCGATCTCGCTGGTCAGCGCGCCACTTGCCGCCGTGGCAGCGGCCGAGGCGGCTGGCGCGGTACAGCGGGGTGAGGCCGTGCTGGTCGCCGACATCGGCGGTGCCGGCACCGAGCTGAGCCTGCTGAGCGCCGGCGCCGACCGAGCGAGGCAGGTCGTCACCACCGCGCGGGTCGAGGAGCTCGGCGCCACGGCCCTGGACCGCGCGCTCGCCAGGCACGTGCTGGCGCAGCTCGGCGACCGGTTCGGCACCTTCGACCCGGCCGACCCCGCGAACCACGCCGCGCTGCACGACCTGGTGGCGCGCTGCCGGGTCGCCAGGGCCGAGCTCGGCGTCCGGCCGGCGACGGTCGTCGACGTCGGACTGCCGGCCGGGCTGGAGCGGGTACGGGTGATCCGCACCGAGTTCGAGGCGCTCACCGCCGAACCGATTTCCGCCGTCGTCTCCGCGATTGCCCGAATGGTGGCCGAATCCGAGACAAATGGAGTGACCGTCTCCGAGGTACTTCTCACCGGCGAGCCCGCGCGCACCCCATTGCTCACCGAACAGCTCTCCGTTCGAATTCGCGCGCGCGTTCTCGTACCGCCGGACGCGGAATGGACCGTGGCGGCCGGCGCCGCGGCCATGGCAGCCGCCCGGGCCCACCGACCGCAACCCCCGCTCCCCCGCCCCCGCGCCGCCGCCCCCGCCCCGTACGCGGACCCCCGGATCACGACTTCCGAGGCCGCCCTCCCCCCGGTCCATCCGCGCCACACCCCACCCGTCCGGGCCGAGGAACCGCCCACGCCCGCCCCCACACCCCAGGCACCCACGCTCAAGGCACCCACCGCCCGGACGACCCCCGAGCCAAGGCCAGCCCCTCACCCCACCGCAGACCGAGGGGCGGCAAAGTTCCGGACCGCCGTGGTCACCGTGATCGCCGGCTTCGCCGTACTACTCGCGGGCGGCGTCGCCGTCTCGTCAACGGGCGGCGGCGGAGGCAGCCACCTGGCCAGCAGCCTCCACAGCCACCGCTGACCCAGCCCCCCGAGCGGATCGCGGACTGGTCGGCGCGCTTCCGGGCCGGTTCGGCGGGCCCGTTCCAGCTGAACAACCGGGTCCCGGACGAGCCGCGCACCGACGCCGCCGAGGTCGAACGGTGCACCGCCGCCGCGCGGGAGTTCCTCGGCAACTTCGGCACACTGGGCGACCAGCCACGCCGCGGCCCCGACTTCGACGAGCAGGAGACCGTCGCCCGGATGTGGCGCGACGCGGCGGAGTTGCTCGGCTTGTGAGTGGTCTTGGTCGCCCTAGCGACCAATACCACTCACAGGGTCAGCGGAACGCCGGCCGCTGGACGCTCGGTCGGGCCGGGCTCAGCGGCTCGTCGAGGTCGAGCATGTCGAGTACGTGGTTGCCGAACTTGCGGGAGACGTCCGTCCGCCCGACCGCGTAGGTACACAGGGTGGCCCCGAGCAGCGCCACGTACACGCCTGCCCGGGCCCGTCGGAAACGTCGAGTTGCTGCCATCTTCTCCACCTCGGCATAGGTGTGGATCAATACGGAGTCTTCGCGGCCGGGCCGAGCCGTCATTGGACGTCTGCCCAGGACATCTCGCGGAGGTGCGTCCCTGGGGCGCGCACAGGGCCATGGCCCGGACGGGCCGGCTCAGCCGCGGGCGACGCCGATGGCGAGCAGGATGGCCCGACCCGAGGAGGCCGTGACCGAGCCGGGTGAGGTGACGGGCACACGACCGGCCGGTGCACCGGGCACCGGACCAACTGTGGAGGTCGGCTCGTACGCCGTCTTGGCCGCGCTGGTGCGGACCGGCCGGCCGTGCGTCCACAGCAGGTCGCCGGCCGAGGACTCGTGACAGATCGGGCCGTGCCCGAAGTCCGGCACAGCCGTCTCGGCCAGCACCGGAACCGCCGACAGGGGCGACGAAAACGACGCCGTCGACACCGGAGCTGCCGCGACGGCAGCGTCGTGCAGCTGGTGATGCCCGACCGGGCACTCGGTCGGCTGGGCGACCAGCACGACGAGCAGCAGGAGTGCGGGCGCGCACCACCGCAACGCCCACCTGGGCACGAGTGCACGCCTGGTCCGCCCGTTCACGACACAACCAACGTATCCGACCCGGCGACCTGTCGACCACGTCACTCTATTTTTACCTCTTTTTCAGAGGTAATATGAAGACGTGAGTCCAACCGACGCCCGCCCGAGCTCGACGCGCACCGCCGAAGAGGTCGTGGCCATCACCGCCGCACTCCGCCGGGTCACCCGACGGAGGCTGCGGGACACCGTCCCGGGGCCTCGGCTGCGCGGCGCCCAGCTGGAGCTGCTTCGACATGTCGAGCTCGAGCCGGGCACCGGAGTGGCCGCGGCGGCCCGCGCGCTGCACCTGGCGGGCAACTCGGTGAGCACGCTGGTCAACCAGCTGGTCGAACAGGGTCTGCTGGTCCGGGAGAGCGACCCTGCCGACCGCAGGGCCGCCCGGCTGCGGCTCACCGAGGGCGCCCAAGCGCGGCTCGCCGCGTGGCGCAGTGCCAGGGGCCAGTTGCTCGCCGAGGCCCTCGAACGACTACCGCGCGACGACCAGGAGTCGCTGGCCGCCGCACTGCCCGCGTTCCGCCGATTACTGCACGAACTCGAGGAGACCCTTTGAGCGACGTGACCTACCTGCCGGCCGTGAGGTGCACCGAGCTGCGACAGCAGTTCGGCGACACCGTCGCGGTGGACGGCGTTGACCTTGAGGTGGCGCCGGGCGAGGTGTTCGGCCTGCTCGGCCCCAACGGCGCCGGCAAGACGACCACCATCCGCATGATCACCACTCTGTTGAAGTCCCCGCCAGGAGCCATCAGCGTGTTCGGCGTGGACGTGGCGCGGCGGCGCACCGCGGTCCGCAGGCTGATCGGCTACGTGCCGCAGCAGCTGTCCGCCGACGCGACCCTGACCGGCCGCGAGAACGTCGCCCTGTTCGCCAGGCTCTACGACGTGCCACGGCGCAACCGGGCCGAGCGTGTCGAGGAGGTGCTGGGCGAGGTCGATCTCGCCGACGTCGCCGACCGGTCCGCGAAGACCTACTCCGGCGGCATGGTGCGCCGGCTCGAACTGGCGCAGGCGCTGGTCAGCGCACCTCGGCTGCTCGTGCTCGACGAGCCGACGGTCGGCCTGGACCCGGTGGCCCGCGACGGCGTGTGGGCCCGGATCGAGCAGATCAAGGAGGCCACCGGGATGACCGTGCTGGTCACGACCCACCTGATGCAGGAGGCCGACCAGCGCTGCGACCGGATCGCGCTGATGCACCGGGGCCAGATCCGGGCGCTGGGCACACCGGCCGAGCTGCGTGACTCGATCGGCCCTGACGCGACCCTGGACGACGTGTTCCGGGCCTACACCGGCGACCGGCTGGCCGAGAACGCCGGCACCATGCGCGACGTGCGCGCCGCCCGCCGCACCGCGAGGAGGGTGTCATGACCACCGCCCAGACCGTCACCGTCGAGATCCCCGCCGACCCGGGGCTGCTGCGCCAGCTGGGCACCGCGATCTCACGCATCAACGCGATGTGCCTGGTCGAGCTGCAGAAGCTGCGCCACGACCGGACGGAGCTGATCACCCGCGCGGTGCAGCCGACGCTCTGGCTGCTCGTGTTCGGCCAGGTCTTCACCCGGATCCACGCCATCCCGACCGGCAACACCCCGTACCTGGACTTCCTGGCGCCCGGCATCCTGGCGCAGTCCGCCCTGTTCATCGCCATCTTCTACGGCATCCAGATCATCTGGGAACGCGACTCCGGGGTGCTGTCCAAGCTGATGGTCACGCCGACGCCTCGGGTGGCACTGGTCGCGGCCAAGGCGTTCGCCTCCGGGATCCGGGCGGTGGTGCAGGCGCTCGCCGTGATGATCGTCGCGGCGCTGCTCGGTGTGCACCTGAACATCGAGCCGCTGCACTTCCTCGGCGTGGTCGTGGCGCTGGTGCTGGGCTCGGCGTGCTTCTGCTGCCTGTCGATCACGATCGCCGGGCTGGTGCTGTCGCGGGACCGGCTGATGGGCATCGGGCAGGCCATCACGATGCCGCTGTTCTTCGCCTCGAACGCGCTCTACCCGGTGCAGCTGATGCCCGGCTGGCTGCAGGTGATCAACCACATCAACCCGCTGAGCTACGAGGTCGAGGCCCTGCGCGGGCTGCTGGTGGGCACGCCGGCCCGGATGGGGCTGGACTTCGGGGTGCTCGCCATCGCGGCCGCCGTGATGATCAGTGTCGCCGCCGCGCTGCTACCGCGCCTGGCCCGTGGCTGACCCTGTGAGTGGTAGTGGTCGCTATAGCGACCACTACCACTCACAGGGGCGCGACCTGCGCGCGCTGCCGAAAGCGCACCTGCATGTGCACGTGGAGAGCACGGTGCGCCCCGGCACACTGCGGGAGCTGGCCGAGGCGAACGGGGTGCCCGCGCCGGGGCCGGTACCGGAGGGTGGGTTCGCCGGGTTCCGGGCGTTCGCCGACCACAACTCGCTGATCAGGGACTGTCTGCGGCGGCCGGCCGACTTCGAGCGGCTGGGCCGGGAGTACTGCGAGGACGAGGCCGCGCAGGGCGTCGGCTACGCCGAGCCGACCTTCACCGCCGCCTCGCACGGTGAGCGCCTCGGTGACCTGGAGATGCCACTGGCGGCGTTGCTGCGCGGGCTGGCCGCCGGGCGGGAGGCCACCGGGCTGGGGTGCGGGGTGCTGCTTGACCACTCCCGCCGGCGCTCGGTCGAGCGGGCCTGGCGCACCCTGGACCTGGCGCGGAAGTACGCCGACCAGGGTGTGCTCGGGATCGGCCTCGCCGGCGACGAGAGCTACCCGCTGGCGCCGTTCGCGGAGATCTGCGCGGCCGCCGAGAAGGAGGGCCTGCACCGGGTGCACCACGCCGGCGAGGCCGCCGGACCGGCGAGCATCCGCGAGGCGCTGACCCTGGGCCGGAGCGAGCGCCTCGGGCACGGCGTCCGAGTGCTGGACGACCCGGCGCTGGCCGCCGAGGTGGCCGCGCTCGGGGTGGCACTGGAGGTCTGCCCGTCGTCCAACGTGGCGCTCGGCCTGGCGCCGTCCTGGGCCGCGCACCCGCTGCCCGGGCTGCGTGACGCCGGCCTCGTCGTGACACTGAACACCGACATCCCGGTCAGCCTCGGCGTGACGCTCAGCGAGGAGTATGCGCTGGCCAGGCACTGGTTCGGCTACTCAGACGAGGTGCTGGCTGAGCTGGCAGAGGCCTCGGTCCGCGCGTCGTTCGCCCCGGAGCCGACCAAGGCGCGGCTGCTGGCCGGCATCGCCGCGTGGCTGGCCGCCTAGCCGGCATCGATCATCGGGAGATTTCGCCAGGGCCACTCAAATGGGACGCGAATCATACCGACGTAATTTCTGAATGAAAACGCTGAGAAAAAACTGAACGGCTGCCATAGCCGCTGCATAACAGGGCGAAACTGTGAGTTTCCTTTGGATACCCCGACGGCGTGGCCGGGCCTACCAGCGGCTGATACCAAGGAGTTAATCCCGAAGTCGGCGCCCGCGAGGACACCTGTTCGGACCGACTACGCAAGGAAGATCAAAGTGATTCTGCGTGAGACGCTGGTTATTGCACTCCGCGGGCTCCGCTCGCACAAGATGCGGTCGGCCCTGACCATGCTCGGGCTGATCATCGGCGTGGCCGCCGTCATCCTGCTGACCTCCTTCGGGCAAGGCGTCGCCGGCTCGGTCAACACGGCCATCGAGCCGGTCGCGAACAGCATCACGATCGTGCCCAAGCTGTCCCCGACCCCCGGCGGCCCGCCCGCCGAGCCGCTGACCGACGAGGACGCCGCGGCGATCGCCAAGCTGCCCAACGTCGCCCAGCTCGTGCCCGTGGTCACCGGATCCAGTACCGGCGCCGCCGGCCAGGTGTCCAAAGCCGTCACCGCGTCCACGCCGGGCGCGCAGTTCCTGTCCGCGACCGTCACCGGCACCACCGCCGACTACGTCTCGGTCCGTCAGATCAAGATCGCCGCCGGGACGTTCTTCAGCCAGGCGCAGGGCACGTCCGGCGCCAAGGTCGCTGTGCTCGGCCCACTGGTCGCCACCGCGCTCTACGGGCCGGACCCGAACGCGGCGATCGGCAAGCCACTGCGGCTCGACCACGCGAACTTCAAGGTCATCGGCGTGCTGCAGTCCTACGGCGCGTCCAGCGACAACGTGATCGTGATGCCCGAGGCGGCGGCCCGCTCCGGCGTGTTCGGCTACGGCTACGGCGGCAACGAGCTCAGCTCGATCATCGTCAAGGCGACGTCGACGCAGCAGGTCAAGGCGGCCGAGTCCCAGATCACCGACGTGCTGCGCGAGCACCACCGCATCCTCAACCCCGCCTACGACGACTTCCAGGTGCAGGACCTCGGCTCACGGCTCACCACGTTCACCCAGCTCATCACGCTGATCACGAACTTCGTGCCGGCCATCGCGGCGGTGTCACTGCTGGTCGGTGGCATCGGCGTGCTCAACATCATGCTGGTCTCGGTGACCGACCGGACCAGGGAGATCGGCACCCGCAAGGCGATCGGGGCGAGCGACTCGGCGATCCTGTCCCAGTTCATCCTGGAGGCGATCACCCTGGCCGGCCTCGGTGGGCTGATCGGCGTAGTGATCGGCGTCGGCCTGATCCTGACCACCAAGGTGCTCATCCCGCTGGCCGGCGCGACCGGCTTCCTGAGCTCGTTCAGCCCAGTGCTGGCCGGCGCGCCGATCGTGGTCGCGTTCACCATCAGCCTCGCCATCGGGCTGGTCGCGGGCGGCTACCCCGCATGGCGGGCCGCTCAGCTCAACCCCATCGAGGCCCTGCGCTACGAATAACCCCTGGTCAGACCCCGTGAGTGGCGAGTTGGGCCAGAGCCCAACCCGCCACTCACGGGTCTTGAGCTGGGAGTTCGGCCTGGTTCAGGCGCTGAGCTCGCTGTCGACCTCGGCGTCGAGCAGGTTGGCGTCGAGCTCGCTGTCGAGCTCGTCGTCGGCATCGAGATCGGCATCGAGATCGTCGTCGAGGTCGAGATGGTCGGCGTCGGGCAGGGTCGTGGCGCGCTCGAGCACCGGCTCGTCACTGCCGATCCGGCCGTCGCGCAGCCGCACGATCCGCGAGGCGAACTCGGCGATCTCCTCCTCGTGGGTGATCACCACGATGGTCGCGCCGGTGTTGTTCAGATCGACGAGCAGCTTCATGATCTCGACGCTCGACTTGGTGTCCAGCGCGCCGGTGGGTTCGTCGGCGAGCAGGATCGACGGCTCGTTGATCAAGGCCCTGGCGATCGCCACACGCTGCTTCTGGCCGCCGGACAGCTCGTTCGGCATGTGATGCAGCCGCTCCCCCAGCCCGACCTGCTCCAGCGCCGCGCGCGCCCGGCGATGCCGGCCTCGGATCCCGCTGTAGACGAGCGGCAGCTCGACGTTGCGCATCGCGTCGGTGCGCGGGATCAGGTTGAACGACTGGAACACGAACCCGATCTTGCTCCCTCGGGTCCTGGACAGCTCGCGCTTGCTGAGCTTGCTCACGTCGATGCCGTCGAGCTCGTAGCGGCCCGACGTGGGCACGTCCAGGCAGCCCAGGATGTTCATCATGGTGCTCTTGCCGGAACCGGACGGGCCCATGATCGCGACCATCTCACCGTCGGCGATGGACAGGTCGATCCCATGCAGGACGGGCATCTCGACGGCACCCATCCAGTAGGACTTCGTAATGCCTTCGAGTTCGATCATCCCACTCCTCGGCCGGAGCGCGCTCGGAACCCGTCGGCGAACCGAGGACACACCTCCCTTACATAGGTACCCGATGTGCACTATCGCGCACAAGAAAAGGGACCCCAACTCACACGGCCGACGCCATTCCGGGTCAGGCATTTCTCAGCATTGACCCCGGCAACCGGCGAGATATCCGTGCGGGCCATAAAAACGTTGTGCCGAGCCTGCCGGCCGCGCTAGGAGCGTGGTAGTAGAGCTCCCGCTATCCGTTTCTTGCGCGTGATCCCCGACGCGTGCCGTTGCCCGGCGGAGACAGCGGACCATACGCTGCCCTGGTCCGACGACGGACGAGGGAATCCGGTGGAAGTCCGGAGCGGTCGCGCCACTGTGACCGGGCCCGGCGGGGTGCCACACGCCCCGCGCCGGCCCGGCAGCCAGGCCTCTCGCCGTCGTGCCGCCACCGAGGGGCCGCGCCAGCCCGAGGAGGTCCCCGCCATGAGACCGGCTCCGCCACCCGTGCCCACTCCGGCTGCCCCGACGACGTGTCGCTGATCGGGTGCGGCGCCTCGCGCGCACCCCGGTCGTCCTGCTCCTGCTCGCTCTGCTGCTGGTCGCCAGTGCGCTGCTGTCCACCGGGTTCGGCGCCGAGCAGCTGCCGCCCAGCGTCGTGCTCGAGGTGCTGCAGGCGAAGCTGACCGGCGCTGCTGGCAGCACCCTCGGGAGCGCGGACGCGGCCTACGAGACGATCGTGTGGGACCTGCGGGTGCCACGCACGCTGCTCGCAATGGTGGTCGGCGCCGGGCTGGCACTGGCCGGCGCCGGTATCCAGACCCTCGTGCGCAACCCGCTCGCCGACCCGTACCTGCTCGGCGTCTCCTCGGGCGCCAGCGTCGGCGCCGTCGCGGTGATCACCACCGGGGTGCTCGGCGGGGTCTGGGCACTGTCGGTTGGCGCGCTGCTCGGTGCTCTGGTGTCGGCCGTGCTGGTGTTCGCGGTGGCGCTCGGTCAGGGCGGCCTGACCCCGCTGCGGCTGGTGCTCACCGGCACGGTGCTCGGCTCGGCGTTCTCCGCGGTCGCCAGCTACCTGGTGTTCCGCAGCGCCGACCCCCGGGCGGCGGAATCGGTGCTGTTCTGGCTGCTCGGCAGCCTCGGCGGGGCCGCCTGGGACCGGCTGCCGCTGCCCGCGGTGACCGTGCTGCCGCTCGGGGCGCTGCTGTTCGTCATGAGCGGCTGGCTGGACGCGCTGGCCGCCGGGCCCGAGACGGCGGCCGCGCTGGGCATCCCGGTGCGTGGGCTGCGGCGGGTGCTGTTCGCGGTGTTCGCCGTCCTGGTCGGCGTGCTCGTCGCGGTGGCGGGCAGCATCGGCTTCGTCGGGCTGATCCTGCCCCACGTGGCCCGGTTGCTCGTCGGCGCGCGCCACCGCCGGGTCCTGCCGGTGGCGGCGGTCGCGGGCGCGGTGTTCCTGGTCTGGGTGGACGTGGCGGCGCGGATCGCGGTGCGACCGGTGGAGATCCCACTCAGCGTGGTCACCGGGATCATCGGCGCGCCGGTGTTCCTGCTGCTGATGGGCAGGCGGCGCTACCGGTACGGCGGTGCACCGTGACCAAGCACCTGCGCGCCGACGGCGTGACCTGCGCGCTCGGCCGGCGCACCGTGCTGCGCGGGGTCAACCTGACCGTCGGCCACGGTGAGACGGTCGGCGTGGTGGGCCCGAACGGCTCCGGCAAGTCAACTCTGCTGCGCGTGCTGGCCGGTGTGCTGGCGCCCGCGGCCGGGCGCGTGCTCCTGGACGGCGAGCCGCTCGACCAGCTGCCGGCCCGGCGCCGCGCGCAGCTGATCGCGCTGGTCGGCCAGGAGGAGGAGCTGCCGGGCGACCTGCGCGTCGGCGAGCTCGTCGCGCTGGGCCGGGTGCCGCACCAGCCGCCGTGGTCCGGTGGCGACGCCGGCGAGCGGGCCGCCGTGCTCGAGGCGCTGGCCTCGGTCGACCTGGCCGACGCCGTGGACCGGCCGGTGGACCAGCTCTCCGGCGGCGAGCGGCGCCGGGTGCTGCTGGCCAGGGGGCTAGCCCAGCAGGCCCCGCTGCTCATCCTCGACGAGCCGACCAACCACCTCGACGTGCGCCACCAGCTGGCCCTGCTGGAGCTGATCCGGAGGCTGGGCCGGACCGTGCTGCTCGCCATGCACGACCTCAACCTCGCCGCCGGCGCCTGCGACCGGGTGGTCCTGCTGCACGACGGCATCGCCCGCCCCGCCGGCCGGCCGGGCGACGTGCTCAGCCCGGACGCCGTCGAGGAGGTGTTCGGCGTCGAGGCCGTCCCGGTCACGCACCCGCTCACCGGCGAGACCCACCTGCTGTTCACGCCTCGCCGAACCGCCCGTCCGACCAACCGCCGGACACCCCGTCCCGCCACCCGCCAGGAGCCCCGATGACGCGCCAAACCCGCCGCCGCGCAGCCCTGCTGGGAGTCGGCGTCGCGCTCGTCCTGGTCGGCTGTGCCGGGCCGTCCGGCGCCCCGCCGCCCGGGGCCGGCGGGCCGTCCGGGGCTGTCGGGGCGGGCGCGGTCGACACCGTGACCGTGACGAACTGCGGCGCCCCGGCGCAGTTCCCCGCACCCGCGCGGCGCATGTTCGTCAACGACACGAACATGATCTCCATGGTGCTCGCTCTCGGCGCCAATGACCAGGTCACAGCCGTGTCCAGCCTGCGCGATGACGGCGCGGCGGCGCTGCGCCGGCACTACGGCGGCGCGGTCGACGCGCTGAAGGTGGTCTCCCCGGAGAACCCGGCGCTGGAGACCGTGCTGGCCAACCGGCCGGACGTCGTGGTGGCCGGCTGGAACTACGGCTACAGCGCCGCCACCGCACTGAACCCGGACCGGCTGCGCGCGACCGGCATCGCGCCATACGTGCTCACCGAGAGCTGCCTGCAGCACGCCGGCTCCGGGGTGCGCGGCATCGTGGAACCCTGGACCGCGCTGCGCGACGACCTGGCCAACCTCGGCGCGATCACCGGCCGCCAGCAGCGCGCCGACGCCGCCGAGCTCAATGCCGACATCGACCGCAGGCTGGCGGCCCTGCGCGCGGCCCCGCCACCGCCCCGCCCGGTGACCGTGTTCCTGTTCGACAGCGCCACCGAGACGGTGTTCACCAGCGGGCGCTTCGGCGGCCCCGAGGCGATCATCACCGCCGCCGGCGCGCGCAGTGCGACCACCGACGTCGCCGACACCTGGACCAGGGTCTCCTGGGAGCGGGTCGTGGCGAACAAGCCGGACGTGTTCGCGTTCGTCGACTACGCGGGCCAGACCTACGCCGACAAGCTCGCCCTGCTGAAGTCGCGCGACGGCGTGCGCGACTCCCCCGCGGTGACCCAGGGCCGGTTCATCAACCTGCCATACCCGCTCTGGACGTCCGGACCGCTGAACATCGACGCCGCCGAGGAGCTGCGGGTGGCTCTGGAGGGCTGGGACCTTGCGCCGCCGTCCGGGATCAAGCCTCCTGTTGACGACCGGCTCGACAACTGAGCGGTTCTCAGGCGACCGGCTCGACCCGCTCGGCAGGTGAGCCGCTACAGCTTGACCGCCTGCAGGGTGTAGCTGGCCGCCATCCGCTCCGGCCTGGTGCTCAACCGCCACTCCCCCACGCCGTCCAGCGTCATCTGCCCGGGCAGCGCGTCCCACGGCACGCTGTCGTGCTCGACGAACTGGGTCAGCCGCAGCCCGGCGTCCAGCAGAGCCGTGATGATCTCGCCGAGGCCGTGGTTCCAGCTGTTCGTGACGCTGTTGGTGAGCACGGCGTCCGGGTCGGCGTAGGTGTTCGGCTCGTCGAACACCATGGGCTCGGCGGTCTCGAAGTAGGGGTAGCGCAGGGTGGCCGGGTCGGTGGACTCGTCGAGCGCCCACATCATCGGGTGCCCCTCGCGCAGGAACAGCCGGCCGCCGGGGCTGAGCAGCGCGGCCACCACGGCCGCCCACCTGGTCACGCTGGGCAGCCAGCAGAGCGCGCCGACGCCGGTGTAGACGAGGTCGAACCGCCCGGCGCCGAGCACCTCGACCGCCCGGTACACCTCGGCGGTGTGGAAGTCGATGTCGGCGCCGGTGTCCTTGGCCAGCCGGCGGGCCTGCTCCAGGGACGCCTCGGACAGGTCGAGCCCGGTCATCCGCGCGCCCAGCCTGGCCAGCGAGACGGTGTCGGAACCGATGTGGCACTGCAGGTGCACGCCGCGCAGCCCGGTGACATCGCCCAGCCGGGGCCGGTCGAACCGCACGACGTAGCTCAGGAACTCACGATCCGCACGTAAGCTGTCGAACGCGTAGTCGGCCGAGGCGGCGTGCAGCGGCGCGCGCTCGTCCCAGTTCGCGCGGTTCACGGCCAGGTAGTCAGACATGCCGATCATCCTGCTCGCCGCGCTGATCGACCGCATCCGAGTTTCCGCTGGTAGAACCCTGTGAGTGGTATTGGTCGCCAGAGCGACCAATACCACTCACAGGGTCCGGGGCAGGATGTGGTGGTGAGCGTGCACTTCATCGGCGCGGGCCCCGGGGCGGCCGACCTGATCACCGTTCGGGGCCGTGACCTGCTCGGGCGGTGCACGGTGTGCCTCTACGCGGGCAGCCTGGTGCCGGCCGAGCTGCTGGCCGCGTGCCCGCCCGGCGCCCGGCTCGTCGACACCCGCGACCTGAACCTCGACGAGATCGTCCACGAGCTGATCACCGCGCACCGCGACGGGCACGAGGTGGCACGGCTGTGCTCCGGTGACCCTTCGGTGTTCAGCGCCGTGGCCGAGCAGACCCGCCGGCTGGACGCGGCCGGCGTGCCGTACGACATCACCCCGGGTGTGCCGGCGTTCGCGGCCGCCGCCGCCACGCTGCGCCAGGAGCTCACCGTGCCCGGCGTCGGCCAGTCCGTCGTGCTCACCCGCACCGCCGCGCGCGCCACCCCGATGCCGCCGGGCGAGGACCTGGCCACCCTGGGTGCCTCCCGGGCCACGCTCGTGCTGCACCTGGCCGTGCAGCGGATCGGTGAGCTGGTCGGCGAGCTGGTGCCTAACTACGGCGCGGACTGCCCGGTCGCCGTCGTCGCGCGCGCCAGCCGGGACGACGAGCTCGTGCTGCGCGGCACGCTCGCCGACATCGCTTCGCAGGTGCACGCGGCGGA
>DATAYB010000052.1:0-12654 GCA_036272795.1 Pseudonocardia sp.
ACCTCGCTGAACGACTCACGGGCCTTCGGCAAGAAGCTGATCTTCATGTGCCTACCACCGTCACCTCACGACAATAGGTCGAAAACCCCGTGAGGTGGTTACCGCTCTAGATCAATCGTGTTCCCGGCATCGACCGACCTCACCGTGGCCGACCACCCAGGCCCCGGCAGCCGGCGGAGGCGGAGCCGACCGGCGGAGCCGGACGCGACAGGCGCACCTGCATCGAATAGCCGCCTCCGCCCGACTTGTCGCACTGACGAGAACGCCGCAACGACCGTCCCGAACACCCGCGCGGCGCCGACCTGGCCGAGCCCCTGACGATCTAAGCGCGACGGCGGGCGCGCCCAGATGGACCAGCACCCGTTCCCAGAGCGGGAGCTCCCGCCACCGCCGGGCGAACTCGGGGCCGGTCATGTCCGGACGGACGAGCGGCACCCCGACGTCGCACAGGTTCCTCGGCTACACCTGTAACCCGAGCCGGCTGCGCCGGCCGACCATCCGATAACCCAGCGTGAGCAAGCTGGTGGGTCGGCTGCGACCCACTCCTTCGACGACGATGAGATCGTGCGCCGCGAGGCGAGCGGACACCTCGGCGTAGCACGCCGGGTCCGCGATATGGAGCATCGGGTACAGCGTGAAACGGCAACGGCCGCCCCTGGCGCGCATCTCCACGACCGCGGCCCGCGCCCCCAACGCGCCCGCCTCGACGATGTCCATCCCGTCCTAGAGCAGGGCGATGGGGATGATGGCCAGCAGGCCGGGCACGATGATCGCGAGGCTCACCGCCAGGGTCAGCAGCCTGCGGAACAGTGCTTCCTGCTGATCGACCGCACTGTTGCTGATGATGAGCGTCCCGGCGACGTGGATGGGGTTCATCACCATCAGCGCCGCGGGCACGGTCACCGCTGCCGTGACCCAGAAGGTCAGCGGGCTGTGTGCGAACGCCGTGTACACGATCGGCGTCATCAGCCCGAGCACCCCGAGTGTCGAGCTCTCGATGTTGCACAGGATGGCCGTCAGGTAGGCCAGGACCAGGACGAGCGCGATGCCGGCGCCGAGGCCGTGCAGCACCGCCGCGATCGAGTCGATCGTGCCGATCTTCTGCATCAGCCCCAGGTAGGTCAACAGGCCGCACAGCAGCAGCATCGCCGACCACGGCAGCCGCGCCAGCAGAGCCCGCTCGCTCGGGCGGAACGCGATCTGCAGCAGCGCGACCAAGCACATGGCGGTCACCCCCACGTCTGCCTTGGCGAGCACGACCAGCAGCACGAACGCCACGAAGCCGAGCCCGGAGCACCACATGTAGGCCCGGTTGGGCGCTGCCGCCGCGCCGCCGTTGTTGTCGACGCCGCGGTGGTTGTCGACGCCGCCGCCCGGAGGGTCCTCGCCCGCGGCCGCCGGCGCCGGGACGAGCTCGAACGCCCGGCCGCGGCTGCGCTGCACGGCGTTCGCCACCTGCAGGACGAGCACCACGAGGAACGCGACCACCATCGACACCGCCCACAGTCCCCAGCCGGAGTAGGTCACGTGCAGCTTCGTGGCGGCGGCCCGGACCGTGGCCCCGGTGGGGTTGAGCGGGGACAGCCCCGCCGAGTTGGCACCGATCACGACGGCCAGCTCACACAGGTAGAAGCTGGCGCGGTAGCGCACCCCCACGTGCGCGACCATCGGCACCAGGAACGCGATCGGCGCCGTCGAGAACGCACCCGCCGTGGACAGCAGCGCGGCCAGCAGGAAGCCGGCCCACGGAAGCAGCGCCTGCCGGTCGCCGACCGCCGCGTAGACCTTCTCGACCACCTTGGCCAGCGCGCCGCTGCGTTCCAGGTGCGCGAACATCGCCGAGACGCCCGCGATCAGCACGAACAGGTCGCCCGGGAACGTCTGGTACATCACCTTCGGGTCCAGCCCCGACAGGAACAGGACCGGCAGCGCGGCGGCTAGCGCCAGCACGCCGATGTTCATCCGCCGCCAGATAGCGACGACCAGGACGGCCACGAGGAGAACGAGCGACAACGTTTGAACTGCGGACACCGACGGCCCCCTCACCACGGGTCAGAGCCCCCGGACTGTAACCCGCGTCACCTGCCCGACCACAAGGTCAAACCGCGCAATAAGGAAACCCGCGAACGGCACCGGAGGCAGCGGACTGGTCACGTGCGACACAGAACAGCCCCGGTCCGATGTCGGCCGGGGCTGTGTGCGCAGTTCAACGCGGTGGCCAGGGGCGGGGTCGAACCGCCGACCTACCGCTTTTCAGGCGGTCGCTCGTACCAACTGAGCTACCTGGCCGGGCGCGCTCGGCCGGTTGACCGAACGCAGACTAAAGCGACCCAGACGGGACTCGAACCCGCGACCTTCGCCGTGACAGGGCGACGCGCTAACCAACTGCGCCACTGGGCCATGCATCGTGCGTCGTACAGTACTACGTGCCCCCAACGGGATTCGAACCCGCGCTGCCGCCTTGAAAGGGCGGAGTCCTAGGCCGCTAGACGATGGGGACCCAAGCCCCGAGAGGCCGTGACCTCCAACGGCTGGCCGCTGGGAGCGAGGCTAAGCATATGCCAGGCGCCCGGGCGGACTCAAACCGGCCCCCCCTTGTCCGATCCGGACCGTCGCCCCGCCACGTCCCACCAGCGACGATCAGCGCGAGGACAGGGTCAGCGAGAGCTCCGGCGAGCCCGTCAGCGGCGACCGGTCCGTCGCGGGCCGGTCAGCGGCGCACCGGTGGCAGCTGATCTGGCGATGCGGCGATCAGCCCGAGCATGTCGAGTAACCGCCGACAGTCCTCCGAGTCTTCCGCGTTGCGCGCCACGACGATGCGCGCCCGATGAACCTGGTCCTCGGAGACCCGGTACGCGTCGGCCGCGTTGCGCTGCGAAGGAATCGCCGAGGACGACGCCTCCCGCGCATATCGCTCGCCTGTCGCCTGCGCGGGCACCCTGCCCGGACCACTCATTAGCGCCTCCCCGTCGGCTCCGGCGCGAGCGCCAACCGACGCACTAATCGGCCACCCCCGTCACCGTGACCTGCACGTTACCGACCGTACGCGCCCATCGGCACCCCCCTTCCCGGGTGAGCTGATGCACTCTCAGTGACGAAAGATGTACCCCCACCCGGCAAAAGGCGTAGGCGACCGGACCGCCAGCCGCGAATTACCCCCGAGAGGTATGGTGAACGGGTTGACTCGACCAGGAGGACGGCGATGCCGGGCTACGCGCATTCGAAGGAAGCTCACCAGCGCCGGCTGCGCCGAGTGGAGGGTCAGGTCCGCGGCCTCCAGCGCATGGTCGCCGAGGATGTCTACTGCATCGACGTCCTGACCCAGGTCTCCGCGGCCACCCGCGCCCTGCAGGCCTTCGCCCTCGAGCTGCTCACCGAGCACATGGCAGGTTGCGTGGTCGACGCCGCCAGAGCGGGCGACGAGGAGGCCGACGCGAAGGTGCGCGAAGCCGCCGACGCGATCGCCCGGCTGGTGCGTTCCTGAGCGCGCCACACCCCCCACGGCGCCCCCGTACCGCGCCGGCAAGATGATCTACCCCGACACCGCAGGAGGTTTCCATGACCGTGCAGGCCGCACACCGCGTTACCGTCACCGTCACCGGAATGACGTGTGAGCACTGCGCCCGTTCGGTCACCGAGGAACTCAGCGCGGTGAGCGGCGTCCAATCCGTCAACGTGACCCTCAGTAGTGGAAGCGTCACCATATTCAGTGATCGAGAGCTGAATGGTACGGAAATCGCGGGGGCCGTCGCCGAGGCCGGCTATGAATTGGCCGACTGACGCACCGGGCTGTCACCTCATCGCAGGACCACGACAGAGGCCGGCGATGCGGCGCGAGCGGAGCGATCGGCACCCCTAAAGTGCCTCCCCATGGTGTTTCGCGACCGTCGACCTTCTCGACACCGCGCCGTGCCCGACCGCCCGGCCGACCCCATGCCGGACGACGAGCTGGAGTCGTACCTGGCCGCGATCTCACCTGACGTGGACAGTGCCGGGTCCGAGCTCACCGGTCGGTTCGGCTCGGCGCAGGTGTTCCAGGTCCGGCTGCCCGAGGCGCGCATCGAGCAGCTGCGCCGGTTGGCCGAGGCGCACGGCGTGCCGCCCACCTCGCTCGTTGTCGACTGGGTGCTCGAGCGGCTGGACCGGGAGGACCCCGGCTTCGGCACGGCGGTGCCCCGGGCTCCGATCGCGCCGAGGGTGCACCAGCCCAACCCGGTCGGCCCGGTCAACCCGGTGGAGCAGCCCAACCCGGCCGGTGAGCCGCCCTCGGGCCCGCTCGGTCGGACGGGTGGTGTCCCCGCGCGGCCACCGCTCGGCCAGCCGTCGCGGCCTCCGGCGGGCCGGCCGGCCCGGTCGTCGGTCGGTCCGCTGACCACCCCGGCCACGCGGCCCCACCACCCGCTCGGCTCCGGGCCGCTGTCGCCGGCCTCGGCGCCACTGCCACCCCCGCTCACGGCCCCGCTGGCCCGGGCGGCGGCGGCGCTGACCGAGCCGGCCCTCGACCCTGCCGCGTCACCCCTGTTCCCGCCGCGCGGTCCCCTGCCGGGCGCTGCCGAGGGCCCCCTGTCAGGCCCGCCACCAGGCCAGCTGTCGGGCACCGGGTCCTTCGCCACCGGGTCGTCGTTCGCCACCGGGCCCGTCGGCAACGGCATACTCGAGGACAGCTCGACCGGTACGGGCGCGTTCCACGCAGCGGCCGCGAACCCCACGTCGCCGAGCGGGGAGTTCGCTGGCCCGGCGCTGGCGAACGTGCCGCCCTCGGGCCGCGAGAACTCGGACACCACCGACGACGCCGAGACCTCCGGCGCCGAAGCCAGCCCGGTGACCCCGATCTTCCGCGCCGGCTCCGAGCTGCCGGACCCGGACAAGCGCCGAGGCCCTCGGCACCGGGCCCCCGAGCCGGTCACCAGCCTGCTGACCCGCCGCAAGTTCTGAAGGCGCGGCTCGACCGACAGCACGGCGCCAGGTCAGCGGGCCGCGCCTCTAAGGGAGGTCGACGCCACATTCAGGGCAGGCGTCCAGGTCCTCGCCCTCGGCGAACCGGCCGCACTCCGGGCACACCCGGTTCAGCCAGCACACCGGGTCGCCGCCGAGGTCCTCCGAACGGTCCGTCCCGGGTCTGCTCTCCACGAGCCCACGGTAGGCCGATCCTGAGGATCCGGCACCAGAGCGTGTCTGCCAAACCACTCAGCCGGCGTCGTGGCTCCCAGGCAGACACGCTCTAGTCTCGACCGGCACACGCTTCGCCGTCGCGGCACTGGGGAGACATCAGGATGAGCGGCTATCGGGACACCTTCCGCGCCAGCATCGAGGAGCCAGAGCGGTTCTGGGCCGAACAGGCCACCGCGATCGACTGGTACCGGCCCCCCACCCAGGTGCTGGACGCGACGAACCCGCCGTTCTACCGCTGGTTCCCCGACGGCGAGCTGAACACCTGCCACAACGCCCTGGACCGCCATGTGGACGCCGGCCGCGGCGCGCAGACCGCGTTGATCTACGACAGCCCGGTGACCGGTACGAAGCGCAGTTACAGCTACACGCAGCTGCGCGACGAGGTGGCGAAGTTCGCGGGCCTGCTGGCCGGGCTCGGGGTGACCAAGGGCGACCGGGTGGTGATCTACCTGCCGATGGTGCCCGAGGCGGTGATCGCGATGCTGGCGTGCGCGCGGATCGGCGCGGTGCACTCCGTCGTGTTCGGCGGCTTTGCGGCCAAGGAGCTGGCCGTGCGGATCGACGACGCGGCGCCGAAGGTGATCGTCTCCGCGTCCTGCGGCATCGAGGCCAAGCGGGTGATCGAGTACAAGCCGCTGCTGGACCGCGCGATCGAGCTGGCCACCCACAAGCCGGACCACTGCGTCGTCCTGGCGCGCCCGCAGGCCGAGGCCACCTTGGGCGAGCGGGACGTGGACTGGGCGGCGGCGATGGCGGACGCCACCCCTGCCGACTGCGTGCCCGTGCTGGCCACCGACCCGCTCTACATCCTGTACACGTCCGGCACAACCGGTAAGCCGAAGGGCGTGGTGCGGGACAACGGCGGCCACGCGGTCGCGCTGCGCTGGAGCATGACCAACATCTACGACGTGGGCCCCGGCGAGGTCATGTTCACGGCGTCCGACGTGGGCTGGGTCGTCGGCCACTCCTACATCGTCTACGCGCCGCTGCTCACCGGGGCGACCACGGTGCTCTACGAGGGCAAGCCGGTAGGCACCCCGGACGCCGGACAGTTCTGGCGGGTCGTCGCCGAGCACGGGGTGAAGGCCCTGTTCACCGCGCCCACCGCGTTCCGGGCGATCAAGAAGGAGGACCCGAAGGGCGCGCTGCTCGCCGACTACGACCTGTCGGGGTTCGAGTACCTGTTCCTGGCCGGCGAGCGGCTGGACCCGGAGACGCTGCGCTGGGCGCAGGACCTGCTCCAGGTGCCGGTGATCGACCACTGGTGGCAGACCGAGACCGGCTGGCCGATCGCCGCGAACCCGATGGGGCTCGAGCGGATGGACATCAAGCCGGGGTCGCCGACGGTGCCCGTACCGGGCTGGGACATCCAGGTGCTCAACCCCTCCGGCCAGCCGGCCGAGGTGGACACCGACGGCGCGCTGGTCGTCAAGCTGCCGCTGCCGCCCGGCGCGCTGCCCACGCTGTGGCACGACGACGAGCGCTTCGTGGCGTCCTACCTGTCCGCGTTCGACGGCTACTACCTCAGCGGCGACGGCGGGCACATCGACCCGGACGGCTACGTGTTCGTGATGGGCCGTACCGACGACGTGATCAACGTGGCCGGTCACCGGCTGTCCACCGGGTCGATGGAGGAGGTGCTGGCCGGCCACCCGGACGTCGCCGAGTGCGCGGTGATCGGGGTCGCCGACCAGATGAAGGGCCAGGTGCCTCGGGGTTTTGTGGTGCTCAAGGCCGGTGTGGAGGCCGACGAGCAGACGCTGCGGGGCGAGCTGGTCGCGATGGTCCGTGACCAGGTCGGCGCGGTGGCGTCGTTCAAGGACGTGGCGATCGTGCCCGCACTGCCCAAGACCCGCTCGGGCAAGATCCTGCGCAAGACCATGCGCGGCATCGCGGACGGCCGCCCGGACGAGCCGATCCCGTCCACGATCGACGACGCGAGCGTGCTCGACGCGCTCCGCCCGATCCTGCACCGAGGCTGACCGGGCTCTGCCCGGAGCCGCGCTTCAAGAACGTTTTCGCAGGTCAGGTTAGGCTTAGCTGGCTGTTGCGGCGGGGCGATCGAGGGCACGATAGTTCGTCATGAAGATCGTGGTGGACTTCGACCGCTGTGAGAGCAACGCGGTCTGCATGGGGATCGCGCCGGACATTTTTGAGGTCCGGGACGACAACTTCCTCTACATCCTGAACGAGAACCCGCCGGAGTCGCGGCGCGCCGAGATCCAGGAGGCCGTGGACATGTGTCCGAAGGCGGCCATCTCCATCTCCGACGACTGATATCTCACACCTGGCCCGCCCCGCTTGCGGGCCAGGTGTGGCGGTCGCACGCTGAGACCGTGGTCGACGGTGACTCCGAAATCCCTGTTCGGACGGGTCTGGCACGCCCCGCAACGCCCTCAGGGACGCCGAGCTCGCGGGCGGCCGTGCGGGCGGCGATCGGGGCGGTGGCCACCACCACCGCAGCGGTGATCCCGATCTTCCTGGTCGGTGGGCTGGCCGTGCAGATCAGTGCGGAGCTGGGCTTCTCGCCGGCGGGGTTGGGTGTCGCGGTCGCGCTGTACTTCGGGGCGGGCGCGGTCTGCTCACTGCCGGCCGGCTGGCTCGTGGAGCACTACGGGGACCGGGTGACCAGCCGCTGCGGCGTGCTGCTCTCGGCGCTGTCCATGCTGGCCGTGGCACTGCTGGCGCACTCGTACCTGTCGCTCGTGATCATCATGATGGTGGGGGCGGCGGCCAACTCGCTCGGCCAGCTGTCGTCCAACCTGTCGCTCGCCCGCCAGGTGCCCCGGCACCGCCAGGGCCTCTCGTTCGGGGTCAAGCAGTCCGCCATCCCGATCGCCACACTGCTGGCCGGGGCGGCGGTCCCGACTATCGCCCTGACCGTTGGCTGGCGGTGGGCGTTCGTGGTGGTCGCCGTGCTCGCGCTGCTGGTGCTGCCGCTGGCCCCGAGCGGCGGCCGGCCCCCGGTACGACCCCGGGGTGAGGCCGACCCGAGCGCCGACCGGGCCACGTTCGCGCTCGTGGTGGTCGCCGTCGGTGCCATGCTCGCCGCCGGCTCGGCCAGCGCGCTCGGCATCTTCCTCGTGGACTCCTCAGTCGCCCAGCACATCGGCGCGGCGACCGCGGCCACCGTGCTGACGCTGGGCAGCGTGGTCGGCGCGACCGCCCGGATCGGCGGCGGCTGGCTGGCCGACCGGCGCGGCGGCACCAGCCACCTGCTCGTCGTGGCCGCCACGCTCGGCATCGGCGCGTTCGGCCTCGCGCTGCTCGCGGTGCCCGGTATGTGGCCGCTGGTGATCGGTACGGTGCTCGGCTTCGGGCTCGGCTGGTCGTGGCCGGGGGTGCTCAACTTCGCGGTGGTGCAGCTGAACCCGCGCGCGCCGGCGGCGGCGACCTCGATCACGCAGTCCGGGGTGTACGTGGGCGGCTGCCTCGGACCGCTGGTGTTCGGGGTGCTGGCCGCGCACTCGTACCCGCTGGCGTGGTTGGTGGCCGCCGCAGCGATGGTGTGCGCCGCGGTGACCATGCTGGTCGGGCGCTGGCGGCTGATGGCGCACCCGTCGGTGCGGGCCGCGCTGGCGAGCCGCTAGGGCTGGCCGGCCCCGTTTCAGACACGCGAGGGCAGCGGCTGGAACGCTCGGCGGTACGCCGTCGGCGCGGTGCGCAGCGCGAGCTGGAACTCCCGGCGCAGCGCCTGGCCGGAGCCGAACCCGGCCGCCTCGGCGATCTCCTCGACGCTCAGGTTGGTGCCCTCGAGCAGGCCACGCGCCGCCTGTACGCGCTGGTCGGTGAGCCAGGCCCGGGGTGTCGTGCCCAGCCGGTCGCGGAAGTAGCGCTCCAGCGAGCGGCGGCTCATCCCGGAGCGGCACACCAGGTCCCCCACGTCGCGGACCGAGGCGAGGTCGGCGACCGCGGCGCCCAGGATCTCACCCAGCTGGCCGTCGACCCGGTCCACCGGCCGCGTGCCGGCGTACTGGGCCTGGCTGCCGGAGCGGTGCGGCGCCGTGACCAGCGAGCGGGCCACCGTGGCCGCCGCGTCGGCGCCGTGGTCCGAGCGGATCAGGTGCAGGCAGCAGTCCAGGGCGGCCGCACTGCCTGCCGAGGTCACGACGCTGCCGTGGTCGATGTACAGCGGCCCCCGGTCCAGGGTCACCGCCGGGAACCGCCGCGCGAACTCCTCGGCGAAGCCCCAGTGCGTGACGGCGGTGAGCCCGTCGAGCAGGCCGGCCTCGGCGACCACGAACGCCCCGAGACACAGCCCGACGATCCGGCAGCCGCGCGCGTGCTCCCGCCGCAGGTGCTCGACGAGCGTCGCGGGCACCGGCCGGCCGTCCACAGGCCACGTCGGCACGATGATCATGTCGGCCGAACCGGCGTGCTCGTCGAGCCGGGTCAGGCCGCCCAGCGTGAGCGGCGCGACGGCGAGGTCCACCCGGTCGGCGCCCGTCCCGCAGGCCACCAGCTCGACCGGTGGCCAGTGCTCCGCCGTCGGGTCCGGCCCCCACACCCGCAGCGGCGTGGCGATCTCGAACAGGCTGCCGCCCTCCGGTACCACCACGACCACGCGCTGGCGCATAGTGACCGAGCATAGACGTGCACGCCAGCACCGCGGGCTCAGTCGGCCGGCGCGGCCACCAGGTCCGTGAGCGAGCGCGCATCGGCCGGCGCGCGGACCTTCACGTCGTTGTCGAAGTAGACGTACACGTCCCGGCTCCGCCGCCATCCCTGGACCTTCGCCGCCCAGCTCCGCAGCGCCTCCGGCGTGTACCCGCTGGCGTAGAGCTCCTCGGCACCGTGCAGCCGGACGTACACCAGGTCGCGGGCGGTGACCTGCTCGAAGTACGGCCAGGTGCCGGCGGAGTCGGCGACCACGCAGGCGATGTTGTGCTCGGTGAGCAGCGCCGGGAAGCCGTCAACCTGGAAGCTCGGGTGCCGCACCTCCAGCGCGTAGCGCAGCGGCCGGCGGGCGTCGGTGCTGGTCAAAGCCCTGCCGTCCAGCCGCTCGTCGTGCTTCGCGGCGAGCGCGGCGGCGGCCTCGGTGTCCCGGGGCAGCGCGGCGAAGAACGCGGTGAGCACGTCGGGCTCGTAGCGCATGGTCGGCGGCAGCTGCCAGAGGATCGGCCCGAGCTTGCCGCCGAGCGCCAGCACACCGGAGGCGAAGAAGTTGGCCAGCAGCGTGTCCGCGTCGCGCAGCTTCTTCATGTGCGTGATGAACCGGGGGCCCTTGATCGAGAACACGAAGTCGTCCGGGGTCTGCGCGTACCAGGCCTGGTAGCTCGTCGGCCGCTGCAGCGCGTAGAACGACCCGTTCAGCTCGACGCTGCGCAGCTGGCCGGACAGGTACTCCAGCTCGCGGCGGTGCGGCAGGCCCGGCGGGTAGAACACACCGCGCCACGGCGGGTACACCCACCCCGACGTGCCGATCCGTACGTCCGCCTGCCCCGGTGTCGTGATCGACACATCCTACGGGCGGGTCCGCCTCGGCCGCCCGGCCCGACTGCTCCAAGCGGGTGGTCTCGCGCGTGACCGGTTTTGGCCAGCGCCGGCCTGGGTACTGACCCTCGCGGTCATCGGGGGGCAGCCGGGGTCACGACCCCGCCTCGGCTGTCGGGTGACCGCCCGAGAAGAGAAGACGGCCCATGACGCCTCCCCATCCGCAGTCGTCGTCCCTCCCCCACGGCCACGGTCGTGACGCGCGATGACCCGGGTCGGTGTGACCGGACACAGTGACCTGACCACGTCGAGCCGCATCCTGGTGACCAGGGTGCTACGCCGCGAGCTGGCGCACCACCGGGACACCCCGCTGGTCGGCGTGAGCTGCCTGGCCCCCGGTACCGACCAGCTCTTCGCGGCCGTCGTGCTCGAGCTCGGTGGCCGTCTGGAGGTCGTGCTGCCGGCGCCGGACTACCGGGAGCGCAAGATCTCCGGGCCGGACGCCGTGCTGTTCGACCAGCTGCTCGCCGCCGCGAGCTCGGTGCGGTTCACCGGGTTCGAGCGGTCCTGCAGGCCGGCCTACCTGGCTGCCAGCGCCGCGATGCTGAGCTGCGTGGACACGGTGCTGGCGGTCTGGGACGGCCGGCCGGCCACCCGGCTGGGCAGCACCGGGGACGTCGTGGACGCCGCCAGCAAGCTCGCACTGCCACTCACCGTGCTCTGGCCTCCGGGCGCCCGCCGGCTGAGCGCCGCCGCCGTCATCCCCGCCCCCGAGAAGGTGCGCGTGAGCTGATCCGGTGCCGGCCGCCGCCGCGTTGTACGTTCGCACCGTGCAGAGCCTGCGTCTGGTGACCGAATGGCCGGCGGAACACGTGGCGGTGGCGGTGCTGGGCGCCGACGGCACGGTGCTCGGCAGCGAAGGCCCCCAGGACCGGCCGTTCCGGCTGGCCTCGGTGACCAAGCTGCTCAGCGCCTACGCCGTGCTGGTCGCGATCGAGGAAGGCGCGGTGGAGTGGGACCAGCCGGCCGGGCCGCCGGGCAGCACGGTCCGGCACCTGATCTCGCACGCGTCCGGGCTTGCGTTCGAGGGCGACGCGGTGCAGGCCAGCCCGGGTGCCCGGCGGATCTACTCCAACACCGGCTTCGCCGTACTCGCCGACACGGTGGCCAAGGCCAGCGGGATCGAGTTCGCCGACTACCTGGCGGAGGCGGTGTTCACACCACTGGGCATGACCAGCTCGCGGCTGGCCGGGTCACCCGGTGCCGGCGGCATCGCGAGCTGCGCCGACCTGGTCAGGTTCGCCGCCGAGCTGCAGTCGCCCCGGCTGCTCGCCGCGCAGACGGTCACCGAGGCCACCCGACAGGTCTCCTACCCCGGGCTGGACGGCGTGCTGCCCGGGTTCGGCCGGCAGCGCCCGAACGACTGGGGCCTCGGGTTCGAGCTGCGCGACCACAAGGACCCGCACTGGACGGGGCGGCGCAGCTCGGCGGAGACGTTCGGGCACTTCGGCCAGTCCGGCACGTTCCTCTGGGTCGACCCGGTGGCCCGGCTGGCGTGTGTGGCGCTCACCGACCTGGACTTCGGGCCGTGGGCGGCCCAGGCGTGGCCGGAGCTCACCGACGCGGTGCTCACGGAGCTGGGCAAGGCCTGACCACTGGTCGAGCTGGCCGGCACACGCCCCGACACAGCGTCAGGCGGCGACCCGGATGAGGACGGCGAGCTCCTCGCGGAGCTGGTCGATGATCGTGTCGACGTCGGGGACCTGGTCGCGGTCGGCCACGATGCCGACGTCGAGCGAGCCGCAGTAGCTCATCACCGTGATGTTGAGGCCCATCCCGTCGGTGATCACCGAGACCGGGAAGGTGTGCGTGACCTTCGCGCCGGCCAGGTACAGCGGGAACTGCGGGCCGGGCACGTTGGAGACCACGAGGTTCCACAGTGGCCGGCCACCCCAGCGCGTCGAGAGCGCGAAGCTGAGCCGGGCGGCCCGGGAGAGCAGCGCGGGCGGCACGAAGCGGTTCGCGTCGGCGAGCAGCGCGGCCGGCATG
>DATAYB010000053.1:0-7248 GCA_036272795.1 Pseudonocardia sp.
GGTGGACCCGGACGGTGACCTCGACGCGCTGACCATGGTGCTGGAGCGCGCGGCCGAGACGATCGCCGTGGCGCGGCTGGTCGACGGTGACCACCTGGACGTGGCGGCCGAGGCCCGCGCCAACCTGCTGCACAAGCTGGCCACCGACCTGGGGCCGGCCGGCGCCGGCGCGTACGACGAGGCCGGCCTGCGCTCCCGGCTGCGGGCGCTGGGCATGCGGCTCGGGCCGGCCTACGCCGTGCTGGTGCTCGTGCTGCCCGACTCGGCTGCCGACCCGGACGGCGCCGCGACCGAGCAGCTGGTGGTCACCGCCGCCCGCGTCAGCCGGGGGCAGGGGCGGGCCGCACTGGTCGGCGCGCTGGGCGCCGGGCGGGTCGAGCTCGTGTTCGCCTGCCCGAGCCCGGCCGGCGAGCCGGACACCGTGGCCGCCTTCGCCGCCGCCCTGAGCCGCGAGCCAGGAGTGCCGACCGACGTCGTGGTGACCGCCGCCGACCCCATCATCGCGCTGTCCGCCCTGTCCACGGCGCTGCACGAGGCCCTCCACATCGCCGACGTCGTCACGGCCGCCGGCCCGCACCACCCCGCCCGCCGACACCGCCCCGTGCACCGGACCGCCGATCTCGGCGTCCCCGGCCTGCTCTGGTCACTGCGCCAGGAGCTGCTGCGCGCCTACCTGGCCGTCGACGGCAACACCGCGGAGCTCGCCCGCCGGCTGCACCTGAGCCGCCCTGCCGTGTACGGCCGGCTCAAGCACCTCTCGGACGCGCTCGGGGCCGACATCTCGACCCCGGACACCAAGCTGAGCCTGTACCTGGCACTGCTCGCCCACGACCAGTCGCGGCAGTCCTGAGACCCCGCGTTGGCCTATGCCGCGCCGGCATAGCTCGGCCTCACCGGGCATTTCACACCAACCTCCGACGGTCCTAGCGTTGGCGGCAGAGCACAGAACCACCGTTCTCGACAGAGCAGAGCTCAGCAAAGGGGCACGTAGCCATGAACGACACCACTCAGAAGGTCGCGGTCGTGACCGGCGCATCGCAGGGCATCGGCGCGGCGCTGGTCCAGGAGTTCCGCAAGCGGGGCTACGCGGTGGTGGCCAACTCGCGGACCATCCAGCCCTCCGACGACCCCGGCGTACTCACCGTGCAGGGCGACATCGGTGACCCGGCGGTCGCCGCCTCGGTGATCAGTGCGGGCCTGCGGGCGTTCGGCCGCATCGACACGCTCGTGAACAACGCGGGTGTCTTCATCGCCAAGCCGTTCACCGACTACACCCCCGAGGACTACGCCAAGATCGTCGCGGTCAACCTCACCGGCTTCTACACGGTGACCCAACGCGCCGTCGCCCAGATGCTCGGGCAGGGCGGCGGCCACGTCGTCAGCATCACCACCGCGCTGGTCAACCACGCCAACTCGAACGTGCCGTCGGTGCTGGCCTCGCTGACCAAGGGCGGGATCGACTCGGCGACAAAGTCGCTGGCGATCGAGTACGCCGGCCGGGGCATCCGGGTCAACGCCGTCGCCCCGGGCATCATCAAGACCCCCATGCACCCCACCGAGACCCACGAGGCACTCGGTTCCCTGCACCCGATGGGGCACATGGGCGAGGTCGACGACATCGTGGGTGCTGTGCTGTACCTGGAGAACGCACCCTTCGTCACCGGCGAGATCCTGCACGTCGACGGCGGCCAGAGCGCCGGCCACTGACCCCTTGGCCAGCCAGCCGATTAGGAGCAGACCATGAACACAGCGCTGCGCGATCTCGGCCTCACCTCCCCGGTGGTCGCCGCCCCGATGGCGGGCGGCCCGAGCACGCCGAAGCTGGTCCTCGCGGCGGCCTCGGTGGGCAGCCTCGCCTTCCTGGCCGGCGGCTACCGGACGGCCGACGTCCTCGCCGAGCAGATCACCTCGGTGCGGGCGTCGGCCGGGGCCCGCCCGTTCGGGGTGAACCTGTTCGCGCCCAACCCGGTCCCCGTCGACCCGGCGGCCTTCCGGCGGTACGCGGCGACGCTGCAGGCCGAGGCCGACGAGTTCGGGCTCGACCTGCGGGACGCCACGCCCGTCGAGGACGACGACCACTGGGCCGACAAGATCGCGCTGCTGCTGGCCGACCCGGTGGCGGTGGCCAGCTTCACCTTCGGCATCCCGCCGGCAGACACCGTCGCGGCGCTGCGGCGGGCCGGCACGCTGGTGGTGCAGACCGTGACGTCGGCCGACGAGGCGAAGCTGGCCGAGGCGGCAGGCGCCGACATGCTCGCGGTGCAGGCGGCTTCGGCGGGTGGGCACTCCGGCACGCTGACCCCCGAGCGACTCCCGGTGGACATCCCGCTCACGGAGCTGCTCGCGCAGGTGCGGGCGGCGGTGGCGCTGCCACTACTGGGCGCCGGAGGATTGGCCACCCCGGCCGCGGTGACCGGTGCGCTCGCGGCAGGCGCCGAGGCGGTGCTGGTCGGGACCGTGCTCTTGCGGGCCGACGAGAGCGGCACGAACCAGCCTTACCGGACCGCGCTGGCCGACCCCGCGCGGCGCGACGCGGCACAGAGCGACGCCGCACACAGCGACACCGGACACAGCGACACCGTTGTGACCCGCGCCTTCACCGGCCGGCCGGCACGAGCGCTGCGCAACCGCTTCACCGAGCGGTACAGCGACCTCGCCCCGGGCGGCTACCCCGCTCTGCATCACCTGACCAGCCCGCTGCGCAAGGCGTCTATCGCGGCCGGCGACCCCGAACGCGTCAACCTCTGGGCCGGCACCGGCTACCGCCACGCCACCGCCGAGCCGGCGGCCGACATTCTCGCGCGACTGGCCGGTCAGACCTGAGAAATGCGCTATAACACCGGCCACTCGACCGACCGTGACCGACACGGCACTGGACCATTCTTGACAGCCCGCGCGATGGTTGCCCCCTGGCCCCGGCACCCGATCACAGCAGGTCAGAGGCACTAGTTCCGAAATTCGGAAGGGTCGCAAGCCATCCGTTCCATCGCCGCATAAACTTGCCGCATCACCATAGGAATTGCTTTTCTGTGTCCCGGCTGAGATACCGGTTGGAATTTTCTGTGTGAATTCTGAGACCCTTTACCTGAATTGGGGTGACGCCCGCCATAATTCGTATCCGGCTCCGATTGGTGTCGTTGGCCAGATCGTTAGCGGTATTGACGGAAGCCGGAATTGACCCCGCATCGACTCCGCCCGTCAGACACCGGGGCGGACGACAGGGGGCCTGATGACAGTAACGGCGATCCGGGGCAGTACCCGGTGTGTGCGGTTGGCGGCGGCGGCCTCGCTGGCCCTTGCGGTCGCGGCGAGCACGGCGGCCTGTGGCAGCGCGGCACCGGCTGCGCCGACGGTCCGGGTGGAGCGTGGCCAGGTATCGACGAAGGTGTCTGCGTCCGGCGCGCTGGCCGCGGTGAGCTCGCAGAACCTCGGCTTCGCCAATGCCGCGCAACTCGTCGAGCTGGACGTCAAGGTCGGGGACACCGTGCGTGCGGGTCAGGTGTTGGCGCGCGAGGACCCGTTCTCGTACCAGCAGGCACTGAACGAGCAGCAGGCTCAGCTCAACGAGCAGCAGGCCGACCTGGACAAGCTGGTCCGCTCACCCACGGTGCATGGTGACCACCGCAGCGTCGACCAGGCGGAGAAGATCCTGGACGTCACCAAGGACAACGGTGACGCGACGCACGACAAGGACCAGAACGCGGTCTTCCGGGCGCGCCAGGCCCGGGACCTGGCACAACGACAGGCGGACGCGGCCTGGCGGCAGTACCGGGCGGACGGCTGCACCGGAATGACCGCCCCCACCAGCAGCTCGGACACGAGCAGCACCTCCGACACGTCGAGCACGTCGGGCAGTACGGGCACGTCGGACGGCTCCGGGAGTTCGGACAGCACGGGCAGCACGGGCAGCGGGGGCACGACCGGCACAACCGGCACCTCGGCCAGCCCCTTGACGTCGCTGACCAGCACGGTCTCCTGCACCTCCACCGACCAGACGAACCTGAGCACCGCGAAGTCGACCCTGCTCACCGCGGAGACGACCTACGACTCGGACAGGCACACCCAGGACGTCGACGACACCCAGGCGCGGATCAACTACGAGAACGCGCGGCAGACCGTGGTGACCGCGCGGAACACGTTCAACTCCGACAGCTCCGACCGCACGCCGAACATCGCCGCCCAGGCCGCCCTGGTCGCCAACGCCCGGGCGCTCGTGGCCAACGCGCAGCGCGACCTCGACAACACCGTGCTCTACGCACCGGTCGCCGGGTCGATCTCGTCCATCACCGGCGCGGTCGGCGAGTACCTGGGCCAAGGCGGCGGCACGAGCGCGCTGGCGCCCGGTACGGACGCGGCGATCCCCGGGGTAGGCGCGGCGGCGACCGCTGACCAGTCCTCGGCGTCGGCGTCCGGCGCGCCCTCGGCGACCCGGCCCGGTGGCTCGGCGTTCATGGTGCTGAACAACATCAACACGTTCCAGGTGGTCGTACCGTTCGAGGAGTCCGACGCCGCCAAGGTCGCACCGAACCAGAAGGTCCAGGTCACCTTCGACGCCCTGCCAGACCTCACCCGCGACGGCACCGTGCTCTCCGTCGCCCCCGGCGGCGTCGACATCTCCGGCGTCACGAACTACTACGCCACCATCCTGCTCACCGACACCGATCCCCGGCTGCGCAGTGGTCAGACGGCTGAGGCGGGCGTGCTGGTCGCCGACCTGGAGAACGTGTTGGTCGTGCCCAACGCGGCCGTGATCAAGCAGGGCGGCCGGTCGTTCGTGAACACGCCCGGACCGGACGGCAAGCCCGTACAGGTGCCGTTCCAGCCCGGCCTGGTCGGCGACGACAACACCCAGGTCCTGTCCGGCCTGAACGAGGGGCAGACCTTCCTGCTGCCGCAGGCCCAGGTGGTGCCCAACCGCACGCCCGGCGGCTGAGTCCCCGGCGGGACATCTGCGCACACATACCCGGCCCGCGCCCGTCGAGACAGCCTCGATGGGCGTGGGCCGGTCTTCTGGACCGGACCCAGGCCGGTGTCACTGTGATGTGGCAGTCAATCTCGCCGTTTTAGAAGAAACGATCGTTACCGGGTAGCACACTGGGAGTATGTCAGGGAGCGGTACTTCGCGAGGAGCGTCAGCGGGCGGGTCGACCGCCGTGCTTGCGGCTCCGCGCACGCCGGCAAAGCCGCCAACCAGCCCGAGCAGGCCGACGAGACCCGCTCCGCCACCGTCCGCCTCGGCGCCGGTCAAGTGGGGTCTGCCGCTCGCGGTGGTGGTCGTCGGGATGTTCATGTCCGTCTTGGACACGAGCATCGTGAACGTCGCGATCCCGGTGATGCAGGGGCAGTTCGGGGCTTCTCCTGACAACATCCAATGGATCGCCACCGCCTACACGCTGTGTCTGGGCGTGGTGGTCCCCGCGAGCGCGTGGCTCGGTGAGCGGCTGGGGCTGCGCCGCACGTACCTGTTCGCGCTGGTCCTGTTCTCCGCGTTCTCCGCGCTGTGCGGCACGGCGACCGACCTCAACACCATGATCGTGTTCCGCATCATGCAGGCAATCCCGGGTGGGGTCATCCCGGTCACCTGCCTGACCATCCTGTACCGCATGGTGCCGCCGTCGAAGCTCGGCGCGGCGATGGGGCTGTACGGCCTGGGCATCGTCTTCGCCCCCGGTGTCGGCCCCACCCTGGGTGGCTACCTGGTCGAGTACGTCGACTGGCGGCTGATCTTCTACATCAACGTCCCGATCGGAATTCTCGGCGCGATCGCGGCCATGGCCGTGCTGCCCAAGTTCCCGGCGACCAAGGGCCGGTCGTTCGACATCCCGGGTTTCCTGTGCATCGGAGCGGCGTGCTTCGCGCTGCTGCTCGCCGTCTCCGAGGGACAGCAGTGGGGCTGGACGAGCTACCCGGTGCTGATCCTGGTCGCTGTCGGCCTGAACCTGCTCGCGTTGTTCGTGTTCATCGAGCTGCAGGTGAAGCAGCCACTGCTGACGCTGCGGACGTTCACCTACCGGCCGTTCGTCATCTCGCTGCTGCTGATGGCCGTCGTCTACACCGGGCTGTTCACCTCGATCTACCTCGTGCCCCTCTTCCTACAGAACGTCCAGGGCATCACCCCGTGGCACACCGGCCTGACGCTGATGCCGCAGGCGCTGGTGATGGCCTTGGTGACCCCGCTCGCCGGCCGGCTCTTCGACAAGATCGGCGCGCGTTACCTGGTCATGGCCGGGATGACGATCGATGGGATCGGCACGCTGCTGCTGTCCCAGATCAACACGGACATGAGCCGGCCGGAGATCTACCTGCGGCTGATGCTCACCGGTGCCGGACTGTCGCTGTGCTTCATGCCGATCATGACCGGCGGGATGTCGTCGCTGCCCCCGGCGATCGCCAGCGCCGGCAGCGGCATGAGCACCCTGGTCCAGCGGGTGTCCGCCGCGATCGGGCTCGCCGCGATCACGGCACTGACCACGATCCAACAGGCCCAGCTCTTCGCCGACCGCAGCTCACTCCTGCAGGGTTCCGGGGCGGACGCCGATCCCCGCATCATCCAGATGCAGAGCGGAGGTCTCAGCGGACTGATCCCGCTGTTCACCCAGCTCAAGGACAAGGCGACGACCGAGAGCTACAGCAATGCCTTCCTCCTGGTCGGCATCTGTGTCCTTGCGGCGGTACCCCTGGCGCTGTTCCTGCCCAAACGGCGCCCCTCGGCGGGCGGCGGTCCCGCGCCGGTGGAGATGTAGCCCTTATAGAATCCGGCGGTGTCCGACCCGCTCACCGCCGAGGAACGCGCCGCATGGCGTTCGGTGCTGCTCGCGGCCGACGTGCTCCGGTTCCGGGTGTCGGCGGAGATCAGGCCGCGCACCGGGCTGTCGCCGGCCGAGCACGTCGTGCTGATCCGCCTCTCCCAGTCGCCCGGCCGGAGCATGGGGCAACAACACCTGGCCGATGAGCTGTTCTGGTCGAAGAGCAGGTTGTCCCGCCAGCTATCGCGGATGCAGGCCCGGGGGTTGGTCAGTCGGGGCTCTGACGGGCTGGCGGCGGGGGTGCAGGTCGAGCTCACGGACGCCGGCCGCGAGGCGGTCGAGGCAGCCGCCCCGGTGCTCGCCGACGCGGTGCGCCGCCACCTGATCAGCGCCGCCTCGGAGGAGGAGCTGGCCGCGATCGTCCGACTCGCCGACCGGCTGCTCGCCGACGCCCGCCACGAGAAGAGCTGACGCGGGTCGGGCCGTCCGGCTGAGCGGCCGG
>DATAYB010000054.1:0-25001 GCA_036272795.1 Pseudonocardia sp.
CTGTAGACCCTCGGCTTGGCCAGGTCGACCTCGCGGGCCACCGCCTCCATGCTGGCCGCTGCGTAACCCCGCTCGGTGATCAGTTTCAGGGTCGCGTCCAGCACCTGTTCACGGCGGACCTCGATCGGCATCCTCGGCTGCCGGGCGCGCCGGTGGTGGTCGGCTGGCGTGCTGGTCGCACTCATCGGGGGCAATGTATACGGGATATGACCAGGCGGCCGCCGCCACGCGAATCCGACCGCGTCGGGGCGGCCGGCCAGCGTGTGTTCCAGCCGCCTCGGGAGCACCCTCGACGCGCGCGCCGCCACGGGTCGCCAGTACCTCGACGAGTCGCGCCGGCAAGCCGGCCCAGAACGCCGTGACCAGCGTGAACACCCTCCGGCGCCGCCTGACCCCCAGGTCGGACAGCCCCACCGAACGGGCCGTCCCCGCGACGAGTTCCCGATCTTGACGGAGATCCACCTGAGGCGGCCAGCCGCTCGGCGCGCCCACGCGTCCATTCGGACCGGAAAGCCCAACCCGCGCGAAGCGTTCGGTCGGGCCCTTGTGATAGCTTCAGCACGTTGCAGTCGTGTTTTCCTCGATCGTTGCGAAGCGTCCGTGGAGCGTGACACACCGGGCTTCGTAGCTCTGGGGAACCTCCCAGGAAGCGCTGGCCCACCGCAACAAAGGCCGGCGCGGTGTCGGTCGTTACGCACCTCAGGAGAGACATGGCTCAGGGCACTGTGAAGTGGTTCAACGCGGAGAAGGGCTTCGGCTTCATCTCCACCGACGACAATGGCCCGGACGTCTTCGTGCACTACTCGGCCATCCAGGGATCCGGCTTCCGCAGCCTCGAGGAGAACCAGCGTGTCTCCTTCGAGGTCAGCCAGGGCGCCAAGGGCCCGCAGGCCGACTCGGTGCAGGTCATCTGAAGTCGACCGCTAGACAACGACCCCGGGTTGGCAACGACCCGGGGTCGTTTGTTGTCCGGGGCCGTTCGGACCCCGGGCAGCCCCGGATGAATCCAGCCGGCCGACCTGGGGCTCAGGCGTTCGGCACCCGGCGCGCAACCCGGTGCATCGAGGCCCGGACGTCGTCCGTGACCGGTGGCGCCACCGCCTCCCGGACGGGCACCCAGCGCGGCCCGCTCGGCCCGAACGCGTAGCTCGGCTCCGGCACGAAACTGGATCCTGAACAGGTCCCGCGGACCTGATGTGCGGTCGGCGGCCGGGATCGTGTGGATGCCGTGTTGCTCGATGTCGGTGACCCGGGGCTGCCGGGGGCTGGGGGTGGCGGTCACGGGGCCTCCAGGGGGACGAGCGCTTGCTGGCAGGGTAGGGACCTCGACACCCTTAAACAACACTTGTTTTCTACCAAGAATCATGCGTTATCAGTGGAAAGATGGCGCCATGCGCATCGTGGATCTCTCCGTGCCGGTGCGGGCCGGCATGCAGGTCTACCCGGGTGACCCGGCCGTCCAGCTCGACCGGGCCGTCGAGCAGGAGGTCGACGGTGTCAACGTCCTGGCGATCCACGCCGGCTCGCACACCGGTACCCATGTGGACGCGCCGTTCCACGTGCTGGCCGGCGGCGCGCGGCTGGACGAGCTGGACCTGGGGCTCTTCCACGGGCCCGCCGTGGTCGCCGACGTGCGGGGCCTACTACCGAGAGCGGCGATCGGATGGCCGGCGCTCGAGCCGTACGCGCCGCGGCTGGGTCCCGGTGTGGTGCTCGTGCTGCACACGGGCTGGTCGGAGCACTTCGGTACGCCGGAGTACCTGGCGCACCCGTGGCTCACCGCCGACGCCGCCCGCCGGATCGTCGCCACCGGGGTGCGCACGGTGGCACTGGACACGCTCAGCCCCGACCCCACCGGGAGCGCCCCCGGCCCCGTGAGCAGCGACGGGCCGTTCCCGGCGCACCACGTCCTGCTCGGCGCGGGCGGGGTGATCGTCGAGAACCTGACCAACGTGGCCGCCATGGCCGAGCTCGCCGACCCGGTACTGAGCTGCTTCCCGCTCGCGCTGGCCGGCGCGGACGGGGCGCCGGTCCGCGCGGTCGCGACGTCCGGCACAGCCTGACCGCTGGCGGGCGCGCACCGGCTACGGCCCCGCTCGGCTGGAACTACGGGTGGCGGGCGCGGGCGCCGTCGGGCAGCGCCGGACTGATCACCCAGAGCACGCGGGTGGTGCCGAGCTGCGCGACCGAGCGGAACAGGTGCGGGATGCCCGGGGTGAAGGTCAGCGCGTCACCGGGGCCGAGTGTGGTGCTCTCGCGCTGCTCGGGGCCCTCGAAGTCCAGCCGGAGCAGGCCGTCCAGCACGTAGACGAACTCGACGTCCCCCGGCAGCGTGTGGGGCTCGGGGCCGCTGCCGCCGTCCGCGTCCAGCTCGGTGACGATCGCCTGCAGGCGGTGCTCGCCGCGCGGCGTGAGCAGGAACTCGCGGAGCCCGGTCCCGCCGAACGAGATCGGCGGGTACTCCCCCCGCCGCACGACCTCCCCCGCGGGCGGCGGTTCGAACAGGCTGCCCACCGGGACGTCCAGCGCCTGACACAGCCGGATCAGCGCGGCCACCGAAGCGTTGGCCTGGTCGCGCTCCAGCCGGGAGAGAAAGCCCTTGGTGAGCCCACTGGCGGCGGCGACCGCGGCGACGGTCTGCCGGCGGGCCTGCCGGGCGGCCCGCAGCCGGGCCCCGATCAGCGGGCGCTCGCCGTGCTCGGCCAGCTCCCCGGTGTGTTCCACGCTACCTCCGCCGTTGTACAACCTCGGTTGCCCAGCAGGAAACATCCTAACCACGCCGCTCGCACAGAGCGTTTACCCACAACACAGACTGTGCACGGTCTGTGCGGTGAGGGAACGGTCTGTGCGGGCGATTGCGGCGGCCGTGGCCAGTAGGGTTCGACGGGGCGCCAGAGGGCTCGGGAGGTCGCGGATGCCGGTCATCGTGGTGATGGGGGTTTCGGGTTCGGGCAAGAGCACGGTCGGCGAGGCGCTGGCCGCGCGGCTGGGCGTGGAGTACGCGGACGGGGACACGTTCCACCCGCCGGCCAACATCGCCAAGATGAGCGCCGGCCACCCGCTCACCGACGACGACCGCTGGGGCTGGCTCGACGCGATGGCCAGCTGGATCCACGGGCACGTCAGCACCGGCGGGGTGCTCGGCGCCTCCGCACTCAAGCGTCGCTACCGGGACCGGCTGCGCACCGGAGGCGACGTGTGGTTCCTGCACCTCAGCGGCGACCGCGAGCTGCTGGCCGAACGCCTGCTGGCGCGGCACGGGCACTTCATGAAGGTCACCCTGCTCGACTCCCAGCTGGCCGACCTGGAACCCCTGCAACCCGACGAGCCGGGCCACGTCGCCGACCTCGCCGACCCACCCGCGCGGATCGTCGAGCAGGCACTGGCCGCCTTCGCCAGCCGCACCGCCGCCACCGGCACCAGCACCACCTGACCGGCGGCAGCGGCCTCAGGAGCCGGACTGCACCGGGGCACGGTCGGTCGGGGCGGCTGATGCGGCGACCCCGGTGGGCGGCCGGTCCCCCAGCCAGCCCTGGTCGCTGACCCAGAGCTGGTACGGCACGTTGACCACGACCACGCCCGGGGTGAACAGCAGCCTGGCCTTCAGCCGCAGCGCGCTCTGGTTGTGCAGCACACCCTGCCACCAGTGCGTCGTCACGTACTCCGGGATGAACACGCTGACCACGGCCTTCGGCGCGAGCACGCGCAGCTTGCGGACGTACTCCACCAGCGGGCGCAGCATGTCGCGGTATGGCGCCTCGAGCACCTTCAGCGGCACCGGTACACCCCGCCGGTCCCACTCGGCGAGCAGCGCGCGGGTGTCCTCGTCGTTGACGGCGATGGTGACGGCCTCGAGCACGTCGGGGTGGGTGGCCCTGGCGAACGCCAGCGCGCGCAGCCCGGGCTTGTGCAGCCGGGAGATGAGCACCAGCCCGTGCACGGCGGGCGGCAGGGTCTGGGTGGCGTCGTCCGCGGCGATCTCCTGGGTGACCCGCGCGTAGTAGCGGTTGATCGCGCGCATCAGGAAGAACAGCACGACCATCGCGAGCACCGCGATCCACGCCCCGTGCACGATCTTGTTGGCGAACACGTCGACCAGCACCACCGTGGTGAACACCGCGCCGAGCAGGTTCACCGCCTGGGACCGCCGGATCTTGCGCGCCGCCCTGGACCCCGCGGAGGCCCCCGCCGACACGGCGAGCCCGGCGAGGTCCCGCTGCCAGCGCCGGACCATGCCGAACTGGCTCAGCGTGAAGCTCGTGAACACGCCGATGATGTAGAGCTGGATCAGCTTGTCGATGTTCGCATCGAACCCGATGATCAGCGCGGCGGCGAAGCCGGCCAGCAGCAGCACGCCGTTGGAGAACACCAGCCGGTCGCCCCGGTTGGCCAGCTGGCGCGGCAGGTACCGGTCCTTGGCGAGGATCGAGGCGAGCACGGGGAACCCGTTGAACGCGGTGTTCGCGGCCAGCACGAGGATGCCGGCGGTCGCCGCCTGGAACAGGTAGAACAGCGGCGTCGACCCACCGAACACGGCGGCGGCGAGCTGAGAGATCACCGACGGGTTACCGCTCGGGTCGGCCCTGGCCTTCAGCACCACGGCGAGCAGTGTGATGCCGATGAACATCACGATGGCGATCGTGCCCATCAGCACCAGCGTGACCGCGGCGTTGCGGCTCTTCGGCTTCTGGAACGCCGGCACGCCGTTGCTGATGGCCTCGACCCCGGTGAGCGCGGTGCAGCCGGAGGCGAACGCCCTGACCAGCAGGATCAGGGTGAACACGCCGCCCGTGCGCACCGTCGGGTCGATCGGCTGGGAGGCGCTCTCGGCGAGTGGCAGCGTGCCGTGCAGTGCCTTGACGGCGGCGATGCCGAACATCAGCAGGGTCAGCCCGATGAACGCGTAGGTCGGCAGCGCGAACGCCCGGCCGGACTCCTTCGTGCCACGCAGGTTCGCCAGCACGAGCAGCACCACGAAGCCGACCGAGAGCAGCACCGCGTGCGGGGCCAGGGACCGGATCGCCGACGTGATCGCGACGACGCCGGACACGACCGACACGGCCACCGTCATCACGTAGTCGACCAGCAACGCACTCCCCGCGATCAGGGAGGCCGACTCACCGAGGTTGTCCCTGCTCACGACGAACGCGCCGCCGCCGCTCGGGTAGGCGTAGCAGGTCTGCCGGTAGGACGCGACGACGACAGCCAGCAGGACAACGACCGCAAGCCCGACCCACGGCGTCAGGGTCAGCGCGGCCAGTCCCCCGGCGGCCAGCACGAGCACGATCTGCTCGGTCGCGTAGGCCACGGAGGAGATGGGGTCACTGCAGAACACCGGCAGAGCCAGCCACTTGGGGAGCAGGGTGTCGCCCAGACGGGCGCTGCGCAGCGGCCGTCCGAGAAGCAGCCGCTTCAGCACCTCGAACACGGCACAGAGGTTGACATCTTTCGATACGTCGATGTCGGGATCTTGACGCGATCCTGACAGCGGTGCTCTCAGCTTCTGTCAGCTTGAACCTTAGTTTTGACTTATATAAGCAGCGCCTCAATAATATGTTGGTGCACGCGTTCGATGTGCTCGGCGACCCGGTCCGGCGGCGGATCCTGGAGCTGCTGAGCGACGGTGAGCAGAGCTCGGGTGAGCTCGCCTCGGTCATTCGGCGGGAGTTCGGCATCTCCCAGCCGGCCGTGTCCCAGCACCTGCGCGTCCTTCGGGAGAGCGGGTTCGCCTCGGTGCGCGCGGCCGGCACGCGGCGGATCTACCAGGTCGAGGCGGCGCCGCTGCGGGACGTCGACGAGTGGCTCGCGCGGTTCCGGGGGTTCTGGAACCAGCGGCTCGACGCGCTGGGCACGGAGCTGGCCCGAGGCCGCCGGGAGCGCGAGCGCGGCCACCAGGAACATCCACCGACCGGACGAGAGGACCAGACGTGAGCGACATCGTGGACCAGATTCAGCGGACCCACCGCGAGCTGACCAGCGGGCGCATCCCCGCCGGCGACGGCCGCACCGTGACCCTGCGCCGCACCTACCGGGCCGACCTCGAGGACGTCTGGCAGGCCTGCACGGACCCCGAGCGGCTCGCCCGCTGGTTCCTGCCCGTGACCGTGGCGGCGAAGGTGGGCGGCCAATACCAGCTGGAGGGCCAGGCCGGCGGTGAGATCCTGCGCTGCGAGCCACCCCGGCTGCTGGCGGTGACCTGGGTGTTCGGCGAGAACCCGACCGACCTCGACGTCACCGAGGTCGAGCTGCGGCTCACCGCGACCGGGCCGGACGAGACCGAGCTGGAGCTGCGACACACCGCGGTGGTCGCCCCGGACCGGTGGACGGAGTTCGGTCCCGGCGCGGTCGGCGTCGGCTGGGACATCGCACTGCTCTCGCTGGCCGGCTACCTCGCCGGCGAACCGAGGATGGACGAGGCCGCCTGGACGGCGTCCGCCGAGGGCATCGCGTACATCATCGGCAGCGGCCGGGCGTTCGGCCGGGCGCAGCTGGCCGCCGAGGGCGACGCGGCGGCGGCCGAGCTGGCCGCGCGGAACACCATCGCGTTCTACACCGGCACCGAGCCGGCCTGACGAAATCCGCGACTCAGCCTGACAAAATCCCCGACCCCGCCGGAGGTCAGCGGCCGGGGGTCGGGGTGGGCGTGCGGATCGGGGGGTGGCCGCCGGGCATGGCGGTGGCGGGGGTGCGCTGGACCATCGCTAGCAGCCACACGCCGACGAGGGTGATGGCCAGGCCGACCAGGCGGACCGGCGCGGTGTCGTCGGTGGCGAACGGCTCGCCGAACACCACGATCCCGAGGCCGACCCCGACCACCGGGTCGATCGCCATCATCGCGCCGAGCGAGCCGCCGAGCGGCCCGGCCTGGAACGCGGCCTGGCTGAGCAGCGTGCCGCCCGCGCCACAGCCCAGCGCCGCCCAGAACTGCCAGCTGCTGGCCAGCCCGGGGAGCCCGTCGGCGGTGAGCACCGCGCCCCACGCCTTGCCGAGCGCGGCTGAGGTGGCCATCAGCACGCCGGCGGACGCGCCGAGGCAGACACACCGGGCAGTGCGGTGCAGCAGCAGGCCGCCGGCGAGGGCGGCGGCCAGCACCAGCCCGGCCAGCACCAGCCCGGGTGCCCAGCCCTCGGCGTCGACCGGGATGCTGACCTGGTCACCCGGCGTGACCGTGAGGAACACCGCGAGCCCGAAGACCACGAGCCCACTGGACAGCATTGCCGGCCGGGACACCGGGCGCCCGGCCAGCCGCTGTAAGACCAGCGCGACGACGAGCCCGACCGTGAGCACGGGCTGGACCACGGACAGCGGCCCGAGGTTCACCGCGAGCAGGTGCAGCGCCACGCCAGCGCCCTGCGACCCCACTCCGAACAGCCAGATCCGCTTGCGGGCGAGCTCGATCATCAGCCCCGGGTGCAGCGGCGACCGGCGGCGGGCCCGCAGCGCGCCATCGTGCTGCAGCACGGACGCCACCCCGAAACACACCGCGGCCAGCAGCGCGACCGTGATCGTGAGGGTCATCTCACCACAAGCCTATCGTTCGCAGGCTGAGCATCAGGCGGTACGCCTGGCCGACCCGCCGGCCGGATCAGCGGCGGCGAGCAGGCTCACCACGGCCTCGGCGGCGTCCTGCTCCCGGACGACGCAGCTGGGATCGCTGCGCTGGCCGGCACGCTCGCGCACCGCCTCGGCCAGCTCGGCCTGGGTCTTCGGCCACGGGGCCAGCCCGGCCTCGGCGAGGATGGCCGCATTCGCGGTGCCGTGGCCGGGGATGGGGCGGTAGGTCACGGTGGGCAGGCCGGCGGTGAGTGCCTCGGTGACGCTCAGGCCGCCCGCGTTGTGCACCAGCACGTCGGCGATGGCCATCAGGTCCGGCACGTCGTTGCGCCACCCGAGCGCGACGACCCCGGGCTGGGCGGCGACCTCTTCGCGCAGCTTGGCGTTGCGCCCGCAGAGCACGAGCACCTGGCCGATCCCGGTGTCGGCGATCTCACGCACCGCGCCGGGCACCTCGCCCATGCCGAGCGAGCCCGTGACCACGAGCGCGACCGGCTGGTCCGGGTGCAGCCCGAGCTCCTCGCGCAGCGCCCTGCGGCGCTCCGGGCTCAGCCGCTCGCTGAACCGGTGGGACACCAGGCCGCCGACCGGACGCATCGGCGTCCGGTAGACCAGCCGTCCCATCCGGGAGGTGGCCTCGGTGACCGTGAAGTGGTGGTCCACCGAGGTGTGCACCCACATCCGGTGCACCGCCGGGTCCGTCAGGAAGGTGACGGTGACCGCGTCCATGTCCCCCGCGTCGCGGAGCTGGCCCATGGTCTGGCTGGCCAGCGGGTAGGTGGACACCACAACCGGGTAGCCACGTGACCAACGTCGCACTTTGCGGCGGGCGGCGTGGCACAGCCCGAGGCAGAGGCGTTGCACCCAGCCGCTGTCCTCGAGCCTGTTGAACGTCCAGTCGAACAGCTTCGGCACGTGGCCGACGCTGAGCGTGTAGCCATCGCGCAGCACGCGCCTGGCGAACCAGGGCACCGCGTCGAGGAAGTCCCTGCGATCAGCACGTACGCCGAGATTGCGCAGCCGTGCGATCAGCTCGTCGGCGGCTCCGTCGTGTCCGGCGCCCACACTGCCGGAGATGACGAGTACGCGTGCCGTGCTACCTGCCGTCGATCGACCCATCTGGGCTCGACTCCCTGGTTCGGTGGGAAGCAGCTCAACTCCTACAGCGTGTAAGAGTCTAGCGGACCCCCACCCGGAGCGTTTGACACCATGGCTTGATCTCGTTCGGGCCGGTCTGGCGCTCAGCCGAGCCAGAGCCAGTGGATCAGGCGGTAGAACGCCAAAGTGGCCTGTACGGCTGCTGTAGCGGTACCCACACCGAGGATCAGGAAACCACCTGGAAGCAGTCGATCCGGGCGTGGCGGGGCCTCCTGCAGGGCCGCAACGCGTGCCGTCACGGAGTTGGCGATGAAGCCCAGCGCGGCCTGCTTCGCCCCACCGGCCTCGGCGAGCGCCGCCTTGGCCAGCGCCCGGGCGGCCAGCTCCCGGCTGCCGCTGACGGTGGCCGCATGCTCGTCGGCGTTGCGCTCGACCAGGAACGCCACCGCCTCACGGACCAGTACGAGCATCGGGTTCATCGCCGCGCAGATCTCCGCAGTGGCCCGCAGCCCGTGGTGCCGGCCTGCCAGGTGGGCGCGCTCGTGCGCCAGCACCACCCGCCGCTCCTTGCCGTCCAGCAGCTCCAGCAGCCCCTGCGTGACGAGCACCCGACCGGGGCGGCCGGGCACCGCGAAGGCGTGCGGCTCGGCGACCGGAACGACGGCCAGCTCACCGTGGCCGCAGGACCGGCACAGCTCACGCAGCTCGCGGCGCGTCGCCCACCGGACGCGCACCACGCGGACCACCCTCGCCACCCCGAAGGTCAGCGCCACGGCGGCCAGCGCGCCGACCACTCCCGGCACCGGCTGCACGAGCACAACGCCGCGCTCGGTGGCCTCGGCGACGGCCAGCGGGGTGAAGCCGATCAACGTGAGCGCGAGCAGTACCAGTGCCCAGGTGGTGCCGGCGGCACAGAGCACGGCAGCGCCGACGACGGTGATCACCGTTCCGCGTGTCGGCGACAGCCGCGCCACCATCAGTCGGCTGATCACAGCGACCAGGACGGACAGCGCCACCGGCACATACACGCTCACGGTCACCGGCGACGCCGCCTCAGCTTCAGCATCGCGCGCAGTGCCTCGGCGTCCTCCTCCGACAGCGAGGTGGCGAACCGTTGCAGCACGCTCTGCCGGTCCGGACCGCGGCGGAGTAAGGCCTGCATCTGCTCCGCGGCCAGCTCCTCGGCACCCTTGACCGGCCGGTAGAGATGCCGGCGCCCCTCGGAGGACCGCCCGACAAGCCCCTTGTCGTAGAGCCTCGCCAGGATGGTCTGCACGGTGTTGTAGGCCAGCTCGGCGTCGACGGCGCGTTGCACGTCCGCCGTGGTCAAGGGGTGCCCGGACGCCCAGAGCGCGGCGAGCACCTCGGACTCGAGCTCACCGGCGCCCCGTCTCGGCTCGCCGCTCCGGCGCCGGCGTGGCAGGCGCGCACCATCCCGCATCCCCGACGCCTCCTCCCGAGAGTGCCTCCAGCCTATCCGGTCCCGGCCCGTCGTGGTGACCTCGCCCACCCGCGGCCCACCCGTGAGCTGCCGCCGCGAACACTCGGGGTGACCGCGCACGGTCCCGATCGGGGCAGGCGGGCCAACCAGGTTTGCGCCGGTGCACGGTGGGTGAGAACGTCAGCCGAGCGGGACCGACGGGGACCGGGACGGCGGTGAGGGGAGGCGGCATGGCGGTGCACGAGCACGGCGGCAACTGGCGTGCCGCGCTGCGCAGGGTGGTCCCCGAGCGGAACACGCCGGACCGCGACGCGGCGACGGACCTCGCCGTCGAGCTGGCCTCCGACCAGCCAAGCGCCGCCCTCGAGCAGCGGGTCGAGGAGGCTGTACTGGAGGCCCCGCGCCGCTACACCCGCAAGGACGTACATTCGCTCACCGGGACGCAGGACGAGCGGGCCCGCCAGCTGTGGCGCTCGCTGGGCTTCGCCGACGTCGCCGAGGACGACGTGATGTTCACCGAGACCGACCTGGCGGCGATCGGCCGGCTCGAGCAGCTACGCGGCACCGGGCTGGTGTCCACCGACCTGCAGGACGCGGTGATCCGGTCGATGGCGCAGGCGATGTCCGGGCTGGCCACCTGGCAGGTCGAGCTGCTGTACCAGATCCTGCGGGAGCGCCAGAGCACCGGCGAGCAGTGGTCCGTCGACCTGCGCAAGCTCCTGACCTCGCTGGAGAGCCTGCAGAACTACGTGTGGCGGCGCCACCTCGCGGTCGCGGCCGGGCGACTGCTGGCCACCGCGCCGGACGAGGCGGACATCCGGACGCTCGTGGTCGGCTCGTCCGACCTCGTCGGCTTCACCCGGATGTCGCGGCGGCTCAGCCCGTCGCAGCTGATCGAGCTGGTCGAGCTGTTCCACGGCATCGCGGCGAACGTCGTCGCCGACCACCGGGGCCGGATCGTGAAGACGGTCGGCGACGCGGTGCTGTTCGTCACCGACCGCCCCGAGGACGCCGCCGAGCTCGGCCTGGACCTGATCGAGCGCACCGTCGCCGCGTCCGGGCTGCCCGAGCTGCGCACGGGGCTGGCCATCGGCCGCACCCTGACCCGGTTCGGCGACATCTACGGCGAGGTTGTGGAGACCGCGTCCCGGCTGTGCACCCACGCCCGCCCGGGGCGGGTGCTCGTGGACCACGAGCTGGCCATGGCGCTGGACGGCGACCCCCGGTTCCAGCTGCGGCTACGCCGCCCACTGGTCGACCGCGGCTACCCCCGGCTGCACGCCTGGGGCCTGCGCCGGGCGGAACCGACGGAGTAGTCCCCCGACCGGGCGCCGGGCGCCGGGCGGCGGGTTCGGAAAATGCGCCCGTTCGAGTGTGTTCCGAGTCACATTCCCGTCTGGGCGCACGGCCGAGCGGGTAGCCGGACCCCGTCAGTTGCCTCGCTCGAACCGCGCGACCCACCCCGAACCGGCGCGCGGACCCCCGACGGAAGAAGGTCGGACCCGATGCCACGGCACCGCGCTCCCGCGAGCCACCGCGCTCCCTCGAAGCACAGCGCCCCCTCCAAGCACTGCGCCCCCTCCAAGCACCGCGCCCCCTCCAAGCACCGCGCTCCTTCAACGCACCGCGCTCCTTCAACGCACCGCGCTCCCGCGAACCAGTCCCGCACCCTCAGCGGAGTCACCGCGACCGTCACCGTGACCGGCGCCGTCACCGGGGCTGCACTCGGCGCCTCCGCGCTGGCCGCCGCGCCCGCCTACGCCGCGACCTCACTCGGCTCGCACCTGATCGGCCAGCACAGCGAGGACGCCAGCTCGCACCACCGTCGCTACCGGCCGATGACCAGCGGCGAGGAGCAGTACCGCAACGGCTGCCGGCAGGGCTACATCAGCGACGACTGCGAGCAGTTCAGCGTGACCAACCTGCTCCGGCACGGCATCGACCCGTACCTGTAGGCGCCGGGCGGCCGGCGCGGCGTGTTGTTACCGAACTCCACAGGAGGCAGGAAATAGCGCGCAGAAACCTGCCCGCTGTGCAGTTCGGTAACAGGGCGCCCCGGGCTGGGCAGGCCTCAGAGCACGACCAGATCGCGGGGGCGGCCGTTGAGCCGCTCGCCGCCGTCCTCGGTGACGACCACGATGTCCTCGATCCGGGCGCCCCACCGGCCCTCGAGGTAGATGCCCGGCTCCACGCTGAAGGCCATGCCTGGGACCAGCTCCAGTTCGTTGCCGCCGACGATGTACGGCGCCTCGTGCACGTCGAGGCCGATGCCGTGCCCGGTGCGGTGTACGAACTGGTCGCCGAACCCGGCCGCCGCGATGACCTCCCTGGCCGCCGCGTCGACCGACTCGGCGGACACCCCGGGTCGGACCGCCCTGCACGCCGCGTCCTGGGCCTCCTGCAGCACCGCGTACGTGCTCTTCACGTCGGCCGTGGGCTCGCCGCCCACCGCGTACGTGCGCGTGCAGTCGGAGTTGTAGCCGGTGCTCAGCGGGCCGCCGATGTCGATCACGACGACGTCACCGGCCTCGATGACCCGGTCGGACAGCTCGTGGTGCGGGCTCGCGCCGTTCGGGCCCGAACCGACGATCACGAACGCCGCCTCGGTGTGCCCCTCCGCCACGATCGCGTCCGCGATGTCGCGCCCGACCGCCGCCTCGGTGCGCCCGGGGCGCAGGAACTCGCCCATCCGCGCGTGCACCCGGTCGATCGCCTCGGCGGCCGACCGCAGCTCCGCGACCTCGGCGGCGTCCTTGCGCATCCGCAGCTGGGCGAGCACCGGGCCGGCCAGCGTCTGGGCAACACCGGGCAGCGCGTCGCGCAGCGCGAGCACGTGCAGCGCCGGCATCGTGTCGTTCACCGCGACCCGGCTCGGCACCCCGGCGAGGTCACTGACCAGCAGGTGCGGGTCCTCCCCGTCGGTCCAGGTGACGACCTCGATGCCGAGCTCGTCCAGCGGCAGCCCGGCCAGCCCCGGCGCCTCCAGCTTGGGCACCACCAGCGCGGGCGGCGCCCGGTGCCCGGCGGCGGCCAGCACCAGCGCGGTCAGGCGCTCGTGGGTGCTCGTGTCGATACCCAGCAGGTACCGCAGGTCGGTGCCCGGGGTGACGACCAGCAGGTCCACCTTCTGGCGGGCGGCCTCAACAGAGGCGCGGCGCAGCCGTTCGGCCAACAGCTCCACGGGGACGGTCATGCGGGCCAGCTTACGGACCCCCCTACCGCCCGAGCGGACACCGGGGCGGTCCATCTCGCCCCACCTCGGCGCGGCCGCCCCACCGGCCCCGACACTTCTGGGCCTCCCCCGGACTGAGGCCCGACCGACAGCCGGGCCCTCGCCGTCCCGGCACCCCGCTATCGTGGGTGGGTGGTCTCCCAGCGCGGCCTCGAACGTCACCCCGCCGCAGGCCGCGGGATCGGCCCCGAGCAGCCAGAACAGTCACCGACCGGGTCAGCCCGGCCCGGTGGGGACGTGCTGCCCCCTGCCTCCGGGGCGCCGGCGCCTGAGACAGGTGTCAGGCTCGCAGGCGGCAAGGCCGGGAGCACCGGCGGTGAGCAGGCCGGCGATGGCGGCACCGGCCGGCCGTACCGGTTCGACACCGACAGCACCTCGGCCCGGATCCGGGCGGAGCACGGCGAGCTCGGGCCCGGGGTGGAGACCGACGTCGAGGTCAGGCTGGCCGGCCGGCTGCGGGCGGTCCGCACCCAGGGGCACCTGAGCTTCGCCACGCTGCGCGACAGCACCGGGGAGATCCAGCTCTTCGTGGACACCGGCACGCTCGGCGAGGCGCTGCACCGCGAGTTCGACACGCTGTCCCGGGGCGACTGGGTGGGCGTGTGCGGGCGGGTGATGACCACCCGGCGCGGTGAGCTGTCGGTGCGGGTCACCGAGTTCGCGCCGCTGGCCAGGGCACTGGCCCCGCCGCGCGAGGGGCTGACCGACGTGGAGACCCGGTACCGGCAGCGCTACCTGGACCTGGAGGTCAACGAGCGGACCAGGGAGATCTTCCGGATCCGGCACAGCGCGATCGCGGCGATCCGGCGCAACCTGTCCGACCGGGGCTTCATCGAGGTCGAGGGCCCGGTGCTGCAGAACATCCAGGGTGGCGCGTCGGCCCGGCCGTTCGTCACCCACCACAACGCGCTCGGCATCGACCTGTACCTGCGGATCGCACTGGAGCTGCACCTCAAGCGGCTCGTGGTCGGCGGCATGGAGCGGGTGTTCGAGATCGGCCGGGTGTTCCGCAACGAGGGCATCGACACCCGGCACAACCCCGAGTTCACCCTGCTCGAGGCGTACCAGGCGTTCGCCGACTACCACGACATGATGGAGCTGGTGCAGGACCTGGTGTGCGACGCCGCCCGGTCCAGCGTCGGGTCGGCGGTGCTGCGGGTGGGCGACGCGGAGATCGACCTGGACCGGCCGTGGCCGCGGCTGCGCTTCGCCGACCTGATCGAGCAGAAGACCGGCGCCCGGATGCACCCCGCCATGCCGATCGAGGCCGCCCGCGCCGAGCTGGACCGGCTGCGCATCCCGTACCAGGCCGGCTGGGGCGCGGGGCGGCTGATGAAAGAGGTCTACGACGAGCGGGTCCAGCACGACATCACGGGTCCGGTGTTCTGCCTGGACTACCCGCGTGAGGTGTCCCCGCTGGCCAGGGAGCACCGCGACGACCCGGCCTACGTCGAGCGGTTCGAGCTGATCGTCGCCGGCTTCGAGCTGTGCAACGCCTACAGCGAGCAGAACGACCCGGCCGCGCAGCTCGCCGCGTTCGAGGCCGAGGCGCGGGCGCGGGCCGGCGGTGACCCGGAGGCCGGCCAGATCGACCTGGACTACATCCGCGCGCTGGAGCAGGGGCTGCCCCCGACCGGTGGCCTCGGCATCGGGTTGGACCGGCTCGTCATGCTGCTGGCCGGCGTGGACTCGATCCGCGAGGTGATCCTCTTCCCCACCCTGCGCCCGGAGTTCCCGCCGCCGCCGGACGCCGCCCGCTACGGCGCGCCCCGCCCGGTGCTGCCGCCCACCCCCAGGGCGGACGACGTCGAACCGGGTACCGGCGGCGGTCCCTCCCCCTCCCCCGACCCTGCGCATCCGGCGCCGGTGGATGCTGGGCCGGCACATGCCGGGTCCGGGCTGGTGGGGGCCGGGGTGGGGCGCGCGGTAACGGCCGACGAGCCGCGCTGGCCGGTCCGGCTGGTCGCCGGGCTCACGGCGCTGAGCGGCCTGCTCGAGCTGATCGTGCTGCGGCCCTCGCTGCACAAGCGGTTCCAGCCGGTGGCCCAGGTAGTGGACCCGACCTGGTTCGCGGTGGCCGGCCAGGTGCTGTCGGTACTGGTCGGGCTCGGGCTGCTGCTGCTGGCCGACCAGCTGGCCAAGCGCAAACGCACGGCGTGGCGGATCGCGCTGGCGCTGTTCGCGGTCAGCACGGTGGCGCACGCCGTGAAGGGCTTCCACCCGGGCGCCACGGTGTGGAGCGCGCTGATGGCCGTGACGCTGCTGCTCACCCAGGAGCGGTTCCGCGCGGCGCCGGACCCGCCGTCGCTGTGGCGGCTGGCCAGGTTCGTGCCGACGTACCTCGCGGCGGTGCTCAGCGTCGGCGTGTGCAGCCTGTACCTGGAGCGGAACTACCTGCGGCCGCAGTTCAACCTGTCCGACGCGGTCAGCACGGTGCTCTGCGGGCTGGTCGGGGTCGATGGCGACTACGTCTACCTCCGGGCCAGGTTCCAGTTGATCTTCCCGGCGGCGCTGCTCGCGCTCGGTGTAGTCGGGCTGATCGTGTTCGCGGTGCTGCTGTTCCGGCCGTTGCGCGCCAGGGGGCCCCACACCGAGGCCGACTGGCGGCACGCGCTGCGCCTGGTGCACACCCACGGCTGGGACACCCTCGCCTACTTCGCGCTGCGCGACGACAAGAGCTTCTTCTTCAGCTCCGACGGCGAGGCGATGGTCGCCTACACCTACGTCGGCGGCTACGCGCTGGTGGCCGGTGACCCGATCGGCGCGCCGGAGTCGCTGCCCACGCTGCTGGACGAGTTCCTCCGGATGTGCGACGACCGCGCCTGGAACCCGGCGTTCCTCGCTATCCGGGAGGCGGACTTCGCGGCCTACGAGGCACGCGGCTTCCGGGCGTTCTACCTGGGCGACGAGGCGATCCTGCGCTGTGACCAGTTCACGCTGGAGGAGTCGACGCCGAAGAGCGTGCGTGCCGCGGTCCGCCGGTGCGGCCGGAAGTACCGGTTCGAGCTGGTCACCGAGTCCAACGCCTCGCCCCGCCTGGTCCGCGACCTGAACGCGATCAGCGCCCGGTGGCGCGGCAAGGCACCCGAGCGTGGCTTCACGATGTCACTCAGCCAGGACATCAAGGGCGAGGGCGCCAACCCAGACTTCCTGCTCTGCGTGGCGCTGGACGAGAACGACGTGCCGGGCGGGTTCCTGCGGCTGGTGCCGGCATACGGGCCGGACTTCGGCTACACGCTGGACCTGATGCGGCACGACCCCGGCTCGCCGAACGGCATGACCGAGTTCCTGATCGCGTCCACGGCCCGCGCGCTCGGCGACCGGGGTGTCGTGCGTCTTTCGATGAACTTCGCCATGTGGGGCCGGCTGTTCGCCGACGACGTGCCGTTCACGCCGGCCGAGCGGGTGGCGCGCAAGCTGGTCGGCGCGCTCAACCCGTTCTTCCAGATCCGCTCGCTGCGCGACTTCAACGCCAAGTTCAACCCGGAGTGGCTGCCCCGCGTGCTGGCCTACCGGCGGCCCACCGACCTGCCGAAGGTAGGGCTGCTCTACGCCGGCGCGGAGGGCTTCCTGGCGGTCCCGTTCATCGGCGACCTGCTGGTACCCAAGGCCGTCGGAGGCGTGGCCGCCCCCAGCACGCCCACCACACCGCAGGTCTGACGCGGGCGGGCCCGGCTCGCCCGGCCCGGCGCCGTGATCATCAGGACGCCAGGTCTGCGCTGGACCCTCCAGCACAGCCCTCCGGTCCTGATGATCACCGACGGGCGAACGACCGAGCAACCGAACGGCAGTTCAGCGCAGGTTTACGGGCGGTCTTGCAGGGCGAGGCGGCTGGCGCTGGCGGCCGCGTTGCTGACCAGACCACCGATCGCCAGGCCGATGACCAGGTGGATGATCGCCTCGGCGAAGCGCACGGGTAGCGAGCCGGAGCCCAGGAACGGCACCACGACGGCGGCCACGGTCAGCAGGCCGACGATCCAGCCGAAGTAGGACAGCGGGCTCGGCGTGCTGACCAGCAGCAGGTGCGCCAGGCCGGTGGCCAGCAGCGCAGCGACAGCCGCGACCACGCACAGCGTCGTCGTGTTGTCGTCGCCGAACGCGCCGGCCTGTTTGGGGGCCAGCACCGCGAGCTGGAACACCGCGCGGGCGACCAGGATCCCCACCAGTCCGACCAACGCGGCGACCACCGCGGCGGCCACCCCTCCAGCCCACAGCCGGCCCGCGTTGACCTCCGTCTGCACCGGCGCCGGCGGATAGCCGCTCCGGGTGCGTCCGTACTCGTCCTCAGGGCCTACATCGCGATAGTCGCCAACCACCCGGCACATGGTGCCGGGCCCGGCCTCAGGAAGCCAGGCAGGAACACCGTCGGCGCGCACCCGATCGAATGAATGTGGGTCAAGGGTGGCGCCGTGCGGCCGGTCGGACGGCGGCTGGCAAGCTGTCTCGGATGAGCGGACCGTTGCTGCTGCTGGACGCTGCAAGCCTGTACTTCAGGGCCTTCTACGGCGTACCCGAGTCGATCACCGCGCCGGACGGCACCCCGGTGAACGCGGTGCGGGGGTTCACCGACATGGTCGCCCGGCTGGTCACGGAACGGCGACCGGCCCGCCTGGTCGCCTGCCTGGACCTGGACTGGCGCCCGGAGTTCCGCGTCAAGGCCATCCCGTCCTACAAGGCCCACCGGGTGGCCGAGGAGCAGCCGACCGAGCGGCCCGAGCCCGGTCAGCCGCACGGCGGCGCCGGCCCCGCCGAGACCGTGCCGGACACGCTCTCACCGCAGGTGCCGATCATCCTGGAGGTGCTGGCGGCGACCGGACTGGCCACCGCGGGCGCCGAGGGCTACGAGGCCGACGACGTGATCGGCACGCTGTGCACCCGCGAGCGGGGTGACCTGGTCGAGGTGGTCAGCGGCGACCGGGACCTGCTGCAGCTGGTCCGCGACGAGCCGAACCCGGTGCGCGTGGTGTACGTCGGGCGGGGGCTGGCCAGGGCGGAGGTCTTCGGGCCGGTCGAGCTCGCGGCGAAGTACCGGCTGCCGGAGGGGCGCGCCGGCGACGCGTACGCCGAGATGGCCATGCTGCGCGGCGACCCCTCCGACGGGCTGCCCGGGGTGGCCGGTATCGGCGAGAAGACCGCCGCCACGCTGGTGTCCCGGTTCGCCGGCTGGGACGAGCTGCTCGCGGCGGTCGGTGACCGGGGCGACGCGCGCCTGGCCGCCGGCGTGCGCGCGAAGCTGGCCGGCGCGGCCGACTACCTCGCCGTGGTGGCGCCCGTGGTCCGGGTCGCGCAGGACGCCGGGGTGCGGCTGGACCGGGACGACGCGGTGCCGGCCAGCCCGGTCGACGAGGAGCGGCTCGACGAGCTGAGCCAGCGGTGGGGGCTCGGCGGTTCGGTCGACCGGCTGATCAGCGCACTGCGCGTGAACGCGGCATCCTGACCGGACCGGGGACGCCGCTGGTCAGGACGGGTGGACGACCAGGTACGAGCCCTCGCGGTCCTGGATGACCACGGTGACGTCGGCCCGGGAGTTGTTGATCATGGCGATACAGCGGAACGAGCTGCCGGGCACGACCTCCTGGTCGGCGGGGCAGTCCACGGAGGACACGTTCGACACGTGGTAGACGTTGTGCAGCACCTGGCGCACGCCGTTCTGCACAGCCTCCTGGTCCAGCACGGTGCGGACGAACAGGCCGGGCACCACGAAGCCGGCCACCGCGACCGCCCCCACGGCCACGACCGCCCCCGCCCCGAACAGCCACCGGGACCTCGACCGCCCCGATCCCGCCACCTCGACGACCGGGTCCAACGCGGCCGGCCACGGCGTGGCCGGGGGCGGCAGCACGATCGGCGGCCCGATCGGGGCGGGCACCTGCTCGACCGGTTCCGGCGGCCCGGCCGCCGGCGGCATCGCACCCCCCGGGGCCGGTGAGCCGAGCGGGCCGGCCCACTGCGGGCGCTGCCGGGGCGGGCCGGCGTGCCGGGGCCGACCCGACCTGGTCACCCCCGGGACAGGCGGCTGCTCCACGGACGGATCAGGCGACGGTCCCCCGAACGAAGGTCGAGTACGACAGTCCGCATCTTGTGGGTTACTCATCGCGACCTTTCCGGAGCGCCAACATCGGCGATTAGACCGATCGAATCACACCCGGCCACCGTATGGGCCACTCAATGAATACCGCGAGTCAGATTGTGGCCAACCCAACGACACCTCGTCGCACCGCGCGCACCGCCTGCTCCGCAGCGTGACCGACCGAGCTGTCCGGGTCGGCCACGGCGGCCAGCTGGTCCAGCAGGTCGATCACCTGGCGGCACCAGCGCACGAAGTCGCCCGCCGAGAGCTCCTGGCCGTTCTCGGCCGCCGCGGTGAGCACGGCCGCCAGCGACTGGCCCCTGGCCCACCGGTGCACCGGCCAGGCGAACCCGAAGTCCGGCTGCCTGGTCCGCTCCACCCGGTGCTCGCGCTCGTCGGCCTCGAGCTCGGACCACAGCCGCACGGTGGCGTCCAGCGCGTTGGTCACCGCGCCGGCCGGCACCCGGGGCATGCCGCCGTCGTCCCGGCGCGACTCGTAGACCAGCGCGGACACCACGGCGGCCAGGTCGGCCGGCTCGAGGCCCTCCCAGATGCCGTGCCGCAGGCATTCGGCGGTGAGCAGGTCGGACTCGCCCCACAGCCGGGACAGCACGATGCCGTGCCCGGTGACCGTGTTGCCGTCCAGGTACTCGCGCTCGCGCAGCAGCGCGGTGATCCGGTCGAACGCGCGCGCCAGCGAGTGGGTGGTGGCGCTGACCTTCTGCCGCAGCTGCTCGGTCTCCCGCTCCAGCCTGGCCGCGCGCTCACCCCACCGGGCGTGCGCCTCCCGGTCGTCGCAGCCGTGGCAGGGGTGCGTGCGCAGCGCCTGGCGCAGCAGGGTCAGCTCGGCCGCGTCCGCCGCCTCCATGCCGGCCTTGGCACGCCGACCGGGGCTGACCGGCGGCTGGATACCGGTGTTGCGCAGGCTGGAGGCCAGGTCGCGGCGGATCCTGGGCACCCGGTGGTCGACGCGCTTGGGCAGCCGCATCCGGCCGAGCGGGGTGACCGGGCCGGTGAAGTCCGCGGCGGAGAGCCGGCCGGCCCAGCGGTCCTCGTTGAGCACCAGCGGCCTCGGCTCGCCGGTGGGATCGAGCCCGGGGTCGAGCACCACGGCGATCCCGGACCGCCGGCCGGTGGGCACCGCGATCACGTCCCCGGCGCGCAGCGCGAGCAGCGAGTCGGCGGTGGCGGCCCGGCGGGCGGCGGCGCTGCCCCGGCTCAGCGCGCGCTCCCGGTCGGTCAGCTCGCGGCGCAGCGCGGCGTACTCGGTGAAGTCACCGAGGTGGCAGTGCATGGACTCCGCGTAGCCGCGCAGCGCCTCGTCGTTGCGCTCGATCCGCCGCGACACCCCGACCACCGAGCGGTCGGCCTGGAACTGCGCGAACGACTGCTCCAGCAGCGCCCTGGCCTGCTCGGGGCCCAGCCGGTCGAGCAGGTTGACCGCCATGTTGTAGCCGGGCCGGAACGAGCTGCGCAGCGGGTACGTGCGGGTGGAGGCGAGCCCGGCGACCTGGGTCGGGTCCACGCCGGGCTGCCAGATGACGACGGCGTGCCCCTCGATGTCGATGCCGCGCCGCCCGGCGCGGCCGGTGAGCTGCGTGTACTCCCCCGCCGTGAGCTCGACGTGCGCCTCGCCGTTGTACTTGACCAGCCGCTCCAGCACTACGGTGCGGGCCGGCATGTTGATCCCCAGCGCCAGCGTCTCGGTGGCGAACACACACTTGACCAGGCCGAGCGTGAACAGCTCCTCGACGGTCTCCTTGAAAGCGGGCAGCATGCCGGCGTGGTGTGCCGCGATGCCCTTCTCCAGCGCGTCCCGCCACTCCCAGAAGCCGAGCACCGCGAGGTCCCCCTCGGGCAGCCCGGCCGTCCGGGTGGCCACGATCTCGCGGATCCGGGTGACCTCGTCCTCGGTGGTCAGCCGTAGCCCGGAGCGGGCGCACTGCGCCACCGCCGCCTCGCAGCCGACCCGGCTGAACACGAACGTGATAGCCGGCAGCAGCCCGTCCCGGTCCAGCCGGTCGATCACCGTCACCCGGGACGGCGGGCGGAACCGGTCGCCGCCCCGCTGCCCGCCGGAGCGGCCGTTGCGCCTCGGCCCGGAGCGGCCCCTGGACCGGTCGCCCCAGCCGGCGAAGGCGCGCGCGCTCTCCTCGGTGTGCCGGATCAGCGCCGGGTCGACCTTCAGCCGCCCCTCGCTGTTCTCGCCCGCGAACAGGTCGAACATCCGGTTGTTGACCATCATGTGCTGCCACAGCGGCACCGGCCGGTGCTCGTCGACGACGACCGTGGTGTCGCCACGCACGGCCACCAGCCAGTCGCCGAACTCCTCGGCGTTGCTCACCGTGGCGGACAGCCCGACCACCGCGACCTCGTCCGGCAGCTGCAGGATGACCTCTTCCCAGACCGCACCCCGGAACCGGTCGGCGAGGTAGTGCACCTCGTCCATCACCACGTAGCCCAGCCCGACCAGCGCAGGCGAGCCCGAGTAGAGCATGTTGCGCAGCACCTCGGTCGTCATCACGACCACCGGCGCGTGCCCGTTGACCGCGGTGTCCCCGGTCAGCAGCCCCACCTGGTCCTGCCCGTAGCGGGCGACCAGGTCGGCGTACTTCTGGTTGGACAGCGCCTTGATCGGCGTCGTGTAGAAGCACTTGGTGCCCTCGCCGAGCGCCAGGTGCACGGCGAACTCGCCGACGACCGTCTTGCCGGCACCGGTCGGCGCGCAGACCAGGACGCCGTGCCCGTCCTCCAGCGCGCCGCACGCCTGCTGCTGGAACGGGTCCAGCTCGAAGGGCAGGATGCCGGCGAACTCCGCCAACCGGGGGCGCGCGGCCCGCTGCACGGATTCGGCGTACGCCTGTGCTGGTGAGCGACTGGCCACCTCACCAGGCTGTCATACCCTGGCCCCTACCGCCGTGAAGTGGCTCTCGGTCAGCCGTCGTGCCTGGTAGACGGCCCGCCGCTGACCGTCGTCGCGCCGGGTCACGCGGGGTCAGTCGCTCGCGCGGTCCCGGCCCTCGCGGAAGAAGGCCAGGGCGGCGGCCACGTCGGCGAGCGCGGAGACCGGCCGGGTGGCGCCGAACGGTGCGTTCCAGAAGGCACCTCGGCGCGGCTGGTGCGGGCCGACATAGGCGTACGGCTCGGCCAGGTAGCCGTCGCCGGGCGAGACGCCGTAGTTGACCTCACGCTGCGTGATGCCGACGTCGAAGTGCTCCGGCCAGAGCACCGGCACGGCGTCCGGCGCGAGCGCGCGCAGCGCCGCGTCACCCAGCGCGAACGCCGCCGCGATGGCCGCCGACGCGGACGGGTCCAGCGTGATCGTCTCCCCCAGTCCGACCCCGGAGCCGTCCCCGTAGACCCCCACGGGCGCACCCACGTCGACACCGAGCTCGGCGGCCAGCTCCGCGTAGCCCCGCCCGGCCAGCGGCAGCCGGGTGTCGCCGGCCACCAGGTCGGCGCCGTCCACCCGCCGCTCCGGGCCGGCCACCGTGCCGAAGCCGCCCGGCGTGACCCGCAGGCGGATCGTGCCCTCGGCCCGGTGCTGCGGGCCGGCCAGCAGCAGCTCGGCGACGCCGTGCAGGGCACGCCTCGTCGCGGTCGGATCCGTCGGGTTGCTCTCGGTCATCCGCTGCTCCTCGTGTCCCCGCTCGTGCCACGGCGCACCTGCGCCGACCGAGCATGCAGGACGCCGCGCCGGCCGCCGCGACCAGGTCCCCAGGTCACCCGGGTAGTCGGGTGGTCGGGCCGGGGTCGCGCTAGGGGGTTGCCGGGCCGGGCGCTACGCGGGGTCGCCGATGGTGACCGGCTCCGGCGGCGGGAACAGCCGGCGGAACCGGTCCGCCACCGCCGCGTTCCCCGTCAGCCGCAGCGCGCCGGTGTCGATCGCGTCGGCCAGTGGGCGGTCGGTGCGCAGCAGGGTGAGCAGGGTGGCCGGATCGGTGTCCAGCACGACGTCGTCCCGGGCTGCGGCCGGCGGCTCCACGCCGACCAGGGACACCGCGAGCTGCCCGCCCGCGACGGTGAGGCGGAACCGGTCCTCCCCCAGGTACACCGCGATCGACGCCTCGAGCCCCGCCGAGGCCGGCCCGTCGAACAGCGCCAGCAGCGAGAGCATCATCGAGTCCACCCCCAGCGGGGCGTCGTAGCGCAACCCCGGCGAGCGGCTGCTCCACCGCCCCAGCCGCACCACGATCGGCTCCAGCTCGGCGCCCCACCCGGTCAGCTCGTACACCCAGGACGCGGCCGGCGGGGCAAGCCTGCGGCGGCGCAGGATGCCGGCCTCGGTGAGCTCGCGCAGCCGCTGAGTGAGCACGTCAGGACTCGCGCCGGGCAGCCCTGCCTGCAGGTCGGTGAAGCGCTTCGGGCCGAGCAGCAGCTCGCGGACCACCAGCAACGCCCACCGCTCGCCGACCAGATCGAGCGCATGGGCCACCGCGCAGCCGTCGTCATACTTCCGCCTACCCACCATGACACGGATCCTACCAGCACAAATAGCACAATCCGCGCAGATACTTGTTTTTTCCAAGTTTTCAGTACTACTGTTCGAGTCACTCTCCGAACCACCGGACGAGACCAGTCGACGAGGAGCTCACCGCGATGCCCGTCTTCACCATCGACGCACCCCACGGCGCCCGCCCGGACGCCAAGCAGAAGATGCTCAAGGAGATCACCGAGGCCCTCGACGAGGCCTACCGCTTCCCGGACACGCGGGGCTGGCTGCGCGAGTACCCGACCGAGAACGTGTCCCAGGACGGCCGGGTCGGCGCGGAGCCGGTGCGCCCGGTCGTCTCGCTGGAGGCGCCTGAGCTGGCCAGCCTGGACGCCAAGCGCAAGCTGGTCCAGAAGATCGAGTCGGCGATCGGGGCCGCGTACGCCGGCATCGCGAACATCGACGAGGTGCTCGTGCTCGTCAACCACTACCCGCTGGAGAACGTCGGCTGGCGCGCCAGCCTCCAGTCCGACAAGGCGGAGATCGTGGCGGCAGTCGCCCAGCTCAACGCCTGACGGCGGGGCCGGCGCGCAACCGGTGCCCTCGCACCACAGCGGGCGCACTCGCACCACAGCCGGCGCACTCACACTCAGCCGGCGCACGCAACCGGCGCACTCGCAGGCGCACTCAGCCGGCGCACTCGCAAGGCGCACGCAACCGGCCTGGGGTTACCGAACTGCACACCAGGCATGCCGAACGGCGAAAAAACCCGGCCTCCCGTGCAGTTCGGTAACCAGCGGCAGGTCCCGGCCCGCGCCGCCGCTCCCGGCCCGCGCCGCCGCTCCAGTCACGCCGCCGCTGCAGTCACCGCCGGTCCCGGCCGGATGCGGGTCAGGTGGCGTCGTCGTAGCGGGGTGGGGTGCCGGCCGGGCCGGCGTCCAGTGGCTCGGCGACCGGGGTGGGGCTGGGTGTGGTGTCCAGCGGTGAAGCCTTGTCGGGATCCCAGGAGTCCCAGCCCTCGGCGGCGCGGCGACGCTCCTTGCGGCCGTCGTGCACGCGCGCGATCTGGATGCTGACCTCGAACAACACGGTCAGGGTCAGCGCCAGCGCCGTCATCGAGATCGGGTCGCCGCCCGGGGTGGCAATCGCCGCGAACACGAACAGCCCGAAGATC
>DATAYB010000055.1:0-8146 GCA_036272795.1 Pseudonocardia sp.
TCGCCGCCGAGGGCCAGTACGTGGACCTTGGCGACTTTTTCGTCCAGGATTTTCGGGAGCATGTAGACGTCGTTGTTGTATTCCTCGTGTTTGGTGAACAGCTCGATCTGGGCGATGGTCTGGTTCGCGAAGCTGGTCGACATCACGAAGCTGGGGTGGCCGGTGGCGTTGCCCAAATTGAGCAGCCGGCCTTCGGAGAGCACGATGATGGAGTGCCCGTCGGGGAACACCCACTCGTCGACCTGGGGTTTGATGTTGATGCGGGTGATGCCGGGGTAGCGGGTCAGGCCGGCCATGTCGATCTCGTTGTCGAAGTGCCCGACGTTACCGACGATGGCCTGGTGTTTCATCCGGGCCATCAGGTCGGCGGAGACGATGTCCTTGTTGCCGGTGGTGGTGATCAGGATGTCGGCCTGCCCGATCACCGAGTCCAGGGTGGCGACCTGGTAGCCCTCCAGCAGTGCCTGTAGCGCGCAGATCGGGTCGACCTCGGCCACGATCACCCGCGCTCCCTGGGCGGAGAGTGCTTGGGCGGAGCCCTTGCCGACGTCGCCGTAGCCGGCGACCACCGCGACCTTGCCGCCGATCAACACGTCGGTGCCGCGGTTGATGCCGTCGACGAGGGAGTGGCGGATGCCGTACTTGTTGTCGAACTTCGACTTGGTCACCGAGTCGTTGACGTTGATCGCCGGGAACAGCAGCGTGCCCTGCTCGGCGAACTGATACAGCCGGTGCACCCCGGTCGTGGTCTCCTCGGTGACCCCCCGGATCTGCGCGGCGGCTTTGGTCCACCGCTGTGGGTCGGCGGACAGGCAGGCGCGCAGGGTGTCCAGGATGACCTTGTACTCGTCGGAGTCGTCGTCCTGCGCGGGCGGCACCACACCGGCGGCCTCGTACTGCACACCCTTGTGGACCAGCAGCGTCGCGTCCCCGCCGTCATCCAAAATCATGTTCGGGCCCTGGCTACCGCCATCGGGGGTGGGCCAGGTGAGCATCTGCTCGGTGCACCACCAATATTCTTCGAGTGATTCGCCCTTCCACGCGAACACCGGCACGCCTTGCGGCGCTTCCGGGGTGCCGTGCGGGCCCACCACGATCGCCGCCGCGGCGCCGTCCTGGGTGGAGAAGATGTTGCACGACGCCCACCGAACCTGCGCGCCCAACGACACCAAAGTTTCGATCAGCACCGCGGTCTGCACCGTCATGTGCAACGAGCCGGACACCCGGGCCCCGTGCAGCGGCTGGGCCTGCGCATACTCCCGCCGCAACGCCATCAAACCCGGCATCTCATGCTCAGCCAGCCGGATCTCCTTGCGGCCGAACTCCGCCAGCGCCAGGTCGGCGACAGCGAAGTCGACCCCGTTGCGCCGGTCGAGCCTGCCGCCGGACCGGACGGTGTCGGTAGTTGGTGCGCTCATGCTCCCCTTGTCCTCCTCGTCAGAACCATGGTCACGCTACCTGGCCGAACCGACAGCCTCCAGGTGTGCACAACACGGCCAACGAGACATCTACAACTCTGACCAACTCACGCCGAGCTCAGCCGGCGTCCGGCGCGATCGCCGCGTCCAGCACGGTGCGCGCCGCCTTGACCCGACCACGCGCGGCGAGCAGCCCGGCCGGGGCCAGTGCGAACCCGTCGTCCACCGCCATCGGACACCGCTCCAGCAGCTCACGCAGTACGGGGTCGGCCCGCATCGTGCGGCGCACCGCCTCCATACCGCCCTGGTCGGGCTGGCGGAACACGCCACCGGTGAGCACCACGAGCCCCAGGCCGGCCTCGCCGAGCGCCCCGCCGGTGACACGCAGGTGGCGGCGCGCGGCGAGGACGGCGGCGAGCGCGACGAGTCGGCGGTCCTCGGCGCGGCCACCAGGGTCCATGGGGACGAAGTCGGTCTCCTCGGCGAGGCGTTCGACGGCGGGGGCGAGCAGGTCGGCCTCGACCGGGTCGACCAGTCCCTCGGTCTGGCCCTCGGTGAGGATGCCGGCGGCGGTGGGCCGCATACCGAGGTCGGCCTCGGCGGTGGACCAGCTCAGCTCGGGGTCGGCGTCCGGGCCGGCGGGCGGCAGCGCGGAGTACACGTCGGTGGTCGACGAGCCGACGTCGATGACCAGCAGCGCACCGGCGCCGGTCCCTCGGGCGCGCGCCAGCTCGACCACTCCGCGCCGCACCGCACCCGGCGTGTCCTGGCGGGCCAGCCGGCGGAACCGTGCCGTGGTCGCCGAGCCACGCCCGCCGACCAGGTGCCCGCCGAGCAGCTCCGTCACCGCCGCCCTGGCCGGCTCCGGCACCACCTCACCGCCCGCCCGGAGCACCGCCTCGGTGGCCAGCACCGTCCGCCCGGTGGACTTGAGCAGCGCCAACGCGTCGTCCCGGACCGCCTCGTGCACCGCGAGCACGATCGGCGCACGCACCCGCGCCCTGGCCAGCCGGGCGGCGTTGCGCAGCAGGGTGCCCTCGGCGGCGGTGTCCACACCGTCCACCAGGAGCACGACGTCAGGGCGGCTGGCACGCAGCGCGCGCACCCCGGAGGGTTCGAGCAGCCCGTCCTGCACGTGCACCAGCCGCGCGCCGGCGGAGCGGGCCACCCGGAACCCGGCCTCGGTGGATGCCAGCCGGCTCTGCCCGACGACCGCGAGCCGCAACCCGCCGCCGGCCGACGAGCAGGCCAGCAGCTCGGCGTCGGACTCTGAGCTCTGGCCTCGGCGCGGGGTGAGCGGTCCGTCCAGCCCGACCGCGGTCGCCGCCGCGAGCACCCCCTCGAGCAGGTCGTGGGGCGTGGTCAGGTGCTGGGCGCAGCCGGTGGGCTCGCCATCGGCGTCGATGCCGAGCGCTTTGACCCAGCCGGAACCCACGTCGAGGCAGACGGTGGGCCGGTTCATGGCCGTGGAGAGTATCCGTGACCGGTCAAGAAAGCTGCGTAACCTCGCCATTCGAGAACGATCCGCGACCCACCCGCACTGAGGATCTGCCGCGTCTTGGCAGGTCGGGGTACGGTTTGCGGCATTGGAGCGGGCCCGGTACCTAGCCCCCCATGACACGCCTCGCTGCCGATCGAAGACGCGACAGGAGACCCAGATGCTCGGGCTGATGCAGGACCGTCCGCTTGCCCTACCGCACATTTTCCACCGGGCCGAGCAGCTGTTCGGGCACAAGGAGATCATCACCGCCAGGGCCGACGGCGAGCGACGGACCACGATCGCGGAGTGGGCGGAGCGGGTCCGCCGGCTGGCCACCGCGCTGGACCGGCTGGGCATCAGCGCCGATGGCCGGGTCGCCACGTTCTGCTGGAACACGGGGTCGCACCTGGAGCTCTACATGGCGGCGCCGTGCACGGGGCGGGTGCTGCACACGCTCAACATCCGGCTGTTCCCCGACCAGCTCACCTACATCGCGAACCACGCCGAGGATGAGATCATCTTCGTGGACCGGTCGTTGCTGCCGCTGCTGTGGCCGCTCACCGACAAGATGCCCACGGTGCGGCACTTCGTGGTGATCGATGACGGCGCTGCTGGCGTTGACATTCCCGACGACCCCCGGATCCTCGACTACGACCGGCTGCTGGCCGAGTCCGAGCCGTTCACCGGCCGTTTTGTGGTCGAGGACGAGAACACCGCCGCCGCGATGTGCTACACCTCCGGCACCACCGGCAACCCGAAGGGTGTCGTCTACTCGCACCGTTCGACGGTGCTGCACTCGATGATCTCGCTGATCGCCGACGGCGCCGCGCTGTCCGAGCGGGACGTGGTGCTGCCGATCGTGCCGATGTTCCACGCGAACGCCTGGGGCCTGCCGTACGGCTGCCTGCTGGCCGGCTCGACGATCATCTTCCCCGGCCCGAACATGACCCCGCAGGCGATCCTGGAGCTGCTGGCGAAGCACAGGGTCACTGTGACCGGCGGCGTGCCGACCATCTGGATGGGCGCCCTGCCGATGCTCGACGACTACGACCTGTCGCACCTGCGTGTGCTGTTGTGCGGCGGGTCGGCGGTGCCGAAGTCGCTGTCCGAGGCCTATCGCGAGAAGCTCGGTACCCCACTGCTGCACGCCTGGGGCATGACGGAGACCAGCCCGATCGCGACGATGTCCACCCGGCGCAGCCAGCACGACGACCTGACCGAGAACGAGCGCGCCAACGTACGCGCCAAGCAGGGCCAGCCGGTGCCGCTGGTGGAGCTGCGGCTGGTCGACCCGGACTCCGGCGAGGAGCTGCCATGGGACGACGTGCAGAGCGGCGAGATCCAGGCGGCCGGCCCGTGGATCGCGAAGGAGTACTACCGGGGTGAGGGCGGCGGCACGCAGTACACCGAGGACGGCTGGCTGCGCACCGGCGACGTCGCCGCCGCCGACCAGTACGGCTTCCTGCGACTGGTCGACCGCACCAAGGACCTCGTCAAGTCCGGCGGCGAGTGGATCAGCTCGGTGGAGCTGGAGAACGAGATCATGGCCCACCCGAAGATCGCCGAGGCCGCCGTCATCGCTATCCCGCACGAGCGGTGGGTGGAGCGCCCGATGGCCTGCGTCGTGCTCAAGCCCGGCGAGTCGCTGACCGCCGAGGAGGTGCTCGAACACCTCAAGCCCAGGGTGGCCAAGTGGTGGCTGCCGGACGCGGTCGAGTTCATCGACGAAGTCCCGAAGACGAGCGTCGGCAAGTTCTCGAAGAAGACGCTGCGCGACAAGTTCGCCGGCTACAAGCTGCCCGGCGCAACCACGGAGAAGACCATCTGACCAGCATCGCTACGACCACTCGGCGACCGGTCCACCGCGGCGCCGCCACGGCCAGCAACTCAATCGGGAGGCGAAACCCCCTCCCAGGGGAGGTCTCAACGAGTCGTCACCACGCGTAGCTTTCGCGCCATGAGCGCGACGTCCCGGCAGGCCAACGCCGACACCGATGTCCTCGTCGTGGGAGCCGGGATCGCCGGCCTCGTGGCAGCGCGCCAGCTCAGCGCGCTAGGACTGTCCACGATTGTGCTCGAACGCGACGACCACGTCGGCGGCAGAATTCACACCGAACGCAAGCCCGGCGTCTACCTGGAACACGGCGGTATCTTCCACACCCACGGCTACCGGGCCACTCGACGACTGCTCGCCGAGACCGGCCTGACCGAGAACGTCTCCGCGACCCCGGGCGGATTCCACTCCGCCGTGCTCCACAACGGAACCTGGAAACACCTCGACTACGGATCGCTACTAGGACCGGTGCGGTTTTCCGCACTCACCTGGAAAGACCGCCTCTCCGTCCTGCGCGCGGCCCTACCCGCCCTCATCGCCCACCCCAGCGATGTGGGCGACCTCGCCACACTCGCCCGCCTCGACACCAGATCCGCCGCGGACGGGTTGACCACCCGCGCGGCCACCTACTTCACCGCCGGCCCGCACGAGTTCCTGTGGGGCACCCCCAGCCGCAACCTGTCCTACGCCATGCTCGCCATGCAACTGCACGTCTTCAAGGGCGAACTCCGCGAGGTCAAGGGAGGCATCGGTCAACTCACCGACGCTCTCGCGGCCAACCTCGACATACGCACCGGTGTTCAGGCTGACCGCGTCGAACACATCTCCCACGGCGTCGTCGCCCACCTCGCCGGCCAGCACGAGCCGGTCAGTGCCCGTGCGGCGATCCTGGCCTGCCCCGCTCATCAAGCCGCCGCCATCTGGCCCGACGCCCCGGCACCCGAGCGCGACCATCTCACCTCGATCCGGTACTCACGCATCGACTACGTCTACTTCCGTACCCGTGACCCCCTCAACCTGCGGCACAGGCAAAGGCCCGTCGGCATCGAGGTCATCACCGAACCCGAAGTCGGCGACACCACGATGGGCGGCATCTACTTCGCCAACGACTGGACCGACACCGGCGGCCTGCTCCTTGTCACCGCCGCACCACACGTCCACGCCGAACAGCTCGACGACGACACCCTCGCCAACCGACTCCAAGCCGATGTCGAGCGGCTGCATCCGGACCTCACCGGCCAGATCACCGAACGCATCGTGATGCGTGACCACCCCTACACACCCACCTTCGGCGCGGGATCGATCCAACGACTCGCCATCGCCCGCGCACACCTGCCCGCCGGCCCCATCGACCTCGCGGGCGATCACATGACCGCCCCTTGGGTCGAAGGCGCCGTACGCAGCGGCCAACAGGCCGCCGACCGGATCGCCACCACACTCGGCGCACTGCCCGGCTCGCAGAGCTGAACCAGCCACCCACCAGCACGAACAGCCGAGACGGCCCCGGCGCTCGCCGGAGCGACCGGGGCCGTCTCGCGAGCGGAGCGGTCGCTGCCGTACGGGCCCTGGCACACGCACACGGAGTCGGCACCGCTGACGCCTGGAAGCACCTACCGTGCGGACGTCGAGATCTGGCCGCTGCCGATCGTCGCACCGGCGGGCTACCGCATCGGGCTGTCCGCTGAGATCGTTGACACGCCCGGGCCGGACGACCAACCCGCCGAGGTGGCGATCCGGGCCCTGCGCAGGTTCGTCCGCCTCGCCTACGACGACCCCGGCTTCTGCGCCCTGATCGTCAACCTCGCCCACGGCGACGAGCTGTTCGTCGAAGCGATCCGCCCCTATGCGACCCATGCGCTGCGGCGCACCGTCGACGCCGGCGCGTTTGTCATCGAGGACATCGACCTAGCCGTCACCTTGATCGTCGGTGGGGCGCTCGCGGTCATTCGACGTTGCCTCGGCGGGCACGCCGAGCCCGACGCCGACTCACGCCTCGCGCGCATCGTGCTCCTCGGTATGCAGGTCGACCCCGCCGAGGCGCACCGGCTTTCCACCCTGCGACTGCAAGGCACGACGGTCGCCGCGACAACCCGCCCCTGAGTCGGATCCCCCGGACGCTCGCTAGCCCTGGTGGTGCGGGATGCCGCGCACGCTGTGGTCGGCGTACTGCAGTGCTTCGGTGACCAGGGTGGCGAGGTGGTCACTGGTGATCCGGTAGAGCATGCGCCGGCCGTCCCGCCTCGCGTGCACCAGGCCGGCGAGGCGCAACCGGCCCAGGTGCTGCGACACCGACGAGCGGGACGCCGCGACCTGCGCGGTCAGCGTCGACACGTCCTGCTCGGCGGTCAACAGGCGCAGCAGGTGCAGCCGGGTCGGGTCGGCCAGGTGCCCGAGTACGTCGGCCGCGACGGCGTAGCGGTCGCCGTCCAGCGGATCCGCTTCGGTTGACTGCTGCACATCATCTGCTACAGCCGAGCCGTTGTCATGCGCGCGCATGGTTGCATAATGAGGCTGAGCAGCGCATTCTGGCAAGGTCCGGCCACGCGACCAGAGGATCCGACGCCATGCCCGAGCACGAGCACCCGCCCGCGCCGCACTCTCACGGGCACGAACACGCACACGGGCACGGCCACGGGCACGGGCACGCGAAGGGCGACGGACCGGGCCGGCTGGCCGCGCTGGCCAGGCGGCTGCGCCACGCACTGACCCCGCACAGCCACGACAGCGTCGACCGGTTGGACACTGCACTGGAGACGAGCCGGCGCGGCATGCGCACCCTGGCCTGGTCGTTGGCGGTGCTGCTGGCGACTGCGGTGGTCCAGCTGGCGATCGTGCTGGTCACGGCGTCGGTCGCGGTGCTGGGCGACACGATCCACAACTTCGCCGACGCGCTGACGGCGCTACCCATCGGCATCGCGTTCCTGCTGGCCCGCCGCGCCGCCAGCCGTCGCTACACCTACGGCCTCGGGCGCGCGGAGGACCTCGCCGGGGTGCTCGTGGTGCTGATCATCGCCGGTTCGGCCGCCGTCGCCGGCTACGAGGCGGTCACGCGGCTGATCCACCCGGCGCCGGTGACGCACCTCTGGGTGGTCGCGGCCGCCGGGGTCGTCGGGTTCGCGGGCAACGAGCTGGTCGCACGGTGGCGGATCACCGTGGGCCGCGCGATCGGCTCTGCGACACTGGTCGCGGACGGCCTGCACGCCCGCACCGACGGCTTCACGTCACTTGCCGTGGTGCTCGGGGCCGGCGGGGTCGCCCTCGGCTTCCCCCGCACCGACCCGGTCATCGGGCTGCTGATCACCGCGGCGATCCTGCTGGTGCTGCGCGACGCCGCCCGGGAGGTGTTCCGCCGGCTGATGGACGCCGTCGACCCGGCCGACGTGGCGCTTGCCGAGCGGACCGCGACCACTACCG
>DATAYB010000056.1:0-24369 GCA_036272795.1 Pseudonocardia sp.
GGAGATCGGCGGCGTGGTGATCGCGGACGGCGTGGTGCTGTTCCGGCACGCGGCGGCGCTCGGTGACCTCAGCCTCGCCGGGTTCGACAAACCCTTCCAACTGGTCGCGGCCCGCGCCGACGAGCTCGAGCACGCACTCACCGGCGCGGACCACTTCTGACCGGCGGCGTCAGGCCGGCTCGGTGGCGGGAGTGGGCGACACCGGGGCGGTGCCGGCCGAACCGCGGAGTCCGGCGAGCACCGCGGCGGCGCACAGCAGCCCCGCCCCAGCGATGCCGCCCAGGCCCGGCCGCTGACCCAGTACGAGCACGCCGAGCACCGTCGCGGTCAGCGGTTCGAGCACCGCGACCACCGCCGCAGAGGTCGCCGACACCCCGCGCAACCCGACGAAGAACAGCCCGTACGCCAGCGCCGTGGGCACCCAGCCGAGGTAGAGCAGCAGACCGACCGAGCCCAGGGTCGGTGTGAAGCCCAGCCCGCCGACCGCCGAGCCGACCACCGCAAGCAGCAGGCCACCCGAGGTGAAGCCGAACCCGATGGTGGTCGGGCCGTCCAGGTCGGCCACCGGACGCCGCCCCAGCAGCGCGAGCGCCCCGAAGCCGGCCGCCGCCCCCAGCGCGAGGACCACCCCCACCACCAGCGCCCCACCACCGCCTCCGGAAATCCCGGCCGACGCACTGCTGGCCGAAGCGCTGGCAGCGCCGGCCGAAGCGCCGGCCGCCGACCCGCCACGGGGCGAACCCACGAGCAGCGCGAGCCCGAGCAACGCGAGCGCGATGGCCACCAAGCTGGCCGTGCCGGGGCGGCGCCGGTCCAGCACCGCCTCGACGGTGACCACGAGTACGGGCGCCGCCCCGATCGCGACCACGGTCGCCACGGCGAGCGAGGTCAGCGCCACCGAGGCGAAGTAGCAGGTCTGGTAGGCGGCGACCAGCCCGCCGACCACCAGCACCCGGACGAGCCCGGCGCGGCTGGGCCGGCGTAACCGCCTGGTGACCGCCAGCACGGCGAGCAGGGCCAGCCCGCCGCCGCCCAGCCGGTAGGTGGCCACCGCCAGCGGCGGCAGCGCGGCGACCTGGCCGAGCAGGGTGCCGGCCAGGCCGCCGGTGCCCCAGAGCAGGGCGGCGAGTGAGACGAGGTGCAGGTCGGTTCGGGATCCGGACGCACGCGACGCGGCGCCCGAGGAGGACAGCGAAGACATTCAACGCTCCAGCGACGAAGGGAAGGGGTCGCGGAAGCGGGCGCACCGAGTCGAGCACGGCCGACGACGGCCGAGTCGGAACTCACCTCATGGTGAGGTGATGCCTGGGGCGCGCGCGAAAGGCGCGCGCAAACCGGGTCCGCCCGCTCAGCGGGCGGGCGGCGGCGAGATCGTGAAGCGACGGTGCATGACCGGCACGTTACCCCGCCGAGGCGCCGAGGCCGAGCGGGTTTCGGGACGAGCGCCGGTTCAGAAAGGGAAGGCGGGCCCGGGACAGACAGCGGGTCCGGGACTGGCCGATTCGCACGATGAGACGTTGGGTCCGGCCGCCTCCGGCCACCGTGATTGGCGTCACGTCACTCGCAGTGGGGAGCAACCCATGAAGGCGCTGGTTTACCACGGTCCCGGGCAGAAGTCGTGGGACGAGGTCCCCGACCCGACGGTGTCCGCCCCGACGGACATCGTGGTCCGGGTGGATACGAGCACCATCTGTGGCACCGACCTGCACATCCTCAAGGGGGACGTGCCGACCGTCGAGCAGGGCAGGCTGCTCGGCCACGAGGCGGTCGGCACCGTGGTGGCGGCGGGGGCGGCGGTGTCCTCACTGGCCGAGGGCGACCGGGTGATCATCCCGGCGATCACCTCATGCGGCCGCTGCGCGAACTGCAAGCGCGCGATGCCCAGCCACTGCCTGGCGGTCGGCGGCGTCGGCTGGATCTTCGGACACCTGATCGATGGGCTGCAGGCGGAGTACGCGCGGGTGCCGTTCGCGGAGACCAGCGTGCACAAGGTGCCCGAGGGCGTCACCGACACCCAGGTGCTGTTCCTGACCGACATCCTGCCCACCGGCTACGAGGTCGGCGTGCGCAACGGCCGGGTCAAGCCGGGTGACACGGTCGCGGTGGTCGGCGCCGGGCCGGTCGGGCTCGCCGCGATCATGACCTGCGGGCTGCACGGGGCGAGCCGGGTGATCGCGATCGACAAGGCGGCGTCGCGGCTGGAGCACGCCAAACAGTTCGGCGCCGGGTACACGATCAACGCGGACGACGACGTGGACGCCGCGCTCGCCGAGCTCACCGACGGGCAGGGCGTCGACGTGGCGATCGAGGCCGTCGGCGTGCCGGAGACGTTCGAGACCTGCGCGCGGATCGTGCGCCCTGGCGGCGTCGTGGCCAACATCGGCGTGCACGGCGCCTCGGCGACCCTGCACCTGGAAGAGCTCTGGATCAAGAACATCACGATCACCACCGGACTGGTCGACACCGTCACCGTGCCGATGCTGCTGCAGCTGGTGCGCGACGGGCGGATCCGGGCCGAGCAGTTCGGCACCCACGACTTCGCACTCGACAAGATCATCGACGCGTACGACGTGTTCGCCAACGCCGGCACCCACAACGCACTCAAGGTCGTCCTCAAGCGCTAGGCCGCGCTCCAACCGAGCGAGAACCATTACCTCTGAGGGAATCGAATTGCCGCCGCACGGCTGCCAACCTGGTGACACCACCGGATGACACGACACCGGATGACACCAGGGAGGCAGCCGTGCAGACGGACCTGAACACCATCGCCCAGCGCTACATCGAGGTCTGGAACGAGACGGACGCGGCGGCCCGCCGGGCCAAGATCGACGCGCTCTACACCGCCGACGCGGGCTACACCGACCCACTGGTCGACGCCCAGGGCCGGGACCAGATCGACGCCACCGTCGGCGCCGTGCAGGAGCAGTTCGCCGGCCTGGTGTTCAGCCTGGCCGGCCCGGTAGACACCCACCACGACACCGCCCGCTTCCAGTGGCACCTCGGCGCCCCCGGTGCCGAGGAGCCCCTGGTGATCGGCTTCGACGTGGCCGTCACCGAAGGCGACCGCCTGCACCGCGTCTACGGCTTCCTCGACAAGGTCCCCACCGCCTGACCCGGGCCCCCGCCAGCGCGAGTCCGGGGAACTTGTCAGGCTGAGTCGCGGATTCCGTCAGGGCGGGGGCGCCGGCACCGGCGTCCCCGCCGGCCGCTAGAGCAGTGGGGACGGCGCGGGTTGGCCGAACCACAGGCCACCGGCCCACTCCCGCATCTTCGGGCGAACCGTGAAGTGCTGACCGAGTGTGATGAGGTCGCGCATGTTGCGCTCCAGCGTCGAGCCGCGCCGCACGGCAGAGGTGCCCACCGTGTCGACGAGTAGCCCGACGGCGTCGCGGCAGGCACTCACCGTGTGCGTGCGGCACCCGGCGAGTGCGGCGCGCGCGGCGCAGCTCGGCACCTCGCCCGACTCGAGGGCCGCCGAGCAGGCGCCGAGCGTGTCGAAGGTGTAGCTGCGCGCCGAGCCGACCATCGCCTGCGCCCTGGCCACCGCGTCCCGCACCCGGGCGTCGTCGCGGGCCAGGCCGCCCTCCGGCATGACGACCTTGCGGTCGAGGATCCCCATGGCCGTGTCCAGCGCATCGGCGGCCACCCCGAGCGGCACCGCGAGAAGGTTGGCCGTGAAGGCGGCCGGCCAGCGATACAGCGCGCCGTCCCTCTTCGGCTCGGTGAGCATGAACGTGTGGCCGGCCGGCACCAGCACGTCGTCGACGGAGTAGTCATGGCTGCCCGTGCCACGCAGGCCGGTCGTGTCCCAGGTGTCGTGCACCCGCACCTGGCTCGTCGGGAGCAGCCCGACCCGCCACTCCGGCCGCCCGTCCGGGCCCAGCCGAGGCACGCCGTGCTCCGTCACGTACGCGCCGGCCGTGACCACATCGGCATGTGTGATCCCACTGCCGAACGACCAGCGCCCCGAGAGCCGGTAGCCGCCCGGCGCGATCTCCAGCCGCCCCGAGGGCTGGACGAAGCCGGCTGTCGCACCATCCAGTCCCGGATACAGCTCGTGGGCGTCGGTGTCATCCAGGAACCCGCTGAAGAAGCCGCTGTCGGAGCCGATCATGGCGCACCAGGCCGCCGACGCGTCCGCTCTGGCCAGCACTTCCAGGATCTCGACCTGGCGGACGAGGTCCACCCCGGGGCCGCCCCGTTCCCTGGGCATCGACATGCGGAAGACACCGCTGTCGCGCAGCGCGTCCACCACCGGCTTCGTCAGCCGGCGGGCCGCCTCGACTTCGCGGGCCCGCTCACGCAGCTCCGGAGCTATCCGCCGCGCGTTGGCCAGGATCGCGGCGCCGTCCAGCACCCGGGAAGTGGTCACACCACCACGGTGACCCCGGCTGGTCGATACCCGGTAAACGTCCGAACGACGGGCGAAACCCGCTTGCCGGTCGGCTCGCCCGGCCGGCAACCTGGCCGGATGATCACGACATCTGGGCGCCGTGCACTGGTCACCGGGGTGAGCAGGCGGCGAGGGATCGGCTTCGCCATCACGGCGCGGCTGCTCGCCGACGGCGCCTCGGTGTTCGCCCAGTCCTGGACGGCGCACGACGCAGAGCAACCCTGGGGCGCCGACCCGGCCGGCATCGACGGCGTGCTCGCCGCACTGGGCGGCACCGGCGAACGACTGGCCCACACCGAGTCCGACCTCGCGCGCCCAGAGGCACCGGCCGAACTGGTCGCACAGGCGGCCGGCGCACTCGGCGGCCTCGACTCGCTGGTGGTGAACCACGCGCGCTGCATCAGCTCACGCGCACGCTCGCGGACGCGCTGGCCGACCGGGCGATCACCGTGAACGCCGTCAACCCCGGGCCGACCGACACCGGCTGGGCCACCTCCGACCAGGCCGGGCAGGTGGCGCGGTCGATGCCGGCCGGCCGGTGGAACAGCCCCGCCGAGGCCGCCGCCGTGGTGGCGCTCCTGCTCGGTGACGACGCCGGCACGATCACCGGCCAGGTCCTCGACGCCGAGGGCGGCTTCCGCCGCTGATCGCCCGAGCCGCCGGTGGCCGGGATCCGCCCCGCCGGCCGGGCGAGTTGGCTCCGCTGTCCGCCGGAGTCAAGAGCGGTCACCCGGCCGGGCCACCACCGCTGATCGGCCGAGGCGAGCCCGCTAGGTTGACTCCCAATCTGGACGAAGGAGCTCCCCGTGAAGCGGTCACTGGCGGTCATCGTCCTGCTGTCGGCCGCCTTACTCGCGGCGGCCTGTGAGGCCGCGCCGGTGGTACGCGGGCCTGGTTCCGCCGGCGGGGGCGCGGGGGCCGCCGCCCAGGGTGCGCTGCCGAGGGTGCTGGCCGGCGGGCTGTCGAAGCCGTGGCAGCTCACCTGGGGGCCGGACAACTTCCTGTGGGTGACCGAGCAGACCGGCAAGCGGATCACCCGGATCGACCCGGACGACGGGGCCAGCACCGACGTGGTCGACATCCCGGACGTGTCCAGCGGCGGCGCGGAGGACGGGCTGCTCGGCATGGCGTTCGCCCCGGGCGCGGTGTTCGTCGCCTACGACTACAACGCCGGCCCCGGTCCGGCCGTCGACCTGCGCGCCAAGATCGTCCGGTACCGCTACGACCAGTCGGCGGCGTCGCTGACCAGCCCCACCGACGTGCTCACCGGCCTGCCAGCGAGTACAGCGCACAACGGCGGGCGGCTGATCTTCGGCCCCGACCAGAAGCTGTACTTCACACTCGGTGACCAGGGCAACAACGAGTACGGCAGGGCCTGCACCCCGATCCGCTCGCAGGACCTGCCGACCAGCCAGCAGCTCACCGCCAGGGACTGGAGCACGTACGCCGGCAAGATCCTCCGGGTGGACCAGGACGGCGGCATCCCGGCGGACAACCCGATGATCCACGGCCTGCGCAGCCACATCTTCGCCGTCGGCCAGCGCAACCCGGTCGGCCTGGCGTTCGGGCCGAACGGCCAGCTCTACTCCGCCGACCAGGGCCCGAAGAGCGACGACGAGGTCGCGCTGCTGCGGGGCGGGTCCAACTACGGCTGGCCGTTCGTGGCCGGGTACCGCGACGACCAGTCCTACCGGTACGCGAACTGGTCGGCGGCGCGCAACTGCGGCCAGCTGACCTACGACCCCGACCAGGTGCCGCCCGGCGTGCCGCTGGGGCCGCCCGAGACGGTGTGGAACGCCCCGGACTACGTGGAGCCGCTGAAGACGCTGTACACCGCGCCGAACGGGTACGGCTTCCAGGACGAGGCGTGCGCGCCGGACTACGACCGCTGCTGGCCGACCGTCGTCCCGGGCAGCCTCGCCTACGTGCCCGCCGACGCCCCGGACCCCGCGCTGGCCAACTCTCTGCTGGTACCGAGCCTGAAGAACGGCGCCGTGTACGCCCTCAAGCTGAGCCAGGACGGCGGCTCCGTGCAGGGCGACGTGCTGGAGCTGTTCCGCACACACAACCGGTACCGCGACATTGCTCTGTCACCCGACCACAGCAAGATCTACATCGCCGCCGACAACACCGGCCTCGGCGGCGCCAGACCAGACGAGCAGACCGGGCCGCTGGACAACCCCGGCTCGATCCTGGAGTTCTCGCTCGCCGCGCCGCTGGAGACGCCCCGGCCGCTGACCGGTCCCTCGCCGACGCCGAACCCGCCGGCCACGGCCCAGGTCCCGCCGAGCACGGACGTGCCGCCCACCAGCTACGCCCCACCGACGTCGTACGCCCCGCCGACGTCCTACGCACCCTCGACGTCGTACGCCCCGCCGCCGAGCTACCCGCCGTCCACCAACTACGCGCCGCCGCCGAGCACCCCGACCCCCGGCAACCCGCTGCTGCCGCCCCTCACGCCGTCCGACCAGTCCGACAGCACGTCGCCCAGCTCGTTCTCCACACCCCCGAGCTGAGCCGCGACGGCCGAGCCGGAGTCGCCGAGCCAGGCAGCCAGCTCGCGGTCGTAGCCCGCGCTGACCCGCAGCGCCCGGCCGTTACCCGGCAACAGCCAGCCCCTGGCCAGGAACTGGGTGGTCAGCGCCGCCGGTAGCGCGCCGGACAGGTGTGGCCGGCGGTGGGTCCAGTCCACGCAGCGGCGGGCGAAGACGCGGCGCGAGCCTGCGAGGCGGTCGAGGTCCACAGCCAGCTCCCCGACCAGTCGCCGCCCGGACTCGGTCAGCCGGTGGTCGAGGTCGTCGACCTGGCGCAGTGCGCCCACCGCCAGCAACCGGTCGCGCAGCTCGACGCCGCGCCGCCCGGCGAGGTGGTCGTAGCAGGTCCGCGCCTCGGCCATGGCGGCGTTCGCGCGGTGCGCGCGCAGCGAGCGGACCTCGGCGGGCGGCGCGAGCTGGGCCAGCGCCTCCAGTACCGAGGCGACCCGCTCGCCGGCCAGCTCGTGGTACCGGTGCCGGCCCTGCGCCCGGACCCGGACCAGCCCGCCGTCGACCAGCCTGCGCAGGTGCGCGGTGGCCGTCGCCGGGTGGACCCCGGCCAGCCGGGCCAGCTCGCCCGCCGGCAGGGCGCGGCCGCCCGCCAGCGCGGCGAGCATGGCGATCCGGGCCGGGTCGCCGAACAGCACCGCGACGGCGGCGAGGTTCCGGTCCCTGGGGTCGCCCGGCTCGGTCTGGGCGGGGCTCGGCTCGGCCATGCCACGAGCTTCGCACAGCGACACTTTGCCCCGGACCAAAACGTCCGTCCCCAGCGTCGGAACCGTTCGGCAGGCCCCTGAAAGGCCCGGCGGGCAGGATGGGACCGTGACGTCTGAGCGAACCACCGGCGGCGGGCGGCCGGAGCGGGTGGCCGTCGTCGGCCCCGGCGCGATCGGCGCGACCTTCGCGGCGGTGGCCGAGCGCGCCGGGCTCGGCGCGGTGCCGCTGTACGGGCGCACCCCCGTGGAGTCGATCACGGTGCTCCCGGACGGCGGCGACCCGATGCCGCTGGCCGGCGAGGTGCGCACCGAGCCCGAGGCGGCGCGCGGCCCGGTCGACTGGCTGCTGCTGGCCGTGAAGGCACACCAGACCGCCGACGCCGGCCACTGGCTGGAGCGGCTGGCCGGGCCGGACACAGTCGTCGTGGTGCTGCAGAACGGCGTCGAGCACCGCGAGCGGGTGGCGCCGTACGTCGGCCCGGCGACGGTGCTGCCGACCGTCGTGTGGTGCCCCGCCGAGGGGCTGGACCGGCGGACGATCAGGCTGCGCGGCGTACCCGAGCTCACCGTGCCCGACGAACCCGCCGGCCACCGCCTCGCCGAGCTGCTCGTCCCTGGTGGCGCACAGGTCCACGTGCGGGCGGACTTCGAGGTCGAGCTCTGGCGCAAGCTGGTCATGAACGCGCTGGCCGGGCTCATGGTGCTGACCGGCCGGCGCTCCGGCATGTACCGCCGGGAGGACGTGCGCGGGCTGGCGCTCGCGCTGGCCGAGGAGTGCCTGGCGGTGGCAGCCGCCGAGGGGGTGCGGCTGGATGGGTCGCTCGCCGAGGCCATGGCCGACCGGCTGGCCATGTCGCCGGCCGACCTGGGCTCTTCGATCCTGTACGACCGGGTGGCGGGCCGGGCGCTGGAGTGGGACGCGCGCAACGGGGTGGTGCGCAGGCTGGGTGCCGTGCACGGCGTGCCGACGCCGATCAGCGACGTCCTCGTGCCCCTGCTCGCGGCCGCCAGCGACGACCCGAACTAGCGACGACCCGAACCGGCCGCGACCCGAACCAGGAACTACTTGTAGCGGAACCCGTCCAGGAACCGGCGGAACAGGCCACCGGTCGGCGGCAGTGGCTCGCCGGGCGGCGGCGCGGTCGGGCGCAGCGACGCGATCGGCTTGTCGTAGTCGGTGCGCGCGATCGCGTCGACCACCTCGGCCTCGTCGAAACCCTCGGAGCCCTGGATCACCGGCACGAACCCGACCAGGTTGCCGTCCCGCATGACCTGGGCCTCCAGGGTCGCGGTGCCGTCGGAGTCCCAGATCGCCTCGCGGCCGTCGCCGAGCGACACCCGAACCCCGAACTGGTACACCCCGGCCCGCTCCAGGTACGCGTCAATGCCACGCGTGCGGAGCGTGTCCGCGACCCGCCGTGCCCGATCCTCGTCCACCCTCAGAATCTACCGCCGCGCCGCGTACAGCCCGTGTACAGCGCGAACCGGGCGGCTACTTGAGGTGGTCGGCGAGGGTGCCGTCCGTGCCGAACAGCTCGGCACGCCAGCGGTCCAGCAGCGCGGTGGCGTCGAAGTCGTCCGGGTGGAAGCCGGGCCGGTTGTAGGCGAGCAGATTCTGCCGCACCACACGGGCCAGGAACGGCGAGCGGGGCAGCCGGGCCAGGCTGCGGAACAGCCGGACCGGGTTGTAGGCGGCGCGGTCGCCGGCCAGCGAGATCGCCGTCAGCACGATCACGATCGGCACGAACAGCGCGTTGGTCAGGCGCATCGCGCCGATCCGCATCCGCTCGGTGCCGCCGATCGCGCGGTACACGTCGAACGCGACGGCCTTGTGCTCGGACTCCTCCAGCGCGTGCCAGAGCAGCACCGACCGCACCTCGCTGTCGCCGAGCAGCTCCTGCGCCTCCGGGCTGGTCAGCAGGCGCTCGGCGATCGTGGCGGTGTAGTGCTCGAGCGCGGCGGTCACGGCCAGCTGGAAGCGGTGTGAGAACAGCCGGTCGGACCTGATCAGCAGTAGGTTCGTGAAGCGGTCGGTCATCCGGGTCGGGTAGCCCATCTCGCGCAGCTTGTCGTTCAGCGCCCGGTGCTCGCGGCCGTGCGTGACCTCCTGCCCGATGAAGCCGGCGACCTGGGCGCGCAGCTCGGGGTCGGTGACCTGGTCGCGGTAGCGGCGGACCGCGCGGATGAAGAAGTCCTCCCCCTCCGGGAACAGCGCGGAGAGCATGGCGACGATGTGGCTCATCACCAGGTCGCCCTGCACGTAGTGCCGGTCCAGCGTGCCGGCCGGGTAGGCGAACGAGATCCGGCGGGTGCGCACGGTGCGCTTCGGTACGGGTGTCAGCTCCGGTTCGGCGGTCATGTCGATCCTCCTGGTTGCGCTGCGGTGCTGGTGGGAGTGCTGGCGTTGGTCAGGGTCGTGCCGGCATGGCTCGTGTAGCGGTAGTCGTCGAGCGGGAAACCGCGCGCGGCGCGGAACGCCGCCGCCGCGGTGGTCGGGCGCAGGTAGGGCAGGTCGCCGTGGTGGTCGAAGTAGTAGCTGTTCGCGCTGGCACAGCCGTTGGTGTTGAACAGTGAGCCCGCCAGCCGGGCGCGCATCCGCTCGGTCCACCGCCGCGTCGCCCCGGGGCGTGCCTCGACCGCCGTGGCTCCCCGCCGGCGCGCCTCGGTGACCACGCGGACGATGTGCGCCGACGTGCTCTCCACGAGCTGGTGCCAGGTGCCGCCGACCCAGCCGTACGGGCCGAACATCATGAAGTGGTTCGGCAGCCCCGGCAGGCTGATGCCCTCGTAGGAGCTCAGCCGCTCGCGCTCGTACGCGGTGGCCAGGTCGAAGCCGTCGCGGCCGCGCACCGGGGTCCGGCGGAAGTTCGCCGGGTCGCTGGCCAGCCTGAACCCGGTGGCGAGCACGATCACATCGACCTCGCGGTGGCGGCCGTCGGCGGTGCGCACGCCGTCGGCGGTGATCGCCTCGATGGCGTCGGTGACCAGCTCGACGTGCGGGCGGGTGAACGTGCGCAGGTAGCTGTTGGACACGGTCGGGCGCTTGCAGCCGATGCCGTAGTCCGGGGTCAGCCTGGCGCGCAGGGCGGCATCCGGCACCTGCAGCCGGTACCAGACCGAGCGCATCGCGGCGGCCGCCGCCCTGGTCAGCCACGGCACGCGGTGGTGGTGCACGACGAGGTCGATGAGCATCAGCTCGATGGCCCGGGTGGTGACCGCGCGGACCACCCGCTGGCTGGGCGGGCAGCGGCGGAACAGCCCGGCCAGCGCGCGCGGGGTGCTCGGGTCCAGCTTCGGGCCGACCCAGACCGGGGTGCGCTGGTAGACGTCGAGCCGGGCCACCCGGTCGGCGATCTCCGGCACGATCTGCACGGCGCTCGCGCCCGTCCCGATCACCGCCACCCGGGCGCCGGCCAGCTCGACGCCGTGGTCCCAGCGCGACGAGTACATCAGCGCGCCGCCGAACTCCTCCACCCCGGGGATGTCCGCCGGCTTCGGGTCGACGAACGGCCCGATCGCGCTGACCACGTACCGGGCGGTCAGCCGCGTGCCGTTCACCGTCAGCCGCCAGAGGTGCGCCGCCTCGTCCCAGACCCGCTCGGTGACCTCGTGCTGGCAGCGGATGTGGTCCCGCACGCGGTACCGGTCGGCGACGCGGTCCAGGTACGCCTTGACCTCGGCGCCTCCGGCGAACGCGCGGCTCCACCCGGGGTTGAGCTCGAAGCTGAACTGGTAGGCCTGCGCCGGCACGTCGACCGCGATGCCCGGGTACGTGTTGTCCCGCCAGGTGCCGCCGATGTCGCCGGCCCGCTCGAGGATCACGAAGTCCAGCAGGCCGGCCCTGCTCAGCGCGATGCCCATCCCGATCCCGCTCAGGCCAGCGCCGATGATCACAATCTCGTGATCCGGCCGGTCCGGCGTCGGCGCCGTCATGGCTGCACTCCCTCGGTGCGGCGGCTGGGGCTGGTGGCGTGACTGCTATAGGTGTGACTCCCGTACTGCGCAACACTCAAACGTATGTAACAAACTTCGTCAAGTTGTAAGCTTGTTAAGCTGGGCGGCATGCGCAGGGGCGGTACGCACGGCAGCGGTCACGGCGACGACCTGCTGCGCCGCGCGTTGGACACCGACCCCCCCGACGACGAGACGGCGGCCCGGATCCTGACCGCCGCGTTCGACCAGGCCGAGGACTTCGGGCTGCGCCGATTCACCATGGACGACGTGGCGCGGCGGGTCGGCGTCTCGCGGGTGACGATCTACCGGTACTTCCCGAAGAAGGACCAGCTGATCAACGCGCTGCTGATGCGCGAGCTGCGCCGGTTCCTGACCAAGCTGGACGCGGTGATCGAGGCGGAGCACACCTCCGAGGCCAAGCTCTCCCAGGGGCTGCTGTTCTGCCTGACCTTCCTGCGCGCACACCGGGTGCTGAACCGGCTGCTGCGCACGGAACCGGAGCTGATCCTGCCGTACCTGACGATCAGGGCCGGCCACGTCGTCGCCGCCGCCCGGAGCTGGATCGCCCGGCACATCCGGGACGAGGTGGCGGCCGGCCGGATCGCGCTGCCCGAGCAGGACATCGACATGCTCGCCGAGCTGCTGGTCCGCACCGTGATCTCGCTGGTGATCACACCGGAGACCGTGCTGCCAGTCGACTCACCGGAGGGCCAGCGGCGCCTCATCGAGTTCTACGTCAAGCCACTCGTGGCGGCCATCCGGCCCGGTCGCCGAGATCCTGCGCGTGTCCCGCTGTCCCCGTGAGTGGTATTGGTCGCTATTGGCGACCAATACCACTCACGGGGTCAGCGGCGGAATGGCGATCATCGTCCGGTAGTAGCCGGCGGGGTGCGGCTCGCCGACCGGTCGGCCGTCCACCTCGACCCACGCGTGCGCCGCGAACGGCTGGGTACGCACGCCGGTACACCATGTCGGCCAACTACCGAGGGCCCTGCAGTACAACGCGGCCGCGATGGAACGTTGCAGACAACCCTGCCCCGCGCACCGCAGGCTGACCGAGACCACCGCCTGGCGCGCGGCCAACGCTTCCGACGAAGTGGCCGGCCGAGCACCTCGCCGGGCGACCGACAGCACCCGCCGCAGCCGCCGGGGCCGATGCGAGGCCAGCACCCGCGCCAATCCGACCACGAGCACGGCGAGCACACGCTGGCCCGGCGACAGCCGTCGACCCTGCTCCAGGGTGAACGGGACGCTCATCCGGTCCGCACCAGCTTCGCCGAGGTCAGCCGCTCGGTGAGGGCAGCGACGTCGCGCCGGGCCCGGTCGGGGTCGAGGCGGTGGCGGGCGGCCAGGTCGGCGGCGATCCGCTCGACGTCCTGACCGTCGAGAAGGGCGCGCAGCACGCGCGCACTGGTGTGGTTGAGCTGCCAGTAGCGGCCGCTGCGCTCGTCGAGCAGCACGAGGCCGTCGTGCGTGTCGGACGTGACGACGTCAGGTCGCAACTGTGCGGGCATAGCTCCTCCTGGGCGGCGACGAAGTCTGTTGGGCGGCGCGCAGCCAGGTCTCGCAGCCGAGCAGGTCCTCCATGGCGATCACGGCCTGCCAGTCGACGTGCGGGGTGAGCAGCGCGCGGCGCAGCGCGTCGACGTCGATCAGGCCACGCGCGGCGAGCGCGGAGTCTGCAAACACAGCCAGGATGTCCGGCAGATGGCGGCGCAGCCCGGCTTGTACGTCCGCGCTGAACTCGCCCTTTGTGGTGCGGCCGGCGATCGCCGGGGGAAGGACGCCACGCATGGCGTCAACCAGCAGCGGCTTGAACCGCCATGGTGTGCTGCCTTCGTCGGGACGGACCGCGAGTGCGGCTTCGACGACCCGATCGTCGAGGTAGGGCAGCTCCAGCCGAGGCCCGGCTGCCCCGAACAGCCGGGTGAGCTGCCGGTACCACGGGCCCGCCGTGCAGAGTGCGGAGAGGGTCGCATGCTGGCCCCGGTCAGCGGCCAGCGGGCCAGCGGTGGCGGCGACGCCGCGTAGAGCGGCACGCGCGGTATCCACCGTCGCCGAGGCGACCCAGGGTGGCGTGCGGATCGGGAAGCTCCAGTCCAGGTGCGGGGCGCGCCGGTGCTGCTGGGCGTCGGTCAGGCCGTCGGCCTGCCGGCGCCACCAGGCGTCGACCCCGGCGTTGCTGGCCAAGGCCGACCAGGTGGCACCCAGCGGCCAGTGGTCGAGAGCACGGTGCGCGCGGACCCGGCCGATCGCGGTGAGGGGGCGGCGGCGCAGCAGGGTGTGCAGGTACGCCCCCGAGTTGTGGAACAGCTCGTCGCCGCCGTGGCCGGCAAGATGTACCCGCGATCCGAGACCGGCCAGCAGCATCGAGTCGTGTCGGGCGCGGGCGAGGGTCCGCCCGAACCGGTACGGGGCCTCCGCGTCACCCAGCTCGCCGGGATCGGCGAACTTGGCCGGTAGGTCGGATTGGGCGAGGATCAGGTGTTCGGCGTCGGGTAGCGCCGCGGCCGCATGCCCGGCGAACACGGCGTCGTCGTTGGCGGTGTCAGCCTCGCCCCAGCGGAAGGTGAGCAGCTCAGGCGTCACGGTTCGGGCGGCCAGGAAGCACAGTGCGGTGGAGTCCAACCCACCGGACAAGTCCGTACTCAGCCGCCCGGTCGCCGGACGCCGAGCCGCCACCGCCGTCTCCAACGCCTCGCGCACCGGCCCGGCACCCACGGCCAGCGGAAGCGTCGGCTCGGGCGGCTGCCACCAGCGGGTTTCGGTGGCCGCGCCCTCGGCGTGCATCCTCAGGTAGTGGCCGGGAGCGAGCCCGCGCACCCCTGCCCAGTAGCTCTGGTCGCTCAGCGGCGGTGGGGTGTTGCCGGCGCAGGCCACCCGCACGGCCAACGCCTGTTCGTCGATCCCCTCACCAGACAGTGCCGCGAGCATGTCCGCCCGGTCGCCCGCGATCGTGACACCGCCGACCCGGACGTGGAACACCCGCCGCAGCCCGACCAGACCGCCCTGCACCCGCACCACCCCGTCGACGGAGGCCACCAGGTGCCAGCTTCCGGGCAGCTCCGGCGCCACGGCATCCAGATCGGCGATCGAACGCACCCGTCCGACCAGCTCGGACAGCCGGGTGGCGGTCACCGGGCAGGTCCCGATCACCGCCACCCGCACCGTTCCCACGACGGCCAGGGTGACCTGGTGCCGGTCGAGGTGGCCCACCAGCCAGGGCCGCCCGGAAGCGTGCGGCGCGATGTCCGGCACCGAGGGCATCGCCCCCTCCAGCAGTGGCCGCGCATCGGGTCGGTCCGGCAGCGCCGCCCACCCCTCGAACCAGTCAGTCACCCCAGCCTCCTACGGTCAGTACCAGAGGAAGTACGTGTCGATCGCCCTGGACCGGGGGCCACCGAGCGTCTCCTCGGTGAACTCACCGAGCTCGACCAGAGCCGGCGCCTCGTAGACCTGCTCGTCCATTTGTTGCTCCCTTGTTCGATATTTGATCCGCGACCCGGTGGTGGGCCGAGATCGTCCACGCCACCATTTCCACCACCCGGCTACGTAGCCGGTGATGTCTCAGGTTGCCAAGCACGGGCGCGGAACGACGAGGGTGTGCTCCCCCGCGACAGCGGGATAACCCCCCAGCCCCGGGGTGGGGCCTGCCCTACTCGGGAAAAAGCGGAAATTCGGTTGCCCCTCGGTCTGCTCCCGGCCCGGCGGGGCGGCCAGCCACTGGGCGGGGCGCCCACCGTGATCGTCAGTCGCGGTACGCGTGGGCCTGCAGGCTGAAGAGCTGGCGGTAGGTGCCGGCGGTGGCCATCAGCTCGTCGTGGGTGCCGCGCTCGGTGATCCGGCCGCCCTCGAGCACGATGATCTGGTCGGCGTGCCGCACGTTGGCCAGCCGGTGCGTGACGAGCACGGTGATACTCGGTTGGCGACCGCCGTGGTTCGCGCTGAACTCCTGCAGCGCGGCGAACACGGCGTGCTCGGCGCGGGCGTCCATCGCCGAGGTGGGCTCGTCGGCGACCACGAGCGCGGAGTTGCGGTAGAGCCCCCGCGCCACGCTGACGCGCTGCCACTGGCCACCGGAGAGGTCACGCCCGTTCTGGAACTTTCGGGAGAGCACCGTGCCCGGGCCGTCCGGCAGGTCGGCGAGCACGGTGTCCGCGCCGGACCGGCGGGCGGCGTCGGCGAACGCGGAACCGTCGGCGTCCTCCCGGTCGAGGCGGCCGATCCGGATGTTGTCGGTGGCGGTGACCGGCCAGCGCAGCGGTTCCTGCAGCACAACGGCGACCCGGTCCTGCAGCTCGAGCGGGTCGACCTGCGCGATGTCCACGCCGTCCCAGCGCACCGCGCCGCCACTCGGCAGGTAGAGCCCAGTGATCAGCTTGGCCAGCGTGGTCTTGCCGGAGCCGTTCTCGCCGACCAGTGCGACGACCTCGCCCCGGCGCAGCGTCAGGTGGACCCCGTGCACCGCGTCACGCTCCTGGGCCGGGTACCGGAACGACACGTCGGTCAGCTCCACCACCGTCGGGTCACCGGTCAGTCGGCGGGTCGGCGCTGGGCGGGCGCGGGCACCGATGTCCGCGATGCAGTCCCCGAACAGACCCACGTAGATACCCATCTCGAACAGCGCGTTGACCGCGTACACACCGTTGCCGATGGCTTGAGCGGCGGTCCGCATCGCCACCACCGCGGTGCCGGCCAGCGCGAGCGGCAGCCCACCGGTGTACAGCAGCAGGCCGAGCACGACGTAGCCGACTCCGGCGCCCGCCCCGGCCAGCGCGCGCCCGGCCGTGACCATCAGGTTGCGCTGCTGGTCGACCTTGGCATTCTCGGCGGTGACCTCCGCCGTGAGCCTGCGGTGCTCGGCGAGCAGCGCGCGCTGGGTCGTGAACGCGCGGATCTCGGCGGCGTTCGCCCGCTCCGCGATCAGTTCGCTGGTGATGTCGCGGCGACGCTCGGCGGCCGCGATCCGGACGAACGAAGCCAGCTTCAGCTGTGCGCCGCGCAGGGTCGCCCAGGCCTGGGGCAACGCGGTGAGCAGCACCAGCGGGGCGAGCACCGGGTGCAACACGCCGGCGGCCACCACGGCCGCGGTCACCGAGACCGCGGCCGCCACCAGGTCACCGACCCGTCGCGCGCCCATGTTGATCGAGATGATGCCCCGCTCGCCGCGCTCGATCAGCCCGGTGAAGTCGGGGTCGTCGAACGCGAGCAGGTCGACGCCCAGCAGGCCGGCGTAGAGCTCGTCCTGGGCGCGCTGCTCGATCTTCGGCACGAGCGCCGCCTCCAGTGCCCCGACCGCGGTCTGCAGCCCGCCGCGCAGGACCCCCGCCGCAACCACGAGCGCTAGCGCCGGCAGCGCCGCCACCACTCGGCCTGGCGTCGGCCCCGCCTCCAGCAGCCGCGTGAACACACTCGCTGTCGCCAGCAGCCCCAGCGCGGTGACGACCGCCGAGACCAGCTCCACGCCCAGCGTCAGCATCGTCAGCCTCGGCGAGGCCCGCCAGGCCCAACCCACCAGCACCCCGATGGTGCGGGGCGCCGCCCTGGCGACCTCCCAGCTGCCCGCGCGCGCCTGCCGCTCGTAGCCCTCCGCCCAGTACGGCGTCGTGACCTCGTCCGACCCGATCAACGGCGGACGCTCCGCGTCGACGTTCATCCGCACCACCCCCCAGCGAGCCCTTTCCATCATCAGGCGGGCGTCGACCGGATTAGCGGGCCGGCGCCCCGACCAGGTCGACGACGGTGACTCCGGAACCGGCCGGCACCGGATCGTTCATGGCCATCAGCGCGGCGGGTACGCCGTCCAACCCGATCCGGGCGCCAACCAGCCGCTGCAGCGGGAGCCCCGCCGCCGAGACGAACCGCAGCATCTCGGGGTACTCGTGCGCCTGCAGGCCGTGGGTGCCGAGGATGCGCAGCTCACCGGCGATCACCTGGTGCATCGGTATCGGCGGTATCCCCTGCGCGGGCGGCATGAGGCCGACCTGCACGTGGGTGCCGCGTTTGCGCAGCGAGCCGACCGATGCCGCGCAGGTGGCCGGCAGCCCGACGCAGTCCAGCGACAGGTGCGCGCCGCCGCCGGTGAGCTCGACGACCGAGGCGACCGGGTCGGCCACCTGAGCGGCGTGCACCGTGGCCACCGCCCCCAGCTCGACGGCCAGCTCCAGCGCCGCCGCCGACAGGTCCACCGCCACCACGTTCGCACCGGCCGCCGCCGCCAGCAGCACCGCCGACAGGCCCGCCCCACCGCAGCCGTGCACCGCCACCCACTGCCCGGGCCGCAGCTCCCCCTGCCGCAGCACGGCCCGGTACGCGGTCGCGAACCGGCAGCCCAACGCGGCGGCGGTGACCGGATCCAGCATCTCCGGCAGCCGCACCAGGTTCACCTCCGCACGCTCGATCGCCACCTGCTCGGCGAACGAACCCCAGTGCGTGGCGCCGGGCTGGAACTGGTCGTCGCAGATCTGCTGCATGCCGACGGCACACTGGGCACACCGGCCACAGGCGCACACGAACGGCACGGTGACCCGCTCGCCGACCGTCCAGCCGCGCACCTCGGTACCGAGCGCCGCGATCCGCCCGGCGAGCTCGTGGCCGGCGACGTGCGGCAGCCGCACCGCGTCGTCATGGCCCTGCAGCGAGTGCCAGTCACTGCGGCACACACCGGTGGCCTCGACCGTGATCACCACCCCGTCGGGCGCCGGCACCGGATCGGGCACCGTCCGCAGCACCGGCAGCGCCCCGAACTCCTCGAACACGACCGCGCGCACCCGCACCCCCACGATTTCCTCGCACCCGAACCCCGGCCGGCATCATCTCCCGCCGACGCCCGACTGGGACGAAGTCGAGAGGATCGTGCAACGGCGAGCGCCGATCGATCTAACGCGGTTCGCGGTGCGCGCGCTTCGATCGAGGGGACCAACACGACACGTCCCGGGAGCACTCTCATGCCGCTCGACCACTACGTCACCCTCGGCCGCTCGGGCCTGCGGGTCAGCCCGTTCGCCCTCGGCGCGATGACCTTCGGGGAGGACCCCGGGGCAGCCGGCTGCAGCGTCGAGGAGTCGGAGAAGATCCTGGCCACCTACCTTGACCAGGGCGGGAACTTCGTCGACACGGCGAACTTCTACACCAACGGCCACTCCGAGCGGATCCTCGGCGACTACTTCGCCGCCCGTCCCGGTCAGCGCGAGCACGTGGTGCTGGCCTCGAAGTTCTTCGGCAACATGTTCCCCGGTGACCCCAACGGCGGCGGCGCAGGCCGTAGCTCGATCATCGCCCAGCTGCACGACTCCCTGCGCCGGCTGCAGACCGACTACCTGGACCTGTACTGGCTGCACAACTGGGACCGGCACACGCCGATCGAGGAGACCCTGCGCACGCTCGACGACCTCGTGCGGGCCGGCAAGATCCGCTACATCGGCTTCTCCAACACCCCCGGCTGGGTCACCGCGCAGGCCCAGACCACAGCGCTGCTCAAGGGCTGGACGCCGCTGGTCGCGCTGCAGGTCGAGTACTCGTTGCTGGCCCGGACCGTGGAGGGCGAGCTCGCGCCGCTCGCGCTCGACCAGGGCATGGCGCTGACTCCGTGGAGCCCACTCAAGAACGGCTTCCTGTCCGGCAAGTACCGTCGGGGCACCCAGGTCGCCGACTCGGCGCGCACGGCCTTCGTCGGCGGCCCCACCGACGCGGAGTACGCGGTCATCGACGTCGTCGCCTCGGTCGCCGACGAGCTCGACACGACGTCCGCCTCGGTCGCGCTCGCGTGGCTGCGGGCCCGCGAGGGCACCGTCGTACCGATCGTGGGCGCCCGCCGCGTCGACCACCTGGAGACCAACCTGGCCGGCCTGGACGTCGCCCTCACCCCCGAACACCTGCGCCTGCTCGACGAGGTCTCCACCCCGACCCTGAGCTATCCGGCCGACGTGAACGGCCCGATGCGGCGGACGCTGCAGTTCGCGGGCAGCACGGTCGACGGCGAGCCGTCCGGGGTGTACCCGCCCCTGCTGCAGAGCACTGTCCGCTACTGAGCCGTCGGAGCCCGCTCCGCCGGGCCGGTGATCGTCGTCAGGGCGTCCCACAGGGGGGCGTCGCCGGGGGCGCCGTGGCGCCAGCGGGCGGCGATGTGGCCGTCCGGCCGGACGAGTAGTGCACCGTGTCGGCCCAGGCCGAACAGGTCGATGTGCTCTTCCGGCAGGGCCTCGATGTGCAGCGGCCACGGTCCGGCGGTGTGCTGTGCCCAGCGGTCGGGGTCCGGGGTGAGCAGCGTGAACCACTCCCCGGCGGTGTCCAGCGTGGAGCGGCCGTCGGCGAGCCAGGCGTGGGGCAGGCGGTGCCCCGGCGCGGGGGTGGGTACGTAGTCCGTGCCGGCTTCGGTCGGCTCGGTCGGGGTGTCGTCCGCGAGCACGGCGGCCGAGTCGTACGCGACGCCGAGCACCAGTCCGAGCTGCGCGAAGTACTCCTCCGACCAGGGCATCTCGATCTCGGCCGACGCGGCGGCGCCCCCGTTCGCCAGCTGCTCGCGGCGCCGGTTCTGCACGTCGTGCGCGAGGTGGGCGTTGGCCACCGCCTGCCGGAGGTTCCGCAGGGCGACAGGTTGGCGTTCCGGCTCGAAGGTCGCCAGCAGACCCGGCCCGGCCCACCCCTGGACTACGCCCGCCAGCTTCCAGCAGAGGTTGTGCACATCGCCGATGCCGACGTTCATGCCGAGGCCGCCCGAGGGTGGAATGGCGTGCGCGGCATCGCCGGCCAGCAGCACCCGGCCCCGGGCGAAGTGCTCGGCGGCGAACGCGTTCACCACCCAGTGCTGGACCCGCAGCACGTCGACCCGCACGTCGAACTTCGGGCCGAGGGCACGGGCGACGAGATCGGGCCAGCCGGCCTGCGCGAGGTCCTCGGGAGTGCCGTCGATCCAGGCCCAGCCGCTCTCCGGGTAGATCGGCAGGAACGAGCCGTGCGCGGTGGCGTAGACCCCGGCGGGCTGGTCGACGAGCCACGGGTGCAGGTCGGCCTCGAACACGACGGTGGTGAGGCGCCCCACCGCGCCGGGGCCGGCCGTGCTGATCCCGACGCGTTCGCGGACGGTGGAGTTCGCGCCGTCGGCGGCGAGCACGTAGCGGGCCCGGACCTGGGTGCGCGCGCCGCTGCCGTGGTCGACCAGTGACGCCACCACGCAGTCGGCCTCCTCGGCGAGGTCGACGAGCTCGACCCCGTACCGCACCTCGGTGTCCGTCGCGGCGAACAGCGTGGGCTCCAGCCGGTCCTGCGAGGTCAGCGCGCCGATCACCGGGCTCTCGGCGATCGGCGCGTTGATCCCGACCATGCCGGCCGAGCCGAAGTCGTGGTCTCCCAAGGTGTCGCGGAAGCGGATCCGGCCGAACTCCGGCGCGAACGCACTGGCCTTGACCGCGTCCGCGAGCCCGAGCTGGCGAAAGATCTCCATCGAGCGCACGTTGACCAGCCGCGACCGGGGGAACGGCGACAGCTCGCCGCGCTTCTCGACCAGCATGGTCCGCACGCCCCAGCGCGCCAGCAGCGCCCGCGCCGTGAGCCCGACCGGGCCGGCACCGACGATCAACACCTCTGGATCAGTCACGAGCCGAGTGTCGATGCCGGGCCCCGCCCGCACATGAGTGCTTCCACTCAGTCCGGTCCCCGGCCCGGAGCCGGGGGGCCGGCCCCGCACAGCTAGTGTCCAGTCGCCGACAGGACACTAGCGACGCTTGATCCCCTCGGTCGCGTAGATCGCCAACCGCTGGTCCCGGACCGGGACGTCACCGAGCGCGGTGTCGATCGCGGCGAGCACGTCCTCCCCCAGCTCGACCCCGGAGGCCTTGGCGTTCGCGAAGACCTGCTCCGGGCGCGAGGCCCCGATGATCGCCGAGGCCACCTCCGGGCGGCGCAGCACCCAGGCGAGGGCGAGCTCGGGCAGGGTCAGCCCGGCCGAGGCGGCGACCGGGGCGAGCCGCTCGACGGCCTCCAGCACGCCGTCGCGCATCACGAGGTGCTCGTTCATGTTCATCGCGTCGCTGGCGAAGCGGGAGTCCTCGGGGTAGGCGTGCCCGGGCCGGTACTTGCCGGTCAGCACACCCTGGGCCAGCGGCGACCACACGATGTGCGAGATGCCGTACTCGGCGCACAGCGGGAAGACCTCGACCTCCGGCGCCTGCCACAGCATCGAGTACTGCGGCTGGCTGGAGCAGAACAGGTCCGGGCCGGCGATCTCGATGCCGGTACGGATCTGCTCCGGCGTCCACTCGGAGAAGCCCAGGTAGCGGGCCTTGCCGGACTCCACGACGGCGGCCAGTGCCTCCAGGGTGTCCTCGATCGGGACGTCGGGGTCGTTGCGGTGGGCCTGGTAGAGGTCGACGTGGTCGGTGCGCAGCCGGCGCAGCGAGGCGTCGATCTGCTGGTGGATCTGCGTCGGTGACAGGCCCCGGTCGGCCGGATCGTCCGACATCTGGCCCCAGACCTTCGTGGCGAGGACGTAGGAGTCGCGTGGGCGGCCGCTGAGGATCTCGCCCCAGGCGGTCTCGGCGGCGCCCCGGCCGTAGACGTTGGCGGTGTCGAGGAAGGTGATGCCGGCGTCGAAGGCGGCGTCGGTGCAGGCCCGGGCCCGGTCCATCTCGATCCCGCCCGCGTAGGTGAGCCACGAGCCCAGCGAGATCTCCGAGACTTTCAGGGCGGAGCTGCCGAGGGTGCGGTAGCGCATGGACGTTCCTCTCACGTTGGTCGACTCCCGTCGGTCGACCTGACCGACGCTAGGACGGCCGAGGCCCGGTTGCCGCACCCCGCGAGGGCGCGGTAAGCGGCGCCCCCGGCGCCTAACCTGGAATGCATGGACAACGCGCTCGGTGAGTTCCTGCGGGCCCGGCGGCGACTGGTCGACCCGGCGGGCCTGCCCGATCACCGCACCCGGCGCGCACCCGGGCTGCGCCGCGAGGAGCTGGCACTGCTCGCCGGAGTGAGCACGCACTACTACGCGCGGCTCGAGCAGGGCCGCGACCGGCACCCGTCCCCCCAGGTGCTCGACGCATTGGCCCGCGCCCTCGAGCTCGACGCGGACGCGGCCGGCCATCTCCGCCGGCTCGCCACCTCCCAGCCGCCCCGCCGGCGCCGGGCACCGCGCCCCGAGCAGGTCCGCCCCGAGCTCGCCGCGCTGCTCGACCGGTGGACCACCGAGGCCGCCGTGGTGATCGGCCGGTACCGGGACGTGCTGGCGTCGAACGCCGTCGCGCCGCTGGTCAACCCCGGTTTTGCAGTCGGCAGGAATCTCGTGCGTGACGCGTTCCTCGACCCGTCGAGCCGTGAGGTGTACGTGCACTGGCGGGAGGTGGCGGAGGGCTCGGTCTCGGGGCTGCGGGCGTCCGCCGGCGCCGACCCGGACGATCCGCGACTGTCCGCGCTGGTCGGGGAGCTGTCGGTGAAGAGCGAGGAGTTCCGCCGGATGTGGGCGCGCCACGACGTCCGCGACAAGACCGGCGGGACCAAGACCTTCCGCAGCCCGCTCGTCGGCGAGCTGGCGCTGCGGTTCGAGGCGTTCACCGTCGTCGGCCCCGAGCGCCAGACGATGTACGTGTTCCACCCGGAGCCCGGCACGCGGGCGGCCGAGTCGATGGCGCTGCTGGCCGGACTCGCGGCCCCGGCCCACGACCGGGCGCCGGTAGCTCCCCGGCCGGGTGCCTGAGCAGCTTCCTACTCCGCCGGGGCCCCGGTGATCCAGGTGGCGACCTGGACGCGGTTCTGGACCCCGAGGTTGATCATGATGGCGCGCAGGTGGTTCTCCGCGGTGCGCTCGGAGATGTGCAGCTCGGCGGCGATCTGGCGGTTGCTGTGCCCCCGGGCCACGAGCTGGGCGATCTCACGTTGCCTCGGGGTCAGGGCGTCCAGGCCGCGACCGGAGAGTCGCTCGGCCAGTTCGGCGGCCTTCGCGTGCAGCGGGGCCATGCCGAGCTGGTCGGCGGTCGCCACCGCGCGCCGGACCTCCTGGCGTGCCTCCTGCTGGTCCTCGGGCCGGCCTCGGGAGCGCAGTGCCCCGGCCAGGTGGTAGCGGGCCTCCGCCGCGAAGGGTGGCAAACCGGACGCTTCGTTGGCCGCGACCGCCGCGCGTAGATGGTCGAGCGCGTCGTCCGTGCGGCCGAGGGCGGCGGCAGCGATGCCGAGCGGGAGGTGCGCCGAGCCCAGGGTGAAGGACACCCCGGCGCCGTTGGTGACGTGCAGGCCGGCGTGCGGGCGCAGGTTGGCGTAGGCGGCGGCCGCGATGTCGAGCTCACCGACCGCCGAGGCAACCGTGCACCGGGCGGCGTCGATGAGCATCGCGACGAACCGGGGGATCCGGGTGCTTCCGACGTCCGGCAGCGCACCGAGCAGGGCCTTTGCTTCCGCCTCCCGGCCGAAGGCGAGGTGCCACGGGGCACGGTTGAGGAACTCGCCCAGCGCTCCGATGGGGTTGCCGGACTGCGACAGCGGCGGGTCACCAGGCAGGCCCCGGTTGTCACCGCTGAGCCGGCCGATCTGCATCAGCGTCCACCAGTGCGGGCGGGACTCCGACCGGTCCGAGATCGGATCGAAGACCTGCCCGGCAAGCTCGCGGGCGGCCGCGAAACGGCCGTGTCCGATGGCGACGGCGATGCGGGCGCGGAGCAGGTGCCAGCGCGGGATCGGCCTGCCCATGGCCGTGACGTGGGGTTCGAGCTGGTCGAGCTCGGCGATCGCGTGGTCGATGTGGCCGGCCTGCACGAGCGCGTCGAACCGCCACATGTGCCCCCAGAAC
>DATAYB010000057.1:0-18027 GCA_036272795.1 Pseudonocardia sp.
GCATTCTGGCTCACCAAGCTCCTCAGCACGGCGATGGGGGAGTCGGTCTCCGACTTTCTCGGCCACCTGATCGGGCACGTCCCGGCCGTGCTCGTCGGGGCGGCGGCGTTCGCGGCCGCGCTGGTGGTCCAGCTCCGTAGCCGCAGGTACTCGACCTGGGCCTACTGGATCACGGTCGCCATGGTGGGCATCTTCGGCACCATGGCCGCCGACGTGGTACACGGCCTCGGTGTCCCGCTGCCGGTCTCGACGACGCTCTATGCGGTCATTCTTGCCGCCGTGTTCCTCCTGTGGTACCGGTCGGAGCGGACGCTGTCGATCCACAGCATTTACACGCGGCGCCGGGAGCTGTTCTATTGGGCCGCTGTGGTGGCCACCTTCGCGCTCGGCACCGCGGCCGGTGACCTGACCGCCAGCACGTTCCGGCTGGGCTATCTCGTCTCGGCATTCCTGTTCATTCTGATCATTGCCATTCCCGCGGTGGGCTACTGGAAGTTCGGCATGAACTCGATCCTGGCGTTCTGGTTCGCCTATGTGGTGACGCGGCCCATCGGGGCGTCCTTCGCGGACTGGATGGCCGCCCCGGCGCGGCGCACCGGCCTCGGCTGGGGTACCGCCTGGGTGGGCGGGGTGCTGGCGCTCGCTGTGCTGGCGGCGATCGCGTACATGGCCAGGACGGGCCGGGACAAGGAGCCCGCTGCCTTCACCTCGTGAGAACGCCCCCGCGTGCCGCCGCGCTGTCGGTCCGCGCCGTCAGTCCTGCCGTCAGGCCCGGCCGGCACCGCTCGCCCGGGAGGCCGCCGGCTCCAGATCGCGGTGGGACGACGCCGAGGCCGGCTCCCGCTCCAGAGCCGGCTCACCGGGCGCGGCGGGGGCGGGCTGTGGCGCGGCGGCGGGCGGCTGGGGCTTGCGCATGTCCAGCGCCAGGAACACCCCGACCGCCGAGACCATCGCGCACACGTAGAACACGTCGCTGTACGCCGAGGCCATCACGTGCAGCGAGAGCTGCTGGTAGATCCCGTACAGCGCGCTGGTGCCCTCCTGCACCGCCTGCTGCACCTGCGCGAGGCTGGACGAGGCGGGCATGAGCCCGGAGCGATCGGCCATGATCTGGCTCTGCCGGTTGTCGGCGATCACGGTCATCACGGCGAGGCCGATCGAGCCGGACACCCGCTGCACCAGGTTGTTCAACGTGGTGCCGGCGCTGGTGTTCTCGGCGGGGATGGCGGCCAGCCCGGCCGTCATGATCGGCATCAGGGCCAGGCCATTGCCGACGGCGCGCACGCACGTCCAGAGCACGACGTGCTCCTGGGTCATGCCGGCGGTGATCCCGCACAGCAGGTAGGTGCCGTACGCGCAGATGGCCAGCCCGATCGCGGCCGGCCAGCGGGGGCCGAACTTGTCGTAGAGCAGCCCGGCGACCGGCATCAACGCCGCCATCACCAGCGACTCCGGCAGCATCAGGATGCCGGTCGGCAACGCCTCGAGGCGCTGGCCGTTCTGCAGGAACAGCGGCAGGTAGAACAGGATCGTCTGCAGACCGACCATCAGCACGGTAATCAGCAGCAGCGAGTTCACGAACGGCCAGCTCCGCAGTACGCGCAGCTGGATCAGGGGTTCGTCCCGCTCCAGCTCGATGACGACGAACAGCGCGAGCAGGAAGGTCCCACCGACCAGCAACAGCAGGATCCGGTACGAGCCCCAGTGCCAGTCCTCGGCCTTGGAGAACGCCAGTAGCAGCGCGAACAGGCCGGTGCCGATGGTGAGGAACCCCCACCAGTCGAACCGCTGCCGGACGCTCTGCGTGGCCTTGGGCAGCACCGCGTAGGCGGCCGCGACCCCGATCAGGCCGAACGGCACGTTGATGTAGAAGATCAGCCGCCAGTCCACGTACTCGACCAGGTAACCGCCGAGGGTCGGGCCCAGAGCAGGGGCGAAGCTGACCCCGATGCCGAAGATGCCCATGGCCATGCCCATCTTCTCCCTGGGCACGATCCGGTAGAGCATGGCCATCGCCACGACCGGCAGGATCCCGCCCGGCGCGGCCTGCAGGATCCGGAACGCGATCATGCTGCCGAGGTTCCAGGCGAGGCCGCACAGCGCCGAGGTGGCCGCGAACCCCAGCATGCTCCAGATGTAGACCCTGGCGTGGCCGAACCGGTCACCCAGCCACCCGCTCAGCGGCACGACCACGCCGAGGGTCAGGGTGTACGCCGTGGCGATCCACTGGATGTCCGTGGTCGTGACGCCGAAGTCGGCCTGCATCCTCGGGATCGCCACGTTGACGATCGTCGTGTCGAGCAACGACATGAACATTCCGAACACCAGCACGAGCAGCGGTACCAACCACGGGCCGGTGTGGGTCGGACCCGGCCCGGCGGTGCTGCTCGGTGGCGGCGGCATGCCTTCCACGTGATGATCCCTCGCTCCGAATGAGACCAGCGGTCTTGAATAAGATACTCGGTGTCTCAGATAGAAGGTACCGGCGTTTCGCCCGCGACGGGGTGTGGGGATTAAGGTGCCTAGGGTGCTTGACGTGGGCAAAGAAGTAGTGACCCCGGGTCGCCGCCGCAGGCGCGGTGAGGAGCTGCGTGGCGCCATCTGCCGGGCGGTGCTCGAGGAGCTCGAGGAGCACGGCTTTGCCGCGATGACGATGGACGCGGTGGCGGCCAGGGCGGGCGCCGGCAAGGCGACGCTCTACCGGCACTGGTCGAGCAAGGTTCAGCTCGTGGTCGCCGCCCTGGAGTACTCCGCGCCGGAGATTATCGTGCCCCCCGACTCCGGTGACCTGCGCGGGGAGATCCATGCGGTGCTCCGCCAGATCGCGGCCGACCTCGTCGGGCCCTCCGGTGCCGCCGCGCGTGGCCTGATCGCCGAGATCGTCCGCAGCCCCGAGCTGGCCAGCGCGATGAAGCCGTTCCTGGCCGACCCCACCACTCCACCCATGCTCGAGGTACTCCGGCGTGCCGCCGTCCGCGGCGAGATCCCCGTCGCCGCGCTGACCCCCCGGATCGCGGGCGTCGGCACCGACCTGCTCCGCCAGTGCATCCTGATCAAGGGTGAGATCCCGGAAGGTGTGGTCGAAGAGATTCTCGACCAGGTCGTCGTGCCCCTGCTGCGTGGCCTCGCCCTCGGTGGCGCGCCGGCGTCCTAGTGTCCAGTCGCCGGAGTCCTTTGACGATCTCCGGCGCCCAGATGGCGCCTCGCGGCGTTGTCGTCGCGGTCGATACAACAGCGGTATCGACCGCTCCTCCGCCTTGCGATGCATCCATCTGGATCACCGGATCTTCGTCAATGACTTCGGCGACAGGACACTAGCTAGTTCAGTCCGGTGAGGAACTCGCCGAACAGGCGGTTCGCCTGTCGCCGCGGCTGTCCACAGCTTCCCAGGACGCGGTCCGGAGCTGTTGACCGGGCCGTGGAGATCGTCCTCGACGGCCTCCGTTCACACCGCTGACCCGCGTCAGGCGCTGGGGGCGGGGCTCTCGTCCGCTGTTGTCTCGTTGGCCGTTCCCTTGTCGGCGCCGTCGAGCAGGGGGTCGGTGTCGGCCAGGCGCTCCATCAGTTCGGCGGCCAGGCGCAGGACGGTGACCTCGAGATCGGAGAGCTCCTCGAGTGCGGCGGCGAGCCAGCGGTCCCGCTCGGCCATGTCCCGCCGCAGTGCGCCCGCCCCGTCGGTGGTGAGGCTGAGGATCGCGCCCCGGCCGTCGTGCTCGTTGGGCGCCCTGTGCACCAGGCCGGCGGCCTCGAGCTCGGCGAACACGCGTGTCAGGGCCTGGGGACGCTGGTGGTCGGCCGAGGCGATCTCGCTCGGGCTGCTCGGCCCGCGCCGGTGCAGGTGCGCGAGCACGCCGATCTTGGTGGCGCTCAGCGCGTGAGCGGGCCGGGCGCCGCGCAGCCGCCTGGACAGTCGGATGACGCCGCGGCGGATCCCTGGTGCGGCGCTGAGGTCCCGCCCGGTGCGGTGATCCAACTCGGCGCGATGATCCAGCTCGGTGCCGTGCACAGCTAGTAAGATATCACATAGTAATTAGGCCATCTAAGTAGGAAAATAGAGAGATGTCCTTCTTATCTACTTACTATCTGGACATCGTGGTGACCGTGCTCGCCGCCGTCGCCAGCGCGGCGACGGCGGCAGCCATCGCGGTCGCCGCGCCGACGCCCACGGTCGCCCTTCCGCTGGTGGCCGCCTCGGTTCTCGTCGCGATGTCGGCCGCGCGGATCAGCAGGATCGGCCGGCGCTCTGTCCTGATGGCGCGGAGGTACGTCCCGGCGATCGCCATCCTGACCGCGGTGCTCGGGGCGGCGATGGCGGGCCCGTTGCCGTGGCTCGGCCGGGCCGCGTTTGTGCTGGCCGCCGCCTCGGTGGCCGCGATGCGCCGCGCCGGCGGGCAACCGGGCGCCGTCGCCACGCTGGCCACCGGTCCGTTGGCCGCCGCCGTGGCGGTGCCGTTGCCGGCCGGCAGCGCCTCGGTACTGGTCACAGCACTCTTCGCCGCGGTGCTGCTGGCGGCCACCGCGTGGGCCGCCGGGTTGACGGCCCTCGCCCGTCGGCTCGTTCCTCGGGGCGACCCGACCCCTGCCCCGGCCCGGTCCGCCCAGCCCGCTCCGGACCCGTCGGAGCTGGTCCGCCAGGCGGCGGCCGTCGGGCTGGGCGTCGGGCTCGCGTTCGTGTTCGCCGCACTGGTACTGCCCGCGCACCTCGCCTGGGCGCCGCTCACCGCGCTCGTGGTCGGAGCGCGCGCCGAGACCTGGCACGACACCGCGCACCTCGGCCTGCGGCGGCTCGGGGGTGCGATGGCGGGCGCAGTCCTCGCGACGCTCGCCCTGCTCGTTCCGCACGGCCGGATCTACCCCGTGGTGCTCGCCGCCGTGGTCATGGTCGGTGCCACCTGGCTGCGACCCGCCGGCTACGCGTGGTGGGCCGGTGGGCTCACCGCGGCGCTCGTACTGCTGGCCGGGGACAGCGGCCAGGCCGGTGGGCTCGATCTCAGCTTCGCGGTCGCCCGCATCGCAGCCATCGCGGCGGGCGGGGTCCTGGCCATCGCGGCGGCCTGGGGCCTGCTGCCGCGACCGGCGGTGGAGGACCCGGCCCCGGACGATCCGTTGACCGACGACCCGGTGACGGCCGACCCGCCTACAGCACGATCGTGACCGTCTTCTCCTCGGTGTTCGCCAGGATCCCGCTCCAGCCGAGCTCGCGCCCGATCCCGCTGGTCTTCATGCCGCCCCATGGCAGCGCGGGGTCGATCGTCGCCCACCCGTTCACCGACACCGCGCCGGCCCGGACCTTGCGGGCGAGCAGGTGCGCGTGGGACACATCCCTGGTCCAGATCGTCGCTGCCAGCCCGTACGCCGTGGCGTTGGCGAGCCGGACGGCCTCGTCGGGGTCGTCGAAGGGGATGACCGAACCGACCGGGCCGAAGATCTCCTCGCGCGCGATCCGCATGTCGTTCTCGACGCCGGCGAACACGGTCGGCTCGACGAAGTAGCCCGGCCCGTCCGGTCGCCCACCACCAGTGACCAGCGTGGCACCCTCGGCGCGGCCCGCGTCGACGTAGCGGAGCACCCGGTCGCGCTGGGCCTCGTTGATCAGCGCGCCCATCGTGGTGGCGGCGTCGAACGGGTCGCCGAGCACCTGGGCCCGCGCGGCGGCGGCCAGCCCTTCGACGACCTGGTCGTAGAGCGAGCGGTGCACCAGCACCCGTGTACCTGCCGCGCACACCTCGCCCTGGTTGAAGAACAGGCCCATCGCCGTGCCCTGGCTCGCGGCCTCCAAGTCGGCGTCAGCCAGGATGATCTGCGGCGACTTGCCGCCGAGCTCCAGGGTCACGCGCTTGAAGGTCTGGGCGGCCGCTACCTGGATGGCCCGGCCGACCTCGGGGCTACCGGTGAAACTGATCTTGTCGACACCGGGGTGCGCGGTGAGGGCGGCGCCGGCCTGCTCGCCGAGCCCCGGCACCATGTTGACCACCCCCGCCGGCAGGCCGGCCTCCTCGAGCAGCTTCGCCAGGTGCAGCGTGGACAGCGGGGCGTCCTCGGCCGGCTTGACGACCACCGTGTTGCCGGCCGCGAGCGCCGGTGCGATCTTCCAGCCGGCGATCATCAGCGGGGTGTTCCACGGGGTGATCGCGCCGATCACGCCGACCGGCTCGCGGACCGTGTACGAGTGAGTCGGGCGACCGAAGTAGCCGGCCGTCGGGATCGTCGAGCCGGTGACCTTGTCGGCCCAGCCGGCGAAGTGCCGGAAGGTCGCGATGGCGTTCGGGATGTCCAGCACCGTGGGCTGGCCGACCGGTTTGCCCACGTCGAGGGCCTCGTAGCGGGCCAGTAGGTCGGCGTCGCGCTCGATCAGGTCGGCGGTCCGGTTCAGGATCCTGGCCCGCTCGGTGCCCGGTACGGCGCCCCACTCGCCGTCCAGCTGGGCGCGGGCGGCGGACACCGCTGCATCCACATCCTCGGCCGAGGCGGCCGCGACCTCAACGAGCGGCTCACCCGTGGCGGGGTTCCGGTCGGTGAAGGTGCCGGCCGAACCGGCGCGCCACTGGCCGCCGATCAGCAGCTGGTCCGGCAGGTCGGTGGCGCGGCGAGCATCGGTGGTCGTCATGGGTCCACGGTGCCCGGCGCCGGGCGGCCGGTCTTGTCGGTGGCGGCCCTCACCTTGTCCTGAGCGGAACAGCTGGCGGAGCAGCTGAGCGCGCGCCGTCCTGAGCGAACAGCAGGACTGGTCAGTGCCGCACCGGCGCGGGTCAGAGCTTCATCATCGGCATCGGGCGCAGCGGTGCCTCCCGCAGGCCCCGGCCGAACGCCTTCATCAGCATCGGCCGGAACCCCTTGTCCGGATACTGCTCGGTGAGCTCCCGGAACTGCGCGCGGGTCGCGCCTGGCGAACCGACCAGTCCGGCGGAGACGTCGGTCAGGTCCGCGCGGCGGAACGCCTCGACCAGCGGGTTGTCGTGCCGGGCACGCCGCATCCGGTGATGCTCGTTGATCATGCTGGACACCAGCTCGGCGTGTGGCTGGTCGGCCTCGTCGAGCTCGGCGACCGCGTGGTCCACCGAGGGCGGCAGATAGTCCCAGGTCCCGGCGAACCAGATGCCGGCGTCGTGGAAGAAGCCCGCCACCCCGAGCGGCCCGGCGAGCTCCGCCGGCACGTCGCACTGCAGGCCGACGACACCGATCACCCGGTGCACGTGGCCCCGGTAGACCGGCAGGTCGGTCCCGAAGACCTGGGCGTGGCGTTCGAAGAGCTGGTCCGCGGTGTCGTGGGCGCGGGTGACCGATGTGGTGGGCATGATGCTCCTGAAGAGACGGGTGTGGCAGCGTCGGCGCTGATCATGGCCTCGGTCGGCGCCCGTCGCCAGTGACGCGCGCGTCTACTATCGACCAATCTGCGCCAGAGTTCTGCGCCAGAGCCAGGAGCGAGTCAGCCGAGGGGCGACGGGGAGTCGCGGTGGCCGCGCGGAGCGAGTCAGCCGGGAGCCGCCGTGGCGGCGGAGCGAGTCAGCTGGGGGGCGACAGAGGAGCCGCCGGTGGTCGGCCTCGGCGCGACGGAGAGCCGGTAGTCGCGGGGCGAGACGCCGTAGGCGGCTCGGAAGCTCCGGCTGAAGTGCGCGGCGTCGAGCAGGCCCCATCGGGCCGCCACCGCGCTGACCGGTCGGTCGAGCAGCTGGGCGGCGCCGAGGTCGCGGCGGCAGTGCTCCAGGCGGCGCGCCCGGATCCAACCCGCGACGGTCTCGTTGTCGCGCTCGAACAGTTTCCGCAGGTAGCGGGGGGAGATGTGGTGTGCGGCGGCCACCGCGTCCGGCGTCAGGTCGGGGTCGCCGAGGTGGTCGTCGATGTAGCGCCGCACTTTGGGCAGCAACTGTTCGCCGCTCGGTGACCCGGCCGGCTCGCCCTCGGTGAACACGGCGGCCAGCATGTCGAGTACCGCCTCGTTCAGGTGCGGGGCGACCGCCGGGGTGACGGCGTCGAGCTGGCCCGCGAGCCCGCTGAGGAACGGCGCGACGAGCGCGCCCATGCCGTGTCGACCGCTGACCGACACCGCGGTGCGCCCGGCCATGGTGCGCTCGGGCACCTTCAGTGCCGTGCGCGGGCACATCAGCACGAGGTGGTGGAAAGGCTCGGAGTGGACCAGTCGGTACGGCCGGGACGTGTCGTAGATGGTGAACTCGCCCGGGCTGAGCACCGCCTCCCGCCCGTCCTGCCGCACGACTCCCCGGCCGCGCACCTGTAGGCCGATCTTGTAGTACTCCGGGTCGGCGCGCCGGATCATGGCCCGGTCGCGGTGCACGATCTGGCTGCTGCCGGTGACCTCGGCGATCTGCAGGCCGCCGACCTGGCTGGTCCGCAGGGTGCCGGCCAGTGGACCCTGCCCCGGGGTGACGGCGAGCGGCACGAAGGCCCTGGACAGCACGGAGCTCCAGTAGTCGACGCGGTCGGCGGGGGAGTGATCGCCTGTCCGGGCCACGAAGCTCATGGTGTCTCCCGCACTCGCAGTTGACCGACCGTTCGTTCGTTGAACTCTGAGTCTAACGAATAGGGCTCGCTCCGGTTACCTCCGTGGCTTGCGCCCGTCTGCGGCCGGCACAACCGCGGTGGCTCGCACACGTGTTGTGGCCCGGCACGCGCGCTGTGGCTGGTGTGCTGGCAGTGGCGCGCGCACACGTCCTGGTCCTCGCACAAGGTGTTCCGACGCTGCACATGAGAACGCGTGTGCAGTGTCCGACCTCAGTGTGCCGGCGCGCGGGGCTGTGCGCCCGCCACCCGTGCCGGCTTGTGCCTGATGGTCCTTGGTATCACCGCTGCCGCTAACCGCGTGAGGCGGCCGCCGGCGCTCCGCGCTGGCCGCGCGGTCGGCTGCGATCCGGCACTTCGCACGGTCTGCTGTCACTTCGCACGGCGTGCGTGCACTTCGCACAGTCTGCGGAGTATGCGAAGTGCATGGACGCCGTGCGAAGTGGGCCCGGGCGGCAGGCGAAGGGCGGCATACGAAGGGCGGTGCGAAGGGCGGTGCGAAGGGCCTGCGCCATTCCGATATACCGCCGGGGTTCTCGCGCACCCTCCCCGGTTCTCGCGCATGTTGCGGTACGACGTCGCGCACTCAACGGGGTTCTCGCGCATGTTGTGAGGTGCGCGGGAACCCGGAAGGTGCGCGACGTCCGCCGGGCTCGGCCGCATCGTGCTGCCGCGGGGGAGCGAACGTCGCGCCGGCAGGAGGAGGCCGCGGTGCACGTCGTCCTCACAGTCGTGTCTATTTGCCACGACAGGTCGGACGGTGAGGCGTCGTCGCAGGCGCGTCCGCGGGGCCGGGGGCGGGGGCGGGGGCGGGCGAGCCGGTCACGTCACCGGTCCGGTGTCGTTGGCGCTTCGGCGCGCCGGCGGAGGCCGGGGATCGGGCCGTCCGTCATGGCGAGCATGATCCGCCGGGAGATCTCGCCGAGCGTGGCGAGCTCCCGGGGGTCCAGCACGTCCAGGACGTGGCGGCGGACGGTACCGACGTGTGCCGGGGCGGCCGCGAGCACGTGCGTGTAGCCCTCGTCGGTGAGCACGGCGTTGGTGATCCGGCCGTTGTGCGGCGCCGGGCTGCGCCGTACCCAACCACGCCGCTCCAGCGCGGACACGGCGTGCGAGAGGCGCGAGAGCGACCCGTTCGCCAGCACGGCCAGCTCGCTCATCGGCAGGGTCCGGTCAGGCGACTCGGACAGCCCGGCCAGCACGAGATACCCGAACAGGCTCACCTTGGAGTCGCGCTGCAGCTGCGCGTCCAGCGAGCTGAGCAGCGTGAGCAACATCCCGCTGAAGGGGATCCATGCGTCCAGCTCGGTGGCATCGAGCCAGCGTGTGGGCTCGGCGAGGTGGGGGTCGTCGCACATCGTTCGATCGTAGCCAGTTGACTTGAGATCTCAAGTGAGAGCACTATGGCGACGTCGCTTGAGATCTCAAGTCAGGAGGGGACCATGACCGCGAAGATCGGCATCATCCTGGGCAGCACCCGCCCGGGCCGCAACGGCGAGGCAGTCGCCAAGTGGGTGTACGAGGTGGCGTCGGGGCGCACCGACGCCGAGTTCGAGCTGGTCGACCTCGCCACGTTCCAGCTCCCGCACCTGGACGAGGCGATGCCGCCTTCGATGGGGCAGTACGCCAAGCCGCACACGAAGGCGTGGGCCGAGAAGATCGCCACGTTCGACGGCTTCGTGTTCGTCACCCCGGAGTACAACCACTCCACCTCGGGCGCGCTGAAGAACGCGATCGACTTCCTCTACGGCGAGTGGAACAACAAGGCCGCCGGGTTCGTGAGCTACGGCAGCGTCGGTGGCACCCGGGCGGTGGAGCACCTGCGCCTGATCATGTCCGAGCTGCAGGTGGCGACGGTGCGGGCGCAGGTCGCGCTGTCCCTGTTCACGGACTTCGAGAACTTCTCCACCTTCAAGCCCGGCGACCACCATCTGGGTTCGCTCAACGCCACCCTCGACCAGGTCATCGCGTGGAGTGGCGCGCTGCGGCCGCTCCGCGTGGGCGCCTGACCGGACGGGCGGCGCGATGGCGCAGGCGCGGCGCGGTGGCCGGCCTGGTCAGCCCACCCGGTGGGCGGGCTGACCAGGGCGCATGGCGACCACGGCGCGCAGCGGTCTGGCGAGGATGGGCACGGTCGCCGCGGTGAGCAGGCAGGTGACGGCGATCGAGGTCCAGGACAGTGAGGCCGGGGCGATCACCGCGCGGACGGCGAGGTAACCGGCGAGCTGCACCGCCGTGGCCAGGCCGAGCAGCAGGCTGGTCGCGCAGGCCCGCACCGACCAGCGCTGGCACAGGGCGCGCAGCTGGGGTCGGATCAGGAAGCGGCCGGGCGCGATGACCAGCAGGATGCCCAGTGCGGCCGCGACCAGCGTGCACGTGGCCGCGATCTCTCCGCTGTAGTCGAAGAACACGATGGTGCGCGGCTCGGTGCGGTCGGTCCACGGCTCGGGAGGCCCGGCCATCAGCACTCCGGTCCAGGTCGCGCCCGCACTGAGCCCGAGCAGCAGCAACACGTTGCTGAGCCGCCGCAGGTGGGGCCGGACCAGCTCGCGCTGCAGCTTGCCGGTCAGCTCGTCGACCGGGCCGAATCCGCACAGCGCCTGCTGAGCGGCCGAGCGCGGCTCGACACCGTTGGTGACCTGTTGCTCGACCTCGCAGAGCAGGTGGTCCCGCAGCTCGTCGAGGGTGTCCGCGCTGTCGCGGTCCGCCGCCCCCGGCCATACCAGCGACCTCAGGTGCCGCAGGTAGCCGTCGACGATCTCCTGGGGGCCGGCGGGCGTCATGCCTCGGCGTCCCGCACGGTGGCCGCCGGCGCCAGGGCCGCCCCGATCGTGGCGACGAAGTCCTGCCACACGCCGCGCTCGTCGCTGAGTGCCCGCCGGCCGCGCTCGGTGAGCTGGTACTCGCGGCGGCGGCGCCCGGGGCCGGTGGTCCAGGTGCCGGTGATCAGGCCAGCCTCCTCCAGCCTGCGCAGCGCCGGGTACAGCGTGCCGCTCTCCAGGTCGACGGTGCCGCCGGTGCGCCTGCGCAGCTCGCCCATCACCGCGAAGCCGTGTGCGGGGCCGGGTTCGAGAACGGCCAGTAAGAGCGCGTCGAGGTGCCCCTTGAGTGCTTCGGCTCTCATTCGGCCGCTCCCTTGTCGCCGTCCCCCGCCACCCGCGGGCGAGCGGTGAGTCCGGTCGCGCCCCCAGGTAGATCTACTACCGTCGAGATGCTACCTGCCTCGGCGGTAGTCCTCGGGTCGGTCGGGCAAGGTGGCGGGGTCGGCGCCCGCGGCTACGCCGGCTCGGGTCGGGGGCTGCCCGCTCCGGTCGACCTCCTCTTGTCACCTGTTCTTTTGTTGCCGTTCACTCTTATATGTCGGAATCCTACCTATCGCGGGCCGGTTGGCCCGGCGGTTCTGGCGGCGGAGACCTGGGGGACCTGGGTGTCGATCTCGACGTGGCGTTGGCGAACGGTGGCACTCGCCGCCTCGGGTGTCTTGGTGATCGCAGCGGTGGTCGCGGCCCTCGGGGTGAGCGCGGCGCGGGCGCCGAAGAGCGGGGCGGTCACCTCGGTGCTGCTGCTCTCCGTGGACGGGCTGCACCAGCGCGACCTGGCGTGGTACGTGGCCGGCCACCCGGGCTCGGCGCTGGCCGCGCTCGTGCACGGCGGCATCGAGTACACCGCCGCGAGCACCCCGGTGCCGTCCGACTCCTTTCCCGGCACGGTCGGCCAGCTGACCGGTGGCGACCCCTCGGTGACCGGGATCTACTACGACGACACGTTCAACCACGACCTGCTGCCGGCCGGCACCACGAGCTGTACGGGAGCCAAGCCGGGCACGGAGGTCGACCTCACCGAAGACCTCGACCGGGACAAGGCAGCGATCGACGCAGGTCAGGGCCTCGCCGGCCTGCCCGACAGTGTGCTCGGCATGACCGCGACACCGGGCACGCTCATCAACCCGGCGAAGCTGCCGGTGGACCCGGCGACCTGCAAACCCGTGTACCCGCACACCTACCTGCGGGTGAACACGGTATTCGACGTGGCGAGCCAGGCCGGGCTGCGCACCGCGTGGGCGGACAAGCACCCCGCCTACGACATCGTCAACGGGACGACCGGGCGCGGCGTGCGGGACCTGTTCACCCCGGAGATCAACAGTCAGGTACCCGGCGGGCCGGCGGACGGCGACTGGACCACGGACAACGCCAGCACCGAGCGGTACGACGCCTACAAGGTGCGGGCGGTGCTGAACGAGATCGACGGCTACGACCACGCCCGGACGGCGCAGGTCGGCATCCCGGCGATCTTCGGCATGAACTTCCAGACGGTGTCCACCGCGCAGAAGCTGCCGAGCTCGGACGGGCTGCCGGGTGGTTACCTCGCCGACGGCACACCCGGGCCGCTGGTCGCCCGCGCGCTGGACTTCGTGGACGCCCAGCTGGGTGCGTTCGTCACCGAGCTGCGCAGGTCCGACCTGGATCGGACTACGGCGGTCATCCTCTCGTCGAAGCACGGCCAGTCGCCGACCGAGCCCGCCGCGCTGACCAGGATCGACGACAAACCGCTCGTGCACGGGCTGGACGCACAGTGGGCGGCCGGCCACCCCGGCGCCGCCCCGCTGGTCGCCCAGGCCACCGACGATGACGCGATCATGATGTGGCTGTCCGACCGCTCCGCGGAGGCCGCCGCGTTCGCCAAGGCCTACCTGCTGGGCCAGCACGGTGTCGGCACCGACATCGGCGGCGGCCCCAAGACGTTCACCGCGTCGGGCTTGCAGACCCTGTACGCGGGGGCGGAGGCCGCGCGGTACTTCCACGCGGCGCCGAACGACCCGGCCGTGCCCGACCTCTACGGCGTCGTGCAGCACGGGGTGGTCTACACCGGCGGCACGTCGAAGATCGCCGAGCACGGGGGAGCCGACGCCGACGACCAGCAGGTGGCGTTGGTGCTCGACTCGCCCACCGCCGCCCACGGCCAGACCGTCGACCAGCCGGTCCGCACCACGCAGATCGCGCCCACCATCCTGCGACTGCTCGACCTGGACCCTGCTGCCCTGCAGGCGGTCGGCATCGAGCACACCGTCGAGCTGCCTCACGACACGCCCCAGTGACCGGGCACGAGGTCGGGGCCGACTGCGCCTGGACCTCGGCCCGGGTCGGCTAGTCGCGGCCCGGGGCGGGCGGGATCCGGCGGCGGGTGCCAGGCTCCTGGGCCGGCGGTGTCCGGTGCGCCGACAGGTCGGGTCTTGGCAGCGTTGTCGCCTGCCACTGGGCCTGTTGGAGCTGGTCGTGGGTCTGCGGCAGGCGGGGGGAGGCGTCGGACGTGCCGAAGCGGAACGCTGACGTCAGGTCTCCGAAGGTGCGGCGCCGCCAGTCGCTGATGTTCGGCTCCTGAACCCCGGTCACCTTCTCCAGGAACTGTAGGACCGAAGTGTGGTCGAAGCGCTCGGTGGCCACCACCGCCGTCTTCGCCCATACCGCCGGGTTCGCCGCGATGGCCTCGATCTTGCTGGCCACGAAGTCCGCTCCCGCGGCTGGCAGGTAGTCGGGGTGTGTTCGGACTGGTAGCTCGTCGGAATGACCCACGACACGGTCGGCAGGCGGTCGTTGCGTGCGTCGTCCTCGAAGTCGAATGCCTCGCCGCGCACCATGCCTTTGTCGTAGAGCGGTTGCCCCGGTCTGGCATCGCGGAACTGCTTGAACAGCTCCAACATGTTGCACTCGTAGTTGTCGACCTGCTGGTAGACCTTCCAGCTCACCCCGGCCTGCTCGAGTCGCTCGGCGTAGGTGGTCCAGGTGTAGGGCTTGGGCGGTTGTGTGAGCGTGAACGGCTCAACGACTGGATATGCGCGAATAGGCGCTTGGGTCGGCCGAGGCTGACTCGGCGTGGGCCGCCGGGAGCAGCACGGTGAACGTGGGGGGAGTGAGGGCGCTCAGCCGCAGGCGGCCGCCCTCCGCCTCGGTCAGGCTCCTGGCCAGGGCGAGCCCGATGCCGTGGCCGTTCGTGCGCGGGTTGTCGGGCCCCTGGTTGTGGGGGTCCAGGCTGTTCGGGTCCCGGGTGCGGCGGGTGAACAGCTGGGCCGGTGCGGTGGTGATGCCGGGCCCCTCGTCGGCGACGTCGACGGCGAGCGCCTCGCCGGCGTCCCGCACGGTCACGGTGACCGTGCCCGCGCCGTGCAGGGCGGCGTTGTCCAGCAGCACGGTGAGGACCTGGCGCAGCGCCGCGGTGGACACGCGCGCCGTCGCCGGGCTGGTGTTGGCGTTGATCCGGAACGGCCTCGGCCCGGTGTCGGGTCGGCGCAGCCAGGCCTCCCTGAGCTCGGTCAACAGCGGCAGCACGGGCGTGAGCTCGGTGGACCGGGCGGCCGTGCGGGCGAGCTTGAGCAGGTCCTCGATGGTGGCCTGCAGTCGCTCGGTGTCCCCGATCGCGGTGCCGATGGCGGCGCGTAGGTCTTGCCCGGGGGTCTCCAGGGCGACCTCGAGCCCGAGGCGAAGGCCGGTCAGCGGGGTGCGCAGCTGGTGCGAGGCGTCGGTGGAGAACGTGCGTTCGCGGGCGAGCAGGTCGTCGAGCCGGGACGCGGTGCTGTTCAGGGCGGCGCTCACGGAGTCGATCTCCGGGATGCCGGCCGGCGCGGCGCGCACGCTGAAGTCGCCGTCGCCGAGGGTGCCGGCCGCGGCGGCGAGCCGCTCCAGCGGCCGGATCAGGCGCGCCGCCATGGCACGCGCTACCAGCCACACCAGCAGCACGGCGACCACTCCCAGGCCGGCCATCAGCAGCCAAGCCTCGGCGATGCGCCGGTAGACCTCGCTGAACGGGGTGGTCGCCCGGATGACACCGAGCACCGTGCCGTTGGCCGAGATGGGCAGCGCGACCAGGAACTCGTCGGTGTGCTCGTCCGACACCTGGTGGTTGGCCAGCGCCCGCCGGGTCGGCTCGTCGGCGGTGGGTGGGCCGTTGCCGGAGATCCGCTGGCCCGAGGTGTCGTAGAGCCCGATGTCGGTGTCCCGCTCGGTGTGCGGCATCGGCGTGGGCGGTTCGCCCCTGGCGAGCGCGATGGAGGAGGACACCGCGGCGACGTCGGCGACCTGTTCGAGCTCGCCGCGCTCGTCGTCGGCCAGGTACTTGGCGACCGTGGCCGCCAGTGGCACGCCGAACAGCCCGATGGCAAGCACGGCCGCGAGCGTGGCAACCGCGACGATTCGTCTGCGCACCCCGGCGATTGTGCCCGCAGGCGCGCTCCACCGGTGGCCGGATGGCATACCCCTGGCCGAGCGTTTGCCGTGCGCTGTCGATCGACGGGTGCGGCCCCGTCAGCGGGCCACAGCTGACACGGCTGAGGCCCGAGAGACGGATCTAGACTGCGCGCATGGCCCAGTTGCTCGTGGTGGAGGACGACGAGACCATCGGCGGTCACCTGGAGGCCAGCCTGCGGGCGCACGGGCACGACGTCGTGTGGCAGCGCACCGGCCGGGGCGCGCTGCGGGAGTCGGAGGCCGGCGAGTTCGACCTGGTGCTGCTCGACCTCGGTCTGCCCGACCTGGACGGCGTCGAGGTGTGCCGGCAGATGCGCGCGCAGCAGCCGGGCGCGGTGCTGGTCATGGTCACCGCGCGGGACGAGGAGATGGACGTCGTCGTCGGCCTGGAGGCCGGTGCGGACGATTACCTGACGAAGCCGGTCCGCCTCGGTGAGCTGCACGCGCGGATCCGGGCGCACCTGCGCCGAGGCTCGGCCGCGGACGTCGGGTCCGTGACCACGTTGGCGGTGGGGCAGCTCCAGGTCGACACCGCCGCGCGTCGCGTCCACCTCGGCGAGCACGAGCTGGCGTTGCGGGCCCGCGAGTTCGACCTGCTCGCCAGGCTCGCCGCGCAGCCCAGCGTGGCGATCAGCCGGGAGACGCTGATGGCCGAGGTCTGGGACGAGCACTGGTTCGGCTCGACGAAGACGCTCGATGTGCACGTCGCCGCGCTGCGCCGCAAGCTCGCCACGCTCGAGCCGCACGGGCCGGTACCCAAGATCGTCACGTTACGTGGCCGCGGCTTCCGCTTCGAGCCGCCGGAGTCCTAGGGGTCGACTGTCGAGGCCGGGTCGGCGCGGGGTGCACGTCCAGCTCCCTGCCTCGCCGCGCTCAGTCCGGGCCGGCCTTGAGGTAGCCCCGGCGCTGCTGGGCCTGGTCGGGCAACTCCAGTGGTGCGAGGGTGGCGCCGGTGGCCCTGACCAGGATGTGGTCGGCCAGCGCGGGGTTGCGGGCCAGCACCGGCCCGTGCAGGTAGGTGCCGATGATCCGGCCGGTCGTGACGCCCTCGGTGCGACGCCGCGTCGAGCGGTCGCCGTTGCCGACCCCGGAGACGATGCGGCCCAGCGGCGCGGCGTCGGGCCCGAGGGTGGTGGCGCCGAGGTGGTTCTCGAACCCGGAGAGCAGCCCGACGCCCGGGATCGTGCAGCGGCTGACCACCTCGCCGGTCGCCCGGCGGCGGCGCGGCTCGGTCGTGACGTCGAGCAGCCCGGCGCCCGGATGCACCTTGCCGGCGCGGTCGGTGACCGTGCGGCCGAGGATCTGCAGGCCCGCGCAGACGGCCAGCGTCGTCGCCGACCGCTCCAGCGCGCGACACAGCGCCCGGTGCTCCAGCAGCCAGGTCGCGGCGAACACCTGCGCGGTGTCCTCACCGCCGCCGAGCAGATAGATGTCGCACCCGGTCGGCGGCGCGGTGCTGGCGTCGCAGCGCAGCACCCGCGCCGCGATCCCGCGCCACTGCAGGCGTTGGGACAGCACGACCGCATTGCCGGTATCGGAGTAGGTGCCGAGCACGTCGGGCAGCAGCAGCCCGATCGTGATCATCGAGCCGGCCATGGCAGCACCTCGCCCAGCCGCACCGTGGCGATGTCAGGCCGGCCGACCCCCGCGCGGGCGATGCCGTGGTCACCGAGCGGCCCCACCCGGAGCCCGCGTTCCGCGCAGTGGTCGAGCAGCCTCGGCAGCGCATCGAGGGTCGCCCGCCAGGCGTGCGGGGCTGCCTGCCCGGCCGGGCTGTCGTGCAGCAGCACGGTGGCACCGCCGGCCAGGTCTCGGGTGACCGTGCGGAACACCGACCCGGCCGTCGCGTCGTCGGTCCAGTCGCGGCCCCAGTCCGTCCAGAGCACGGGGGTGAGGTCGAGCGCTCGGGCGGCGCGCAGCGCGGTGCGGGTGGCGACGCCGTAGGCCGGCCGGTACCAGCGCGGTACGGAGCCGGTCCGGTGGGCGATCACCGCGCGTGCCCTGGCCAGCTCGGTGCGGGTGACCCGGGGACCGCGCCGCGCCAGGCACCGGTGGCCCCAACCGTGCACGCCGACCTCGTGACCGGCGTCGACCAGTGCCCGGGCGAGCGCCGGCCAGCGGGCCACCGACTCGCCGAGCAGGAAGAACGTCGCCCGCACCCGGCGCTCGCGGAGTACGGCGAGGAACGCGGGGGTGGAGCGGGGGTCGGGGCCGTCGTCGAACGTGAGTGCCACGTGCCGCCGGTCGCCGATCCCGGACAGCGCGGGAGCGA
>DATAYB010000058.1:0-11482 GCA_036272795.1 Pseudonocardia sp.
CCTCCGGCACCGTGCGACCGCGCCGAGAGCACGGCAATGTGACACCAACGCACGGTCGGCCGATTCGTCGGGCCTGCCCTGGTAGACATCTGGGTGCGGCGCACTGACGGCGGGGTCGGGGCCGAACGCGGAGCAGGGGGAACGCACAGGATGAAGGTCGTGATCACCGGTGGTCTCGGTTTTGTCGGGCTGACCCTGGCCAGGGCCCTGCTCGAGCGCGGCACGCTGACGGGCATCTCGGGCGAGCCGGAGCCGATCGACGCACTCACCCTGTTCGACGTGGCACCGCCGCAGGGCCGCCCGGCCGGGCTCGACGACCGGGTCACGATCGTCACCGGCGACATCTCCGACCGCGACACCGTCACCGGCCTGGTGGACCGCGACGACATCTCCGTGTTCCACCTCGCGTCGATCCTGTCCGGCGGCGGTGAGCAGGACTTCGACCTGGCGCTCAGGGTCAACCTGACCGGCGGGCTGAACGTGTTCGAGGCGGTGCGGGCGCGCCAGGGCGGGGCCCAGCGCCTCGTCGCGGCCAGCTCGGTCGCGGTGTTCGGCGGCGCGCTGATGCCGGAGACGGTGTCCGACGAGACGAAGCAGACCAGCCGGACCACGTACGGGGTGACCAAGACGATCACCGAGCTGCTGGTGAACGACTACAGCCGCAAGGGCTTCTTCGACGGCCGCTCGGCGCGGCTGCCGACCATCGTGATCCGTCCCGGCAAGCCCAACTCGGCCGCGTCCAGCTTCTGCTCCGGGGTGTTCCGCGAGCCGCTGAACGGCGAGCCCTGCGTACTGCCGGTGACCAGGGCGCGGCTGCCCATGCTGGGGTACCGCAACTGCGTCGCCGGCTTCATCGGCCTGCACGAAGCGCCCGCCTCCGCGCTGGGTGACGACCGCGCGATCAACCTGCCGAGCCGGGCGTACACGGTGCAGGAGATGGAGGCGGCGGTGCGGCGGGTGGCCGAGAGGCACCGGATCCCGCTCGGCCCGATCACCACCGTGCCGGACCCGGTCATCCAGGCGATCGTCGACGGCTGGGCCAGCGACACCAGCTGGGACCGTGCGAAAACCCTGGGTCTGCCGGTCGACGACAGCCTCGACCAGATCGTCGAGGACTACATCCGGGACTTCCTGCCGGCGCCGACCTGACCTGGTCCGACCTGCCGACCTGCCGACCTGTCGCGGCGGCGCGAGCTCAGCCGGTGACCGGCAGGAACTCGGCGCGGTGCTCGCGCAGGTAGGCCTGCAGCGTCCTCGGCGCGGCGCCCGTCAGCCGTTGGACCCAGTCGGTGAGCCGCTCGTTGTCGCCGGTCTCCACAGCGCGCTCCCTGGCAAGAAGTAGCTCGACCATCCAGTCCGGCACCCGCCGGGCGGCCTTCTCGCGCAGGGTCGGCTCGTCGACCACGGTGAACTCCACCGGCCGGCCCAGCACGTCGGCCAGCGCGGACGCGGCCTCCGACCAGCTGTACAGCGCCGGGCCGGTGAGGTCGTAGTGCTGCCCCTGCTTCGCGGGGTCGAGCAGCACCTCGACGGCGGTCGTCGCCACGTCCCTCGGGTCGATCAGCGGGTTGCGGCCGGTCTCCGCCGTGCCGATCCAGCCGCCGCCGACGCGGACCTGGGCGGCCGCATCCAGCACCGCGGTCATGAAGATGGCGGGGCGCAGCGAGGTGTAGACCAGACCGGTCGCCTCGGCGACGTCGTCCAGCACGGCGTGTCCGCGCTGGTTGAGCCCCGGTGACGTGTGGCTGGTGCTCAACACGGACAGCCTCACCAACCGGGGCAGCCCCGCCTCGGCCAGCGCGCCGATGACCGCACGCTGCAGCTCGCCCGAGGGGCCGACGCTGTGCAGCGCGAGAAAGGCCACGTCCGCCCCGGGCACCGCGGCGGCCACGGTGGCGGAGTCGGTGAGCTCGCCGGCCACGATCTCCAGCCGACCAGGACCGACGCCGGCAAAAAGCTCACGCGCCTTACCCTCATTGCGCACCAGCACCCGCACGTCGGCGCCCCGCTCCAGCAGCCCCAGTACGGTCGGCACTCCAACGTTGCCGGTCGCCCCGATCACCAACACCCGCATGCCGACCACTCCTTCCGAACGCGCCTACCCGTCGACAGAAGCATAACGAATATGGTCATTACTATCGAGGTGCCGGCGGCGGTGTCCCACCGGACCGTGCAAGAGATCTGGTACGTCGTCGCGGGCGACGGCCGGACGTGGCGTAGCCAGGCGGGTAGCGACGAGGTCACACGGTCAGTCCAGCGAATGGTTTTGATCGATTATCATCAGATAATCTGACCGATGAAGGTGGCCGCCCCATGTTCGACCTCCACCGGCTGCGACTGCTGCGCGAGCTGAAGCACCGGGGCACCCTCGCCTCGGTCGCCAGGGCGCTGTCCTACAGCCCGTCCTCCATCTCCCAACAGCTCTCCCAGCTGGAGACGGAGGTCGGCGTCCAGCTACTCGAACCCCTGGGTCGGCGGGTACGGCTGACCCCGCAGGCCGAGATCCTGATCGCGCACACCGAGGCCGTGCTCGAGCGGCTGGAGCAGGCCGAGGCGGACATCGCGGCCTCCCTCACCGGCCTCACCGGCACGCTGCGCATCGCGTCCTTCCAGACGGTGGCGCTGGCGCTGGTGCCGACGGCAGTCACGCTGCTGCGAGAGGCGCACCCCGGCCTCCGGGTCCACCTCACCCAGGCCGAACCCGAGCGCGCGCTGCCCGCCCTGCTCGCGCGCGACTTCGACCTGGTCATCGCCGAGGAGTACCCCGGCCACCCCAACGCTCGACCGGCCGAGCTGGAGCAGGAACGGCTCTGCGAGGACGCGCTGCGCCTCGCCGTGCCGGAGGAGGCGGCGCCGGACCCCGCCGACCCAAGAGAGGCACTGCGCGCGCTCGCCGACCACCCGTGGGTCATGGAGCCCCGGGACACACCCCCCGGGCGGTGGGCCATGGCACTGTGCCGGAACGCGGGCTTCGAGCCGGACATCCGCTTCGAGTCCAGCGACCTGCTGCTGCACCTGCGACTCGTCGAGCTCGGCCACGCGGCCGCACTGCTGCCCGACCTCGTGTGGGGAGGCCGGCCGCCGACCGTCACCCTGCGGCCGCTGCCCGCCGGCCAGGGTGCGCGGACCGTGGTCACCGTCGCGCGGCGCGGCCGGGGCCGGCACCCGGCCATCCGAGCCTGCCGGCAGGCCCTCGCGGCGGCCGCCGCCAGGCCATGACAAGGCGGCCGCCCAGCCCTCTAGTGAGCGATGAAGACGTTCTTGACCTCGGTGAACGCGTCGAGGGCGTCCGGACCGAGCTCGCGGCCGAGGCCGGACTGCTTGTAGCCACCGAACGGGGTCCAGTAGCGCACCGACGAGTGCGAGTTCACGCTCAGGTTGCCACTCTCCACCCCCCGCGCCACCCGCAGCGCACGGCCCAGGTTCTGCGTCCAGATGGACCCGGAGAGGCCGTAGTCACTGTCGTTGGCCAGCCGGATCGCGTCCGCCTCGTCCTCGAACGGCAGTACCACGAGCACCGGGCCGAAGATCTCCTCCACGACCGCCCTGTCCTGAGCCGAGGTCGGCAGCAGCACCGTCGGCGGGAACCACCAGCCGGCGCCGTCCGGAGTGCTGCCCCGGAACGCCACGGGCGCGCCGTCGGGCAGGTAGCTGGCCACCTTGTCCCGGTGCGCGGCGGAGATCAGCGGACCCATCTGCGCGGTGGACAGGGTCGGGTCCTGCACCCGGAACCCGGTCACGGCCGGCTCGAGCAGCTCCAGGAACCGGTCGAACACCGTGCGCTGGACCAGGATCCGGGAGCGCGCGCAGCAGTCCTGGCCGGCGTTGTCGAACGCGCCGTCCGGGGCACTGGCGGCCGCGATGGCCAGGTCGGCGTCCGCGAACACGATGTTGGCGGACTTGCCGCCGAGCTCCAGGGTCGCCGGCTTGACCTGCGCGGCACACCCGGCGAGCACGGTGCGGCCGACCTCGGTGGAGCCGGTGAACACCACCTTGCGGACCAGCGGGTGCCCGACGAACCGCTGCCCCACCACGGTGCCCTTGCCCGGCAGCACCTGGAACACGTCCGCCGGGATACCGGCCTCCTGAGCCAGCTCGCCGAGGCGCAGCGCGGTCAGCGGGGTGAGCTCGGCGGGCTTGAGTAGCACGGTGTTGCCGGCGGCCAGCGCGGGCGCGAACCCCCAGCCGGCGATCGGCATCGGGAAGTTCCACGGCGCGATCACGCCGACCACGCCGAGCGGTTCCTTGAAGGTCAGGTTGATGCCGCCGGGCACGGGGATCTGCCGGCCGGAGAGCCGCTCCGGGGCCGCCGCGTAGTACTCCAGCACGTCGCGGACATTGCCGGCCTCCCAGCGGGCGTTGCCGATGGTGTGACCGGAGTTGCGCACCTCCAGCTCGGCCAGCTGGTCGATGTCCCGGTCGACGAGGTCGGCGAACCGGCGCAGCAGCCGGGCCCGGTCCCCCGGTGCCACGTCGCGCCAGGCCGGGAAGGCGGCGTGTGCCCGCGCGATGGCCGCATCGGTCTGCTCGGCCGAGGTGAGCTCGACGGTACCGACCAGCTGCTCGGTCGCCGGGTTGATCAGGTCTACGGTGGCCGTCGTCATCAGCGGTCCTCCAGGCAGAATTGGACCAAAACGTGGTCCAATCTTGATGGGATCGCCGGTGCAGTGTCAAGCGGCCCGGCGCCGTCGGTGATCCTGCCTGGTCAGCGGCCGGGCCGTCCAGGGTGCCGAGGTGGGGCGTCGATCACCGGAGCGGTCCGCGACCTGTGGCATCATGCCTGGCATGGCTGCCCGGCACCCGGATGACCCGGCCCGAGCCGGTGCGGACGACTCGCCAGGCTTCGAGGTCATCGAGCAGCAGCGCGCCCACGAGTACGTCGCCGGCCAGATCCGCCGGCAGATCGGGCTGGGCATCATCGCCGCTGGCCAGTCGCTGCCGCCGGAGCGCGAGCTGATGCGGATGTTCGGCGTCGGCCGGGGCACCGTGCAGCTGGCCATCGGGGTGCTCGAGGCCGACCGGCTGATCGAGACCCGCCGGGGGCGCTCCGGTGGCTCGTTCGTGCTCGCGCCGAACGACGAGTCCACCACGCTCGACTTCCGGGTGCTCGAGGTGGCGCAGTCCGCCGACCTGATCGCCGAGGCCATCGACTACCGGCTGGTCGTGGAGCCGGCCGCCGCCCGGATCGCCGCCGCCGACCGCACCGAGGCGCAGCTCGCGGAGATCGGCGCGGCGGCCGACCGCTCCGGCCGGGCGCGCAGCGACGCGGAGTTCATGCGCGAGGACACGGCGTTCCACCTGGCGATCGCCAGGGCCGCCGGCAACCGCTTCCTGCTCGACGCCGTCGAACAGACCCGGCTGCACCTGAACTCGGTGCTCGCCCTGCTGCCCGACGACGAGGCCGAGCACCGGCGCTCCGCCAACGAGCACGACGCCATCCTCGCGGCCCTCGCCGAGCGCGACGCCGAGCGGGCCGGCGAGCTCATGCACGCGCACGTCGACCGCACCCGTGCCAGCGTGCACACGATCCTGACGTCACTGCGCGACCGCCCGGCCCGCCCGCTCCGCCGCTCCAGCTAGCGCGCACTCAGAGCCGCCCAGCGTTACCGAGCTGCACACCAGGCAGGTTCTTCGGCCGCACAACCTGCCTCACGTGGAGTTCGGTAACCACAGGCAGGCTCGCCCGCCCTCCTGGTGATCATCAGGACCACAGGGCTGTTTGATCACGCCGCCAGCAGCCCTCTCGCCCTGATGATCACGGAAAGCCTGCCGCGGCGAACACCCCAACCCGGCACGGCATTGACACCTGACCTCCGCGCTCTCTAAAAAGGACCACATCGAGGTCCTTTAACGGGACCAGTGGGCAACGGGAGGAACGTCATGGCGGAGCGAGCCTTTGTGAGGGCCGACCGGACCAGCGTGTTCGTCCGGGAGCTCGATCGGCCGTACCCGCTGATCGAGCGTGGCCGGGGAGTCTGGCTGTACGACACCAACGGCACGGCCTACCTGGACGCGGTCAGCGGCGGCGCGATGGTGACGAGCCTCGGGCACGGCGGCATCCCGGAGATCATGGACGCCGCCCGCGCCCAGACCGAGAAGGTCTCCTTCATCTACAACGTGCACGCCACGAGCCCGGCACAGGAAGCGCTGGCCAGCGAGCTGATGACCATCGCACCGGAGGGGTTCAGCCGCGTGCACTTCACCTCGGGCGGCACCGAGGCGAACGAGCTCGCGCTCCGCATGGTCCGCTCGTACCACGTGGAGCGCGGCGAGCCGTCCCGACACCTGGTGATCTCGCCGGCGCAGGCCTACCACGGCGCCAGCATCGCCACCTTCGGGCTGACCGGCCGCCCGGGACTGCAGGCGCCCTACCAGCCCTACATCCAGCAGCAGCCGCACATCCCGCCGTCCACCTGGCGCACCGACCCCACCGGGCAAGCCGCGCTCGCCGAGCTGGACCGCGTGCTCGACCAGGTCGGCCCCGGCAACGTCGCCGCGTTCCTGCTGGAGCCGGTCAGCGCGGCCGCCCTGCCGGGCTACACCCCGCCGCCCGCGTTCTGGGCCGGCCTGCAGCGCCGCCGCCGCGAGTACGGGTTCCTGGTCTGGTTCGACGAGGTGGTCACGGGGCTGGGCCGCACGGGCAGCTGGTTCGCGGCGAACCGCACCCCGATCACCCCGGACGTGATCACCACGGCGAAGGGGCTCGGCGCCGGGTTCACCCCGGTCGGCGGCATGCTGGTGGCCGAGCACGTCTACCAGGCTGTCGCCGAGGGCTCGCGCTCCTTCGAGCCGGGCCACACCTGGGACGGCGCGCCGGTGTCCTGTGCGGTCGGGCTGGCCGTGCTCGGCTACCTGAAGCGCCACGGGCTCGTGGAACGGGTCAACGACCGGGGGCCGAAGCTGCGCGAGGCGCTGGCCGTCGCGCTGGCCGACTGCGACATGGTGCGCGAGGTGCGCGGCCACGGCTACCTGCTGGGCATCAGCTACGTCGACCCTTCGGACGGCGAGTCGTTCCTGGATCCGGAGCTCGGGGTGGCCGGCCAGATCGACCAGGAGGCGCTGGACCGTGAGCTGCTCGTCTACTCCACCCAGCCCACCCGGGACGGCTACGCCGGTGACCAGACACTGCTCGCGCCGGCCTTCGTGGCAAGCGACGCCGAGCTGGACGAGATCGTCGACCGCGTCTCCGTGCGCGCCGTCGAGCAGCGCGTGAAGAAGGAACTCGCGAGCCGCTAGAGGTACGACCCGACCCCCGACAGAGTGGAGCAGCCCATGTGGTCGTCCGACGCCCGCCGCCTCGACGTCGCACGACTGCGCGAGCTGGTCGGGACCGGTCAGGTGGACACCGTGGAGCTGGCCGCCGTCGACCTGCAGGGCCGGCTGCAGGGACGGCGGCTGAGCGCGGAGTTCTTCCTGGCCGAGGTGCTCAAGGGCGGCCAGGAGTGCCAGAGCTACCTGCTGGCCACCGACGCCGAGATGAGCACACCGGACGGCTACGAGATCGCATCCTGGCGCACCGGCTACGGCAACCTCGTGCGGCGCCCCGACCCGGACAGCCTGCGCAGGGCGGCGTGGCGGCCGGGCACCGCGCTCGTGCTTTCCGACCTGGCGTGGCGGGACGGGCGGCCGGTCGCCGTGTCGCCCCGGCAGATCCTGCGCGCCCAGCTCGGCCGGCTCGCCGAGCTCGGGCTGACCGCGTTCGTGGGCGCCGAGCTGGAGTTCCTGCTGTTCAACACCTCGTACCGGGACGCGTGGCAGGCCGGCTACCGCAACCTCGAGCCGGCCGGGCACTTCGGTGACGACTTCGCCCTGCTCGAGACCGATACCGACGGCAGCTTCCTGCGCGCGCTGACCGGCTGCCTCGCCGAGGCCGACGTGCCGCTGGAGTGTGTGGTCAGCGAGGCGAACGTGGGCCAGTACGAGCTGGTGCTGCGCTACTCCGACGCACTGACGGCCTGCGACAACCAGGCGGTCGGCCGGTTCGCGGTGAAGCAGCTGGCCGCCGCGCACGGGATGAGTGCCACCTTCATGCCCAAGTTCAACCGCCGCGAGGGCAACGCCTGCCACCTGCACTTCAGCGTGCGCACCGCCGCCGGCGAGCCCGCGTTCGCCGGGGAAGGGCCGCACGGCTTCGCCCCGCTGATGGAGCACTTCCTGGCCGGCCAACTGGCCCACCTGCGCGAGTTCACCCTGCTCTTCGCGCCCAACGTGAACTCCTACAAGCGTTACGTCGCCGGCAGCTACGCGCCGACCGCGGCGGCCTGGGGGTTGGACAACCGCAGCTGCGCGCTCCGCGCCCTGGGCCGCGACGAGTCGCTGCGCTTCGAGCACCGCTCCCCCGGCGCCGACGCCAACCCCTACCTCGCGGTGTCCGCGATCATCGCCGCCGGACTGCTCGGCGTCGAGGCCGGCCTGCCGCTGGAGCCGCCGCTGGCGGGCAACGCCTACACCAGCGACCGCCCCCGCGTGCCCACCGGCCTTGCCGAGGCCGCCCGCCTCTTCGCCGGCAGCGCAGCCGCCCGGAGCGCCTTCGGTGACGAGGTCGTCGACCACTACGTGCGCGCCGCCGAGGTCGAGATGGAGGCGTTCGCCACCGAGGTCACCGACTGGGAGCGCTACCGCTCCTTCGAACGCCTCTAGGTTCCGACCCTCACAGCGTCAGCCACAGGCCGCGACTAGCGCCTCGAACAGCCGGCCGTCGTCGGACACCTCGGGGTGCCACTGCACCGCCAGCCGGAACGCGTCACCGGCGTGCTCCATCGCCTCCAGCGTGCCGTCGCCCGGATCCCAGCCTGCGGCCAGGTAACCGGGATGCCGGAGCACGGCCTGGTGGTGGTAGCTCGGTACGTCGACACACTCTCCGAGGATGCCGGCCAGCCGGGAACCCGAGGCCAGCCGCACGGGGTGCCGGCCGTAGCGCGCCGGCGCCGGCGCGTGCCCGGCGTGGCCGACGACATCCGGCACGTGCTGCTCGAGCAGTCCGCCCGCGGCGACCGCCATCACCTGCATGCCCCGGCAGATGCCCAGCATCGGCACGCCACCCGCCACGGCCGCGGTACACAGTGCCAGCTCGGCGGCGTCCCGGTCGTGCTGCGCGGGCTGGACGGCCGGGTGCGCGGGGCTGCCGTAGCGGGCCGGCGCGAGGTCGGGCCCGCCCGCGAGCACGAGCCCGTCCAGGCGGTTCAGCACAGCGGAGGCCCAGCTCGCGTCGGCCCCCGGCCGGGGCGGTACGAGCACCGCCACCCCACCGGCCCACTCCAACCTTGCTCACGTAGTCACGCGGCAGCAGACAGCCCGCTACGCCGAGCCAGTGTCCCCAGGACACCGGCTCGGCGTAGCAGGTGATGCCGATGACCGGCCCCCCTCCCGGCCCGGTCAGCGGAGCTCTCCCTCCGGCGGCGCGGGCTGATGGGCCTCGCGCGGCAGTCGGAAGAACGGCGAGCGGTACCGCCGCACGGCGATACCGAGCATGAGCACGCCCAGCGCGGTCGCCCCGACGACCGACCACAGCGTCATCGCGTCGAACCCGGCGATCGAGCGGACCACGATCCAGGCCAGCACGGCCGCCCCGCCGACCGGCAGCAGCACCGACGAGAACAGCCCGCCGATACCGCGCCTGGCCAGCGCGCGGTAGTAGATCGCCGTAGCCAGCCCGGTCGCGGCGTAGAACGCGGCGAACAGCACCCCGGTGATCGAGACGACCACGTCGAACGCCTTCGAGATGGACGAGGAGAGCACGTAGAGCCAGGTCGCCACGATCATCACGCCGCCGAACAGCACGGTGGCGAACGCCGGGGTGCGGAACCTCGGGTGCAGCCGGCCGAACGCGGCGGGCAGCACTCGGTCGCCACCCATCGAGAACGAGATCCGGGCGGCACTGACGAGGAACGCCTGCGTGGTACCGAGCACCGAGAGGATCACCGCGAGCGACATGAACCGGGCCCAGCCGTCGCCGACCAGCCGCGAGGCGAGGAACGTCAGTGCGTCGCCGCCGTGTGCCTGTAGCTGCGCGGGCGGCGCGGCACCCTGCAGCGCGAGCTCCAGCAGCGCGTAGAAGCCGCCGAGGATGACCACCGAGATGATCGCGGCCAGCCCGGGGTTGCGCTCGGGGCGGGCGGTCTCCTCGTTGAGGTAGAGCGCGCTGTCCCAGCCCGTGAACAGGTAGACGGTGATCAGCATGCCGGCCACCAGGCTGCCCTGCCCGCCGACACCGGACAGCGACAGCCACTCCCAGCTCGGGCGCACCGTGCCCGGCGCGTGCTCGAAGTAGACGCGGTAGATACCGATCCCGCAGAACGTCAGCAGGATGACGTACTCGATGCCGGCGATGATCATCTGGAACCGCGCGGTGACCTGCACGCCGACCACGGCCGTGCCGACGACCACCGAGCCCGCCACCGCCACGGTGATCAGCGAGCCGATCGCGCTGTCGGCGGGCAGCCCGATGAAGCTGAGCACCGCGGGGCCGATCGGCAGGATGTCGGCCACCGTGCCGAGCACGTAGCCGACGAGCATCGTCCAGCCGACCATGAACCCGACGTACGGGTTGATCGCCCGGCCGACCCACATGTACGAGCCGCCGCAGTCCCGCGACCACATGTTGAGCCGATGGTAGGAGAACGCGATGGCCAGCATGGGCAGCGTGGTGATCAGGATTGCGAGCCCGCCGGCATAGGCAGACGCGGCCACCAGGACCGCGATGGTGACCGCCGTGGCCTGCCCGGGCGCCGAGGACGCCACCGAGAAGATCACGCTCTGCGGCAGGCTGACCGCGCCCGCGCGCAACCCGTGCCCGGTGCTGTCGCCAGGGTCGGAAGCGCCAACCGGGTCGGAAGCGCCAACCAGGTCGGAAGCGCCAACCAGGTCGGGACCGTCGACCGGGTCGGCGGGCGCACTGGTGGCCGGGGACTTCGTCTCGTCCATGACGCTCTCCCTCACGCTGGGAATTCTGACTATAGGACCACAACTGGGTCCAATAATCAATGAGCGTCAATGACCTCGACAAGACCCGGAGGGGAAGGATGCGGGTCCCCTGACCCACCCTCACCGGACGGGGCCGACACGTGGTGATGTGCGGTGACGATGCACTGCTCACTTGTGCGCGGTACTGGGCTGCGTTGTGAGTAGAGGAGTCGAAGCTCTGTGCTGCCCTTCGCACACCAGCAATGGACTGAAATTAACCCGTCAGCCCGTCGGGGGTGTGCCCGCTCCCCGTCGGGTTACCTGCTCCCGCATCCTTCCCCGGGCCCCTCGGCGGCCGGCCGACCAGCGACCGGTCACCGACGGGGCGCTAGTCGGCCAGCTCGACACTCCAGTTGGCCTGCTGGATCCGGGCGTCCAGCTCGCGCACGTCCCTGGCCACACCGTCGGCCCGCACGCGCAGCTGCGAGACGGGCAGCGCCGAGATCTGGCGCAGCTCCGAGCGCAGCTGCCGGTAGCCGCCGCTCCCGGACGCCGCATCCGCCGCCGCGACGAGCACCGC
>DATAYB010000059.1:0-11817 GCA_036272795.1 Pseudonocardia sp.
CAGCCCCTCCATGCAGGCGGCGAACGCGCCGACCCCTGGCACGACCAGGCCGTCGGAGTCGAGCGCAGCGTCCACGTCGGCGGTCACGGTGACGTCGGCACCGACCCGGCGCAACGCCCGCTCGGCCGAGCGCAGGTTGCCTGAGCCGTAGTCAAATACGACGATCCTCGACACCCCCCCAGCCTAACCGGGCGGGGCAACGCCGCCGACCGCCGCCGCGACCAGCCCCTCGGCGAGGCGGCAGGCGGTGTCGTCGTCCAGGGGCGCGTGACCGATCAGCCGCCGGTACCAGAGCAGCCCGTAGGCCTGGTCCACCAGCAGGTCCACGTCGACATCGGTGGCGAACCGGTCGGCGTGCCGGAGCAGCAGCCGGCGCAGCGCGGCACGGCGGGTCGCGGTGAAGGTGCGCATCAGCTCCGCCGCCTGCTCGTGCCGCCACTGGCCGCCGAGCTGGCCCCGCTGCGGGTCAACGCGGTGTCGCCGGGTGTGGTCCGCACCCCGTGGTGGGACGGGCTGCCGACCGAGCAGCGGGACGGGCTGTTCGCCGACATCGCGGCCGCCACCCCGGTCGGCCGGGTGGGTGAGCCGGCGGAGGTGGCGGACGTGATCCGGCTGCTGGTGACCAACGGGTTCCTGACCGGGATCGTGATCCCCTGTACCGGTGGCGTCACCCTGCCCAGTGGTGCACTGAGGCTCTGACGGAATCCGCAAGTCGCCCTGACCTCGCGGGAAAGGGCCCGGCCGCCGGGGACGGGCGGTGAGTCAGAGGACGCCCTTGGTGGAGGGGATGCCGGTGATCCGGTCGTCCGGGGCGACGGCGGCGCGCAGGGCCCTGCCGACGGCCTTGAACTCGGCCTCGGTGATGTGGTGCGGGTCGCGGCCGCCCAGCACCCGCACGTGCAGCGCGAGCTCCGCATGGAAGGCCAGCGACTCGAAGACGTGCCGGTTGAGCACGGTCGGGTAGTGACCGCCGATCACGAAGCCGGCCATCGACTCGGGCTCGCCGGTGTGCACGCAGTACGGCCGGCCGGAGACGTCGACGACGGCCTGGGCCAGCGCCTCGTCCATCGGGATCCAGGAGTCCCCGAACCGCTGGATGCCGGCCTTCTCACCGAGCGCGGCACGCACGGCCTGGCCGAGCACGATGGAGACGTCCTCCACCGTGTGGTGCACGTCCACCTCGAGGTCGCCGGTGGCGCGGACCCCCAGGTCGAGCGCGCCGTGCTTGCCGAGCGCCGTCAGCATGTGATCGAAGAACGGCACCCCCGTGCTGATCTCGGTGCGCCCGGTGCCGTCGAGGTCGAGCTCGACGAGTACCGAGGACTCCTTTGTGATCCGTTCCACCCGGCCGGTCCGGGTGCCGTTCACCTTCACGATGCAATCTCCTTGGCAACCTGCAGAAAGATGTCGTTCTCCTCGGGGGTTCCGATGCTCACCCTCAGGTGCGCCGGGATGCCCACATCCCGGATCAGCACGCCACGGTCCAGGAAAGCACGCCAGGCAGCCACTGCGTCGTCGAAGTGACCAAACAGCACAAAGTTCGAGTCACTGGGTACCACCTGATAACCGAACGCCGCTAGGGCCGCGACGACTCGTTCTCGCTCCTTGCGCAAGACCGCGACCAGTGCGAGCGTCGCGTCGGCGTGCCGCAGGGCCACGCGAGCAGCCGCCTGGGTCAGCGTTGACAGGTGGTACGGCAGCCGGACCAGCTGTAACGCGTCCACGACCGCCGGCGCGGCCGCCAGATAGCCCAGCCGCCCGCCCGCGAACGCGAACGCCTTGCTCATCGTGCGGCTGACGATCAGCTTGTGGCCGTACTCGGCGAGCAGGCAGACGGAGCTGCGCCGGTCGGAGAACTCCGCGTAGGCCTCGTCCACGACGATCATGCCGGGCGCCGCCTCGATCAACGTGGCCAGGTCGTCCGGCTCGATCGAGCCACCGGTGGGGTTGTTCGGGCTGGTCACAAAGGCGAGGTCCGGTGCTCGCTCGGCGAGGATCTCGGCGGCCGAGGCGGCGTCCAGGCTGAAGTCGGCGCGGCGCGGGGTGGGCACCCACTCGGTGCGGGTCCCGGAGGCGATGATCGGGTGCATCGAGTACGACGGCTCGAAGCCCAGCGCGGTGCGCCCCGGGCCCCCGAACGCCTGCAGCACCTGCTGCAGGATCTCGTTGCTCCCGTTCGCCGCCCACAGGTTCTTCGTGTCCAGCGCCACGCCGGTGTCCCGCGACAGGTACCCGGCCAGCGCGGTGCGCAGCGCGACGGCGTCCCGGTCGGGGTAGCGGTTCAGCTCGGCGGCCACCCGGCCGACCTCGGTGGTCAGCTCGGCGACCAGCTCCGGCGGTGGTGGGAACGGGTTCTCGTTGGTGTTCAGCCGGACCGGCACGTCCAGCTGCGGCGCGCCGTACGGGGTGCGGCCGCGCAGGTCGTCGCGCAGCGGCAGCTGGTCCAGCGTGACGTCGGCCCCGGGCACGCTCATCGGCCGGCCTCGGTCGGGAACCGGGCGCTGACGGCTTGGCCGTGTGCCGGCAGGTCCTCCGCGGTGGCGAGGGTGATGACCTGGCTGGCGACCTCGCGCAGCGCATCCTCGCTGTACTCGATCAGGTGGATACCGCGCAGGAAGGTCTGCACACTCAACCCGCCAGAGTGCCGGGCGCAGCCGCCGGTGGGTAGCACGTGGTTGGAGCCGGCGCAGTAGTCCCCCAGGGATACCGGCGCCCACGGCCCCACGAAGATCGCGCCGGCGTTGCGCACCCGCCGCGCCACCTCCGGAGCACGCTCGGTCTGGATCTCCAGGTGCTCCGCGGCGTAGGCGTCCACGACCTTGACGCCGTCGGGGATGTCGGCCACCAGCACAGTGCCGGACTGCCGCCCGGTCAACGCCGTACCGATCCGCTCGGTGTGCTTCGTCGCCGCGACCTGGCGCTCGAGCTCGACATCCACCGCGTGGGCCAGCTCGGTGGAGTCGGTGACCAGCACGGACGCCGCCGAGGGGTCGTGCTCGGCCTGGCTGATCAGGTCCGCTGCGACGTGCACGGGATCGGCCGTGTGGTCGGCGAGGATGGCGATCTCGGTAGGGCCGGCCTCGGCGTCGATCCCGATCAGGCCACGCAGCAGCCGCTTCGCCGCAGTCGTGTAGATGTTGCCCGGCCCGGTGACGACGTCCACCGGCTCCAGCTCGCCACCGTCGGTATCCGTACCGCCGTACGCCAACAACGCGATCGCCTGCGCACCCCCGACCGCCCACACCTCGTCGACATCGAGCATCGCGGCGGCGGCCAGGATCGTCGGGTGCGGCAGGCCGCCGAACTCCGACTGCGGCGGCGAGCACACCACCAGCGACTCCACCCCGGCCTCCTGCGCCGGGACGACGTTCATCACCACGCTGGAGGGGTACACGGCGAGCCCGCCGGGGGCGTACAGCCCGACACGGCGGACCGGCACGAACCGCTCGGTGACCGTGCCACCATCGGTGACCTTGGTAACGACCTCCTCACGGCGCTGGTCGGCGTGCACCAGCCGGGCCCGGTCGATCGAGGTCTGCAGCGCGTCACGCACGGCCGGGTCGAGCTCGCGCAGCGCGCGGCCCAGCTCGGCGGCCGGCACCCGCACGGTGGCCGGGCGGACCTTGTCGAACCGCTCCGCGAACTCCAACGCGGCCTCGGTACCCCGCTCCGCGACCGCCGCCACAATGGGCCGCACCCGCTCGAGGACGGCGTCCACATCCACTTCGGCTCGGGGCAGCAGCGCACGCAGCGCCGCGATCGGCGGCAGGCCGTCACGCAGGTCGATCCGGGTCAGCATGGTTCGAATTCTAGAAGGCCGCTGATGATCACCCGATCGGGTGACCGCGGATCAAAGCGCCACGCCCAGCGGGCCGTCCGCGAACCATCCGATCATGCGTCACGAGCCGGAGCCGCGCCCGGGGGCGATGCTCCGTGTGTTACTCCTGGGAACGGCTCGGCGGATCGCCGGACTGGCTCCCCTGCTGGCCATCGGCCTCGTCGTGGGCCTCGGCGCGCCAATGTGCCGCCCGCGCCCGGCGACACGGTTGGGATGGTGCGCCCGGTCGCCCTGCTGAACCCGCTGACCGGGGTGGCCGGCGGGCCGAGCGGCGGCAACTCGGGAGGAGGCAGCGGTCCGGCCCCGAAGCCGAAAGCGGCCTCGAGCTCATCGAGCGAGTCCGGGTCATCCGGCTCGCCGGCGCCGAAGCCTGGCAAGGGCAACGAGCCGTCCGGTTCGGGCGACAGTGCACCGAAGCCCGCCACGGCCCCGAAGCCCGAAGCGGCGGCGTCCCATAGCGGCCCGACGGACGCGGGAGCGAAGCCGGCGCGGAATCCCGCCCCGAACAACTCCGCCGCTCCGGCCAACGACACCCCGCCGCCCGCAACGCACCCCGGAACTCCCCCACCGGTCGCCCGCGCAGGCGCGCCCGCACAACCCGGCGCGGCGCCCCGGGCCGCCCCGGCAAAGGCGGGCCAGCCCGAACAGGCAGCCGCGGCCGCACCGCCACATCCCGCACCGCCCGGCGCTGCCCCGCCGCTCACCCCGCAGCCCGGCGGTCCCCCGCACCCGATCCCGACCACCCAGACGGCCGCCACCCAGGCCGCGTGCGGCGCGAAGGGCGCGGCCTGTGCACCCGGCCCGGCCCCCGTCCCCGCCAGCACGGCGAACGCGGGCAGCGACGCGCAGCAGGAGGTGCTCTGCGGCTCCGGTGGCGCGGCGTGCCCCGCTCCCCGACCGGCCCAGGCGGCGGGTTCGGGCACGACGTCTGAACTCTCTGCGGCCACCTGGAAGGAAGCTGGACACACCGCGCTCGACGGTGCCGGCATGATCCCGGGCATCCAGGAGGTCGCGAACGGTGCCAATGCCGTCTGGCACGCCACGGAAGGAGACTGGGCCGACGCTGGCATCTCCGCTGCCGGGATGATCCCGGTCGCCGGCGACGCTGTGATCGGCGCCCGCCTGGCCGCCAAGGGCGCCAAGGCGGTCAGCGAGCTGAGCAAGGGCGCCAAAGAGCTGGCACCTGCCGAAGAGACAGCCAAGAAACTTCGACCGGATTTCATCGCCGACCAGAACGGCACGGTTGTTCCGACGAGTAAGTCCCGGCTGGAAGATGGTTTCCAAGGAGCCGGATTCCCTCATACACCGACACGATCACCTGGAACCGACTACACGCTCCCCGATGGATCACATGCTAGGGTTATGGACCCTTCAGGACCTGCACCCTCGCGAGCGTCGTTCACGAACTCAGATGAAAAGGCCATCAGCCCATTCACCGGAAAGCCTGTTCAGCCGCCACGCGGGATGTCAAAGCCCGGGCGTAAGGAGTACATACGATCGAGAACCCACGTGGAACTTGGGCGGTAATTCCCCACCTCTCCGAGGCGGTACGCGCTGCCGGCCCGCTTCGGATTGAACGAGTTGAATACGCCGATCTCATAGCCGTCATCGCGGGTGATCGATGGTCGTTGGGAATCTTGTGCTCCTGGCAATTGCTACGCAACGGTGAGATGCTCCTCGATCCCGATCAAATGGAAGAGGACGACGCCGCTGAGACAGAGGCGATATCGGACAAGCTGTGGGACCTTATCGGATCATCGATCGTCGCTGTTGAGCAATCGTCAGCCAACGCGAACGACCCCCTGTTTCTTCTGACCGATGGCTACGTTCTACGGGTGCGGGCAGATAGTGACGTCGATCCCTGGAGCATGACGATACAAAAACAAGTGTTCGTCGGAGTCATGACCTGATGGCCCTCGTCCCCGCTCGTTCCGACTACGAATAACCGACACCATCAGGGGATTCCCTACAGCCATGCTCGGCACCCGTCGTCCAGATGCGGCACACGAGTCAGAACGCGTGTGTGGCATACCTAGACCGTGTGCGAGAACCGAACACGGTGTGCGAGGGCCGGCAAGCCGGGCAATTTCTTCTTGCCGTTGGCACGAACGCGCCTCAGTCATGCCGGAATCAGTTGGTCACCATTGCTGGCGGGTACCTGGCCACCAGAACCACACGGTCCTCCCCGTACAGGGGCATTTTTCCCAAACGGCCACGGTGTGGCCCACGGGCCGCTAGCGTCCGATCATGATTGTTCGACCGTGGCGGGCAGCGGACGGCATGAGTGTGTCCATCCTCCCGGATCGGGACCGTTCGATTCCCGGGGGTGTCTGATGCTGATCGATCCGTTGGTACCCAGGACATTTGGCGGCTGGTTCGGGCGGGTCTTCGGGCTGTGCCGGCGGGAGTTCGGACGGCTGGCGACGCTGGCCGCCGGGCCGGTGGTGGTCACGGCTGCTTACCTGGTCGCGCTCAACGCCGTCCGGCAGAGTCCGGAGCAACTCCGGCAGCGGTTTGCCGAGGCTGCCGCCACTTCACCCACTGGCGCCGTCGGACCGGGAGCCGCGTTCGAGATCGTGTTCGGGCGGATGTTGCCCATCATGCTGATCTTCGTGGTGCTGCTGCTCGTGGCGGGCGCACTGTACGAAGGGGCCGGGTTCTTCCTCGTGCTGCGCCGCGCCGTCGATCAGCCGACCTCGACCGGTGCCGCCCTGGGCTTCGCCGTGCCGAGGATCCTGCCGTTCATCGGCTGGACGCTGCTCGGCGGGCTCATGCTCGTGCTGGTCACCGCCGTTCCCGTACTGCCGGGCATCCTCCTGCACATCGGCCCACTGGTCGCGGTCGGTGCGCTCGCCGCCACCGCGCTCGGTGTGCTGGTCGGGGTGACCGTGTTCTCCTCGCTGTTCGGCGTGGTGCTGCTCGACCGGGCCGGGATCTCGCGGTGCCGCGAGCTGATCAGGGGCCGGTTCGTGGCCACGTGCGGGCGGATGCTCGTCGCCGCGCTGATCTACCTCGGCTACAGCATCGCGGCCGGGCTGATCGTTTCCGGTGTGGCCGCGGTGATCGGGGCCGGGCTGGTCACCGCGATCCTGCAGGCCGTCGTGATGATCCCCGCCCTCGTGTTCCAGGTCGCCGTCAACCTCGTCACCTACGCCGAGCTGCGCAACCGCGAGAAACGGGCGGTCAGTACCCGCACGCTGGCCGCCGAGCTCATCTCCTCCCCGGCGATGGCGGTGCGCGCGAGCAGCTGACGCGCGCACCGCCGCCACCAACCGCGGGCTACTCCGCGCGCAGGTCCAGACCCAGGTCCAGCGCCGTGACCGAGTGGGTCAGCGCGCCGACCGACAGGAACTCCACGCCGGTCGCCGCATACTCCCGCGCCACCGGCAGCGAGAGCCCGCCGGAGACCTCGAACTCCGTCGCCGACCCCCGCGCCGCCCGCCGTCGGACCGCCTCGGCGCACTGTGCGGGCGTGAAGTTGTCCAGCAGCACCAGCTCCGCGCCGGCCACCAGTGCCTCGTCGAGCTGGTCGAGGGTGTCGACCTCCACCTCGCGGCGCAGGTCAGGGGCGGCGGCACGGGCGGCGGCGAGCGCGGCGGTCACCGAGCCGGCGGCCACCACGTGATTGTCCTTGATCAGGACCATGTCGCCGAGACCCATCCGGTGGTTGCGGCCACCGCCGCAGCGCACCGCGTACTTTTGCAGCAGCCGCAGGCCCGGCAATGTCTTGCGGGTGTCCAGGATCGTGGCGCCGGTGCCGGTCACCGCGTCCACATAGGCCGCCGTGGCGGTCGCCACCCCGGACAGGTGGCAGAGCAGGTTCAGCGCGGTGCGCTCCGCCGTGAGCAGGCCCCGGACGTGGGCGCGGACCCGCAGTGCCGGCACCGCGGGCACCAGCCGCGAACCGTCCGGGCGCTCGTCGAGCACCTCGTAGCCGTCCGCCCCGAGCACCGAGTCCAGCACGGCGCGAACCGCCGGCACCCCGGCCAGCACCCCGGGTACCCGTGGCGTGAACTCGGCGGTCGCCACCTGGTCCGGTGGCACGGTCGCGGCGGTCGTGGCGTCCGGGCCGTAGCGCAGGTCTTCGGCCAGCGCCGTGGCCACCACCCTGGCCAGGTCCTCGGCGTCCGGGACCAGCCCGGTGTCCACTGCGGCACTCATGCTTCCTCCTCGATACGACTGGTCGACCACGGCGGTCGGAGCAGGATGGCCCGTTGCGGCGGGATGGCCGGTAGAGGCGGCCGGGTCATGCGGCACCCGCCCGCGAGCTCTCCGCCGCGCGCATCACCGGCCGCCCGTCGACCAGGGTCACCAGCAGGCTGTTGCGCTGGTAGGTGTCGTCGGTGCGCGGGTAGTCGGTGCGCACGTGGCAGCCCCGGCTCTCGGTCCGGGTGCCGGCCGCCGCGAGCACCGCCTGGGCGAGCAGCGTGAGGGCGGCGTCCTCCACACCGGCGCGGCCCGTCGGCGTCGCCACCTCGACGGCCGACTCGATCGCGTCCGAGGCGGCGGCCAGCCCGGCGCCGTCCCGGCCGATCGAGGCGCCGGCGGTCATGGCGCGCTGCACCAGGTCCCGGTCGGCGATCGGGCGGGCGGCCAGCTCGAGCGCCGGGTCGGCGGCGAGCAGAGGACGGGGTCCGGCCAGGTCGCCGGCCGCCGCGCGCGCCGCGCGCCGCCCCATCACCAGGCCCTCCAGCAGGCTGTTCGACGCCAGCCGGTTGGCCCCGTGCAGGCCGGTGCGGGCCACCTCGCCGGCCGCGTAGAGCCCGGTCACCGCCGTCCGGCCGGCGTCGTCGGTGAGCACGCCGCCGCAGGAGTAGTGCGCCGCCGGGCTGACCGGGATCGGGTCGCGCAGCGGGTCCACCCCGATGGCCGCGCAGGCCGCATACACCGTCGGGAAACGCGCCGGGAAGTCGGCCAGCGCAGTCGCGTCGAGGTACACACACGGGGTGGCGGTCGCGGCCAGCCGGCGGGTGATGGCCGCCGACACCACGTCGCGCGGTGCCAGGTCCTCGAGCGGGTGCTCCCCTGCCATCACGCGCTTGCCACCGCTGTCGACCAGCACCGCGCCGTGTCCGCGCACCGCCTCGGTGACCAGCGGCCGCCGTCCCCGCGCGCCCGGCCCGGTGTAGAGCACGGTCGGGTGGAACTGGACGAACTCCAGGTCGGCGGCCACCGCACCGGCACGCAGCGCGAGCGCCACCCCGTCGCCGGTGGAGGTCTCAGGGTTGGTCGTGCTGGCGAACAGCTGGCCGTACCCCCCGGTGGCCAGCAGCACCGAAGGGGTGCGCACCATGCCGGGCCGGCCGGCGTCGTCGAGCACGATCAGCCCGGTCACCTGGCCGCCGTCGGTCAGGACGTCGACCGCGACGTGGCCCGTGAGCATCGGGACGCCGGAGGGGCGACCCCACACCGCCGCCAGCAGCGCGCGCTCCACCTCGGCCCCGGTGGCGTCGCCGCCCGCGTGCACCACCCGGAACGCGGTGTGACCACCCTCCCGTGCGAGCGCAAGGCCGCCGGTGGGCGCGGGGTCGAACACCGCTCCCCGGGCGCGCAGCGCGGCCACGGCCGCCGGGCCGTCGGCGAGGATAGCGGCCACCGCTGCCTCGTCGGCCAGCCCGCCCGCCGCGGCGAGGGTGTCGGCCACGTGCCGGTCCACCGTGTCACCGGGCTCGTGGCCGTCCTCCAGCACCACGGCGATGCCGCCCTGGGCCCACCGGGTCGAGCCGGCGTCGGCAGTGTCCTTGCTGACCACGAGCACCCGCAGGCCCCACTCGGCGGCCTCGATCGCGGCGGTCAGCCCGGCGACACCGCTGCCGACGACGACCAGGTCGGCGGTCGCCTCCCAGACCGGGGCGTTCACTCCCCACCGCCGGAGCGCCCGATCGAGATCATCCGCTCGACGGCGGCGCGACCCCGCTCGGCGGTGACCGGGTCGACGGTCACCTCGTCGCGGCCCTCCTCCAGGGCGCGCAGCAGCTTCTCCGGGGTGATCATCTTCATGTACCGGCAGGACGCCCGCTCGTTCACCGCGCGGAAGTCGACCTCCGGGGCGGCCAACCGCAGCTGGTGCAGCATGCCGATCTCGGTGGCCACCAGTACGGACTTCGCGCGGGTGGCCCTGGCGGCGTCCAGCATGCCGCCGGTGGAAAGGATCTTGACCCGCTCGGGCTCGACGGCGCCGGTGCCGGCCAGGTACAGAGCCGACGTGGCGCAGCCGCACTCCGGGTGGATGAACAGGTCGGCCGTCGGGTCCTCGGCGGCTCGCGCGGTCAGCTCGGGGCCGTTGATGCCGGCGTGCACATGGCACTCCCCCGCCCAGACGTGCACGTTGTCCCGCCCGGTGACCCGCCGTACGTGCGCGCCGAGGAACTGGTCGGGTAGGAACAGGACCTCACGGTCTGCCGGGATGGACTCGACGACCTCGACGGCGTTCGACGAGGTGCAGCAGATGTCGGTCTCGGCCTTCACCTCGGCGGTGGTGTTCACGTACGACACCACGACGGCATCCGGGTGCTCCGCCTTCCACTCCCGCAGCTGGTCGGCGGTGATCGAGTCGGCCAGCGAGCAGCCGGCGGCGGCGTCGGGGATGAGCACCGTCTTGTCGGGGGCGAGGATCTTCGCCGTCTCGGCCATGAAGTGCACCCCGCAGAACACGATGGTGGACTCCTCGGCGGCGGCCGCGATGCGTGACAGCGCCAGCGAGTCCCCGGTGTGGTGCGCCACGTCCTGGATCTCGGGCAGCTGGTAGTTGTGCGCCAGCACCACCGCGTCCCGCTCCCGCGCCAACCGTCTGACCTGGTCAGCCCAGTCCGCGCGGACCGAAGGGGCCGTCAACTCGCTGATCGACATCGTTCCTCCTCCCCGGCCGAACCGGCCGGGTACCCCCGCTTGTAGGGTCATCTGGTTTTCGCCTTACAATCGAAAACTATGGGCGATGTTACCAGCAGGAAAACGGAAACGGGACACGAAGTGTTGGCCGCCGTCCTCCAGATCCGCGAGGACACCCTTCAGGTGTTGCTCTGGCAACGCGCGCAACAGCCCGACTCGGGGCGCTGGGCACTGCCAGGCGGGGCCCTTGGCGACACGGAGGACGTCCAGACCTCGGTGCTGCGCCAGCTCGCGGACAAGGTGGACGTGCGCGAAGTCGCCCACGTGGAACAGCTCGGCGTGTTCAGCGAGCCGCACCGGGTGCCCGGCATCAGGCTCGTCGCGACCGCGTTCCTCGGCCTCGTGCCGTGTGACGCGGATCCCGCTGTGCCGCACGACACTCGCTGGCATCCGGTGGCCGACCTGCCCGAGACGGCGTTCGACCACGCGACGATCGTCCGGGTCGCCCGCGACCGGCTGCGCGCCAAGCTCTCGTACACGAACCTGGGCTTCGCGCTGGCGCCCGCCGAGTTCTCCATCTCCGCGCTGCGCGATCTCTACGTGAGCGCGCTCGGCCACCCGGTCTCGGCAACCAACCTGCAACGCGTGCTCGCCCGCCGCGGCGTCCTGCTGCCCACCGGACGGACCGCTCCCCCCGGCCCTGCGGGCGGCCGCCCAGCCGCCCTGTTCCGGTTCGCCGAACGCCAGCTGCGCGTCACCGACGCCTCAGCTGTTCTCCGCCCCTCGCACGCCGCCGACGCCGCCCCGAGCCCGGACTAGGTGATCAGTTCCAAGACGCCGCTCCGGAGCGGCGTCTTGTGGATGGTGATGGAGAGGACCGGAGAGTCGGATCGAGTCGCTCCCGGCCCGGCCGACCGGAGGAGTCCCTGCTCGCTCGCCGCACGGTCGCCGACGCCATCCCGGGCAGCGGCGCGGCCGAGGCAGCCGCCACCACGGCCGCCCGCATCGACGCTGCCTCCGCCCCACCCGACGCACACCGCCCCACCCGGCGCACGCCGCCCCCACCACCGCGCCCAACTCCACTTCGCACACCGTCCCGTCACTTCGCATACTCCGCAGACTGTGCGAAGTGAAGGCACGCCGTGCGAAGT
>DATAYB010000060.1:0-1629 GCA_036272795.1 Pseudonocardia sp.
CAGCCCCTCCATGCAGGCGGCGAACGCGCCGACCCCTGGCACGACCAGGCCGTCGGAGTCGAGCGCAGCGTCCACGTCGGCGGTCACGGTGACGTCGGCACCGACCCGGCGCAACGCCCGCTCGGCCGAGCGCAGGTTGCCAGAGCCGTAGTCAAACACGACGATCCTCGACACCCCCCCAGCCTAACCGGGCGGGGCAACGCCGCCGACCGCCGCCGCGACCAGCCCCTCGGCGAGGCGGCGGGCGGTGTCGTCGTCCAGGGGCGCGTGACCGATCAGCAGCCGGTACCAGAGCAGCCCGTAGGCCTGGTCGACCAGCAGGTCCACGTCGACATCGGGGGCGAACCGGTCGGCGTGCCGGAGCAGCAGCCGGCGCAGCGCGGCACGGCGGGTCGCGGTGAAGGTGCGCATCAGCCCCGCCGCCTGCTCGTCACGCGCAGCCTCCCTGACCAGCCCGCGCAGCACCGGGGCGGTCGCCGGGTCGGCGGCACCACGCAACGAGCTCTGCAGGAAGACCCGCAGGTCGCCGTCGAGGCTGCCAGTGTCCGGCGTAGGCACCTGCGCGCTCGCCTGCTCGGCCAGCGCCTCCAGCAGCACCTCCCCCGGCGTGGACCACCAGCGGTACACCGTCTGCTTGCCGACGCCGGCCGCCGCCGCGATGACCGGCAGTGTGAGTGGCCCGTGGTCGGCGTCGCGCAGCAACCGGACCGCCGCCGTGAGCACCGCATGCCGGGTCGCCTCGTTGCGCCGGCGCCCGGTGTGCGCCCTCGGTTCGGTCTCGGATCGGGCACCGGTGCTCGGCACAGGCGCCGGTCTCGGAGCTGGCATTGGTGGAGCATATCCCTTGACGAAACCGTTGGTCTCGACAACTCTTGTCGAGACAATGAGTCTCGATAAAGGAGCAGACATGGCAATCGCCGGCGAACACATCGTGGTGGTGGGCGGTAGCTCCGGGATCGGCGAGGCGGCCGCCGCGCTGCTCGCCTCCGACGGCGCCAAGGTCGTCATCGCCAGCCGTGACCAGGCGAAAGTGGACGCAGCGGTGGCCCGCCACGGCGGCACGTTCAGCGGGCGGCGGCTCGACGGGGGCGACCAGGACCAGGTCGACAGGTTCTTCGCCGACTCCACCCCGATCGACCACCTGGTGCTCACGCTGAGCAGCAGCCGGGGTACAGGCGCACTCGCCGAGCTCGAACGGACCGAGCTGGCGGCCGCGTTCGACGGCAAGTTCTGGCCGTTCTACGCGATCATGCGCGCGGCGCTGCCGGTGCTGCGACGGGACGGGTCGATCACACTGGTCACTGCGGCGTCGGCCGGCGGGGCGATGCCCGGCACTTCGGGGCTCGCCGCCGTGAACGGCGCGCTGCAGGCGATGGTGCCGCCACTGGCCGCCGAGCTGGCCCCGCTGCGGGTCAACGCGGTGTCGCCGGGTGTGGTCCGCACCCCGTGGTGGGACGGGATGCCGACCGAGCAGCGGGACGGGCTGTTCGCCGACGTCGCGGCCGCCACCCCGGTCGGCCGGGTGGGTGAGCCGGCGGAGGTGGCGGACGTGATCCGGCTGCTGGTGACCAACGGGTTCCTGACCGGGATCGTGATCCCCTGTACCGGTGGCGTCACCCTGCCCAGTGG
>DATAYB010000061.1:0-9014 GCA_036272795.1 Pseudonocardia sp.
GAACCCTTCATGGGCCGCGCTGTTCGGTGACCCGAGCGCGGCGCGCGGCCGGGAGCGCAACCTGGCCTGGCGCGAGTTCACCGGGATCAACCACTGCATCGAGGACCCCGCTGACGCCGAGCGCTACCGGGCCTCCCTCGTTGCGGACCTGCGTACCACCGTCGCCCGCTACCCGTCGGATCGTGAGCTGGCCGAGCTGGTCGCCGCACTGCGCTCGACGAGCAGCGCGTTCGACCAGGCGTGGAGCGGTGCCCCGGTCACCGCCCACGGGGTACACCGCGTGATGATCGTGCATCCCCAGGTTGGGCCGCTGCGGCTGGACCTCGACATTCTGACCATCCACGGGGGCGACCTGCGCGTCGCCCTGTTCACCGCCAAACCGGGCAGTGACGACGCCGAGCGACTCGCCCTCGTCGAGGTTCTCGGCCTGCAGGATCTCTCCGCGGGCGAGCCTGCCCGGCGCTGACCCGCCCAACCCACGGTCCGCATTCGATTCCTCTGATTCCCGTAGGTCAAGTCCTCGGGTAATCGCGATTTCGTTCGTTTCTTCCGGGTATCCCTCGCGAGCACGACAGGATGATCATGAATATCCCCACCGACACCAGCAGCGCGGCAACAGCGCTCGACGCGCTCATCCCGCGGATCGACCGGGCCCGCATCGTGACCGAAGGACCCGAGCTCGACGCCGCGTCGGCCGTGTGGAACGGGGCGGTGAACCACCGCCCGGCGCTGGTCGTGCGGTGCGAGACGACCGAGGACGTCCGGCACGCGATCCGTGCCGCACGCGAGAGTGGGCTGCCGCTGTCGGTCCGGGGCGGCGGCCACGACTGGGCGGGGCGGGCGGTCCGACCGGGTGGCCTGGTCATCGACCTCACCCGGATGCGGCAGGTCTCGGTGCGCGACGGCGTCGCCACCGTGGCGGGCGGCGCCACCTCCGCCGATGTGGCGGAGGCCGCGGACCGGCACGGACTCGCCGCGGCCACCGGCACGGTCGGCGCGGTGGGCATGGTCGGGCTCACCCTCGGCGGGGGCTACGGCCCGTTCAGCGGACGCTTCGGCCTCGCGGCCGACAACCTGCTGGCCGCCGAGGTGGTGCTGGCCGACGGCCGCGTCGTGCGTGCGGTTCAGGACGGTGCCGGCCCGGACGGTGCTGGCCGGAACGGTGCCGGCCGGGACGGTGACCCGGAGCTGTTGTGGGCGCTGCGCGGCGGCGGCGGCAACTTCGGCGTGGTCACGTCCGCCGAGGTTGCGCTGCACCCTGTGACCGAGGTGCTCGCCGGTTCCTTCATCTTCCCGTGGGAGCAGGCCGACCAGGTACTGCACGGCTACGGCGAACTCCTCGAGAGCGCGCCCGACGCACTCACCGCCGGGATCACCCTCGTCTCCGGCCCCGACGGCAGCCCGGCGGTCGCGGTGTCGCCGACCTGGTCGGGAACCCTCACCGATGGGACAGCAGTCCTCGACGGGTTCGCCGCGCTGGGCACGCCCCTGAGCGCGGCGGTGAGCTCGATGTCCCCACTGGCGAAGCTGCGCGAGTTCGACGGCGCGTTCCCCGACGGGGCCCGGTACGCGATCCGCACCCGCAACGTCGCCGCGTTCACCTCCGGCGTGGTGTCCGCGCTGCTCGAGGCCTACACCGCCCGCACCTCACCAGGAACGTTCATCAACATCCACCACTTCCACGGAGCGGCCGCCCGTACCGCACTCGACAGCGGCGCCTTCGGACTGCGCCAGGACCACTACATGGTCGAGCTCATTGAGATCGGCACGCCGGGCGACGGGCCCCCGGCCGGGGAGTGGCCGCAGCGGGCCAGCGCGATGCTGGCGCCCTACGCGCTGCCGGGCGGTTACCCCAATCTCCTCGGCCCCGATGACGAGCACCAGGCCGAGGCGGCCTACGGCCCGCACACCGCCCGGCTCCTCGCGGTCAAGGGCCGCCTGGACCCGGACGACGTGTTCACCGCGACTCCGCTCCCCCGCCGGACCAGCCCGGCGCTGGCCGCCCGGCATCGCGCCTAGCGGTCGCGGCGGTCTGGACACCGACCTAACCCGCGGGCCGAATGGCGGAACCGGCCCCGACCGGCGCCGAAGCCGGTGACGCTGCCGGGGTCGGTCGGGCTCGCGCGCCCGGTCAGCTCCCGGTCGGTTGGTTGCGTTGTTGGAGGGCGCGGATCCGGTGCACCGCCGGGCGGTCGCCGAGTGCGCTGTCGTAGAGCGCCGCCAGGTCGGCCTTGAGCGCGGTGCGCGAGCCGCCGTCCAGGTAGATCATGTGGCCGGACGGGTAGTACCGGAGGGTGAGGTTCTGCCGGACGGCCGGGTCGGTCAGCGGCATGCCGGCCAGGTCGAGCTGGGTCTGGCAGAACGGCGTCACCGAGTCGTAGTAGCCGTTCGCGGAGAGGACCTTGAGGTCGGGGTTGAGCGCCATGGTCGCGGCCAGGTCGCCGGCCGTGTACAGCACGATGTTGCCGTCGGCGTCCTTGCCCTTCTGCGCGCCCGTGGGGTCGGTGTGCCGGAAGTCCCAGTTCGCGAACGCCTGGTCGTTCAGGTCGGTGAACGAGGACGTCGACGTGAACTTGAGGTCGTCGTTCAAGTAGGTGTTCCACATGGCGGTGTACGCGCCGTTCACGGCCGTCATGGTTGCGTCGTTGCCGCCGGAGAGCGGGTCGAGGTGCGCGGCGATGCCGGTGTTGACGCCGAGCACCCGGCCGTCGTAGGCGCCGAGCACCTTGCCCTCCGCGCGCATCAGCGTGGTCAGGAAGTGCGACGTGCCCCGGTTGTCGGCGTCGGCGACGTTGAGGCCCTCCCAGCTGGTGAGCACGACCGGGGTGATCCCGGTGTACTCGCTGAGCGTGGTGACGGTCGCGGGGTCGGCATCCGGGAACGCGGCCAACGCCGTCGCGTAGTCGCCCTCCGCGAACGGGACCACCTCGGCCATGAACGACGGCAGGTCGGCCGGCCGGGGCGCCACGGTGGTCTTCTGGTGGTACCAGGCGTCCGCGCAGAGCGTGGGCAGCAGTCCGACAGGGTTGCCGGACCGTGCGTAGTCCAGGATCGAGGACTGCAGCGTGACCCCGTTCAGGTCCACGCCGTCCTCGTGCAGCAGGTAGGCGAGCACGCAGCTGCGGGCGGTGCCGTAGGACTCGCCGAACAGGAACTTGGGCGAGTTCCACCGGTCGTAGCGGGTCAGGTACCGCTTGATGAACTGGCGCAGCGAGCCGGCGTCCTGGTCGACGCCCCAGAAGTCCTTGTTCACGCGCGGCGCGATGGCGGCGGAGTACCCGGTGCCGACGGGGTTGATGAACACCAGGTCACTGCGGTCGAGCAGGCTGTCCGGGTTCGGCTCCATCGAGTACGGGGCGGGCGGGGTGAAACCGGGCATCGAGGTCTTCAGCCGCATCGGGGCGAACGAGCCGAGCAGCACGTACACCGACGACGACCCCGGGCCGCCGTTGTAGAAGAACGTGACCGGCCGCTCCACGGGGTCCGGCACGTCGGCGGTGAAGGCGACGTAGAAGATCTTCGCGGCCGGCTGTGAGCTGCTCGGGTCGACGGTCACCAGGTGGCCGGCCGTCGCGGTGTAGCTGAGCTGCTTGCCACCGATCGCCAGCGTGTGGTGGGTGACCGCGGCGCTCTCGGTCGTATCGGTGACCGAGTCCCCCGGCCCGTTGCCGTAGGGCGTGGTGTCCGTGTACGGCTGGTCCGTCGCGCCTGGTGTCGTCCCTGGTGTCGTCGTCATTCCCGGCCCCCGGTGAGCGTGGTGCGAGTGGTGCGGACTGGTCGGCGGGCCCGATCGTAGGGTGCCCCGTGCTCGGCCGGCGGAGCATTTACCGGCCGGTGCCAGGTCGTCCTCTCAGGTTCCGACGTAGGCCGCGAGGTGTTCGCCGGTGAGGGTGGCGCGGGCGGCGACGAGGTCGGCCGGGGTGCCCTCGAAGACGACCCGACCGCCGTCATGGCCTGCGCCGGGGCCGAGGTCGATGACCCAGTCGGCGTGCGCCATGACCGCCTGATGGTGCTCGATCACGATGACCGACCTGCCGGCGTCGACGAGGCGGTCGAGCAGGCCGAGCAGCTGCTCTACGTCGGCGAGGTGCAGGCCGCTGGTCGGCTCGTCGAGCACGTACACGCCGCCGTCGACACCCATGTGCGTGGCGAGCTTGAGCCGCTGCCGCTCGCCGCCGGACAGCGTGGTGAGCGGCTGGCCGATGGTGAGGTAACCGAGCCCGACGTCGGCCAGCCGCTGCAGGATCTTGTGTGCGGCCGGCGTGCGTGCCTCGCCGGTGCCGAAGAACTCGGCCGCCTCGCCCACCGCCATCGCGAGCACCTCGCTGATGTCCAGCCCGCCGAGGTGGTACTCGAGCACCGCCGCGTCGAACCGCTTGCCCTCGCACAGCTCGCACGTGGTGGCCACGCCGGCCATCGTCGCCAGGTCCGTGTAGATCACGCCGGCGCCGTTGCAGGTCGGGCACGCGCCCTCGGAGTTCGCGCTGAACAGCGCCGGCTTCACCCCGTTGGCCTTGGCGAAGGCCTTGCGGATCGGCTCGAGCAGCCCGGTGTAGGTGGCCGGGTTGCTCCGGCGCGAGCCTCGGATGCCGCCCTGGTCGATCGCCACGACGCCGTCGCGGCCGGCCACCGAGCCGTCGATCAGGGAGCTCTTGCCCGAGCCCGCCACCCCGGTCACCACGACGAGCACGCCGAGCGGGATGTCCACGTCGACGTCCCGCAGGTTGTGTGCGCTGGCGCCGCGTACCTGCAGCGCACCGGACGGCGTCCGCACCGACGGCTTGAGTGACGCCCGGTCGTCGAGGTGCCGCCCGGTGAGCGTGCCGCTGGCCCGCAGTTCCTCGACGGTCCCCTCGAACACCACCTCGCCGCCGCCCGCGCCCGCGCCGGGGCCGAGGTCGACGACGTGGTCGGCGATCGAGATCGCCTCCGGCTTGTGCTCCACCACGAGCACGGTGTTGCCCTTGTCGCGCAGCTGCCGCAGCAGGTCGTTCATCCGCGCGATGTCGTGCGGGTGCAGGCCGATCGTGGGCTCGTCGAAGACGTAGGTGACGTCGGTCAACGAGGAACCGAGGTGGCGGATCATCTTGGTGCGCTGCGCCTCGCCGCCCGAGAGCGTGCCCGACGGCCGGTCCAGCGACAGGTAGCCGAGCCCGATCTCGACGAACGACTCGAGGGTGTGCCCCAGCGAGGTCAGCAGCGGCGCCACCGACGGTTCGTCCAACCCGCGCACCCAGCCGGCGAGGTCGCTGATCTGCATCGCGCAGGCGTCGGCGATGCTGATCCCGCCGATCTTCGAGGAGCGGGCCGCCTCGGACAGCCGGGTGCCGGCGCACCCGGGGCAGGTCGTGAAGGTGACCGCCCGCTCCACGAACGCACGGATGTGCGGCTGCAGCGCGTCGATGTCCTTGGACAGCATCGACTTCTGGAGCTGCGGGATCAGCCCGGCGTACGTCAGGTTGATGCCCTCGACCTTGATCTTGGTCGGCTCGCGGTAGAGCAGGTCGTTCAGCTGCCGTGTGGTGAACTTCGCGATCGGCTTGTCCGGGTCGAAGTACCCGCAGCCCCGGTAGATCCGGCCGTACCAGCCCTCCATGCTGTAACCGGGGATCGTGATCGCGCCCTCGTTCAGCGACAGGCTGTCGTCGTAGAGGGCGGTCAGGTCGATGTCGTTGACCGAGCCCCGGCCCTCGCAGCGCGGGCACATGCCGCCGGTGATGCTGAACTCGCGGCGCTCCTTGACGGTCCGGCCGCCCTTCTCCAGCGTCACCGCGCCCGCGCCGCTGATCGAGGCCACGTTGAAGGAGAACGCCTGCGGCGAGCCGATGTGCGGCCGCCCGAGCCGGCTGAACAGGATCCGCAGCAGCGCTCCCGCGTCGGTCACCGTGCCGACCGTGGAGCGCGGGTTGGCCCCCATCCGCTCCTGGTCCACGATGATCGCCGTGGTCAGGCCGTCGAGCAGGTCGACGTCGGGCCGCGCCAGCGTCGGCATGAAGCCCTGCACGAAGGAGCTGTAGGTCTCGTTGATCAGCCGCTGCGACTCCGCCGCGATCGTGGCGAAGACCAGCGAGCTCTTGCCGGAGCCGGACACGCCGGTGAAGACCGTCAGCCGGCGCTTCGGGAGCTCGAGGCTGATGTCCTTGAGGTTGTTCTCGCGCGCGCCGTGCACCCGGATCAGGTCGTGGCTGTCGGCGGGGTGCCCGGCGGACCGCGGTGCGCGGGATCGCGGGTCCGTGCTCGTGGTCATGTTCAGCGCTGCTCCTGGATCCGGATCATGTTGCCGGCGGGGTCGCGGAGGGCGAAGTCACGAACGCCGTACGGCTGCTCGGTCGGCTCCTGGACGATGTCGGCTCCGCCGCCACACTCCGCCTGCAGCCGCTCGAAGGTGCCGTCGAGGTCCTTGGTGGCCAGCAGCACCATGGCGTAGGTGCCCTTGGCCATCATCTCGGCGATGGTGCGGCGCTCGTCCTCGGTGACGCCGGGGTTGCCGGTCGGTGGGTACAGCACGATCGATGTGCCGGGCTGGTCGGCGGGGCCGACCGTGATCCAGCGCAGCCCGCCGTAGCCGACGTCGTTGCGGACCTCGAAGCCGAGCGTGTCGCGGTAGAAGGCCAGGGCAGCATCCGGGTCGTCCTGCGGCAGGAAGGTCGAGTGGATCGTGATGGCTGGAATGTCCATGGCGGTCACGCTAGGTGCGGCTCCGCGGCCCGCGCTTCTCGATTCCTGACCGGTCTGGTCACCTGTTTTGCCAAGCACGCGGGGATCCCTGCCGTTGCCGTTGCCGCCTGGTCCCGATAGGTGCTGGGTGGTACCCCGACCAGCTCGGTGAAGCGGGTGCTGAACGTGCCGAGCGACGAGCAGCCGACCGCGAAGCAGACCTCGGTGACGCTGAGGTCGCCGCGCCGCAGCAGCGCCATCGCGCGCTCGATGCGCCGCGTCATCAGGTAGCTGTAGGGCGACTCGCCGTACGCGAGCCGGAACTGGCGGCTGAGGTGCCCGGCCGACATGTGCGCGCCGCGCGCGAGCGCCTCGACGTTCAGGGGTTTGGCGTACTCCCGGTCGATCCGGTCGCGGACCCGGCGCAGCCGTGCGAGGTCACGCAGGTGCTGCGCCTCGGCGGGTGTGCGGGCCACCCGCGAGATCGTGCCACAACACGGGCCTGGCCAGGAGCCCTCGGAACGACCCGTTCCTCGACCTTCTTCGGGATGGGTACTGGCCAGCGGGAGAACGCCCTCAGGCGGCACCGCCGTTGGCGTGCAGCACCTGTCCGTTGACCCAGCGGCCGGGCCCGGCCAGGAAGGCCACGACCTCGGCGACGTCGTCCGGGGTACCGATGCGCTCCAGGGGCGACTGGGCGGCGATCCGGGCCCGCGCGTGCTCGTCCTTGTCCCGAAGGAAGTCCGCCAGCATGTCGGTCGCGATCGGGCCGGGCGCGACGGTGTTGACGGTGATGTCGCGTCCACGCAGCTCGTTGGCGACGGCCCGGGTGATCGCTTCCACGGCTCCCTTGGACGCGAGGTAGGCGACGTGGCCGGGGTTGGCGAACCGGGTGACCGAGCTGGAGAAGTTGATGATCGCACCACCCGGGCGTACGCGGCGGGCGGCCTGCTGGTCGACGACGAACGTGCCGCGCACGTTGGTGCGCAGGACCTGGTCCAGCACGTCGAGGTCCAGGTCGACCAGGGTGCCGAGCGGCATGATGCCGGCCGCGTGCACGACGACGTCGACACCACCGAACTCCCGCTCGGCGGCGTCGAACAGGCTCGCCACCGCCCGGTCGTCGGCCACGTCCGCGCGGACGGCGATGGCCTCGGCGCCGACCTCGGTGAGTGCGGCGACGGCCGCGTCCGCGTCGGCCTGGTTGCCGGCGTAGTTGACGACGACCGCGCAGCCCCGCGCCGCCAGGTGCGCCGCGAGCTGGCGGCCGATACCGCGCGAACCTCCGGTGACGATCGCGACCCGGCGTGTGGTGTCGGCCATGGGTTCCTCCTCGGGTCCAGGGCGGCCGATTGCCGCGCCCGCACGACCAGCTTCACGCGGCGCGGCGAACTCCGAGTGGTCGAGCGTCCGGATTAGTTGCGTGATCGTCCGGATCTGGCGGCCGCCGCGAGGCAGACCGCGGTGACGCCCCATCACTGTGCCTGCCGCCACTTCGCATGCCGCCGTGTCACTTCGCATACTCCGCAAACTGTGCGAAGTGAAGGCATGCCGTGCGAAGTGAAGGCATGCCGTGCGAAGTGAACTGGTCGTCTGGTGCCTTGCCGGCCGCGGTCTGTGGCTCGGTGTCGCTCATTCGTCGCGGCTGGCGGCACGCCGCCCGGTCGAGCTCCGTGATCTCCCGCTTGAACCGCCCGCGTTCGGTCAGCAGCGTCGAACCGGCTCCGATCAGGCCACCCATGGCGGTGCCGAGCAGTGTGAACAGGGGCTCAACACACTGTGCTCCCTTCACTCCGTGGTGCCGAGTCAAATGATGTCCGACGTGCACTTTAGTGACGGTGCGTTCACGTTCGGACCCGAACGTGAAGATCTACAACCGGCCCACGCATCGCGGCGTATCTGTCGAGTTTGGGCATCGTTAGCCCCATCACATTCCTGGCAGGACCACCACGCTCCCCAGCGCCACCTGGGGCCCTGCCGGTAGTCGGAAGGACAACGATGTCTAACCACCGTGCATTGGCTCGTCGCCGTGGCGCCGCGCATCGCGGCGACGGCGGCGGTCTGGCGAGCGGCACACACAGCCGTAGGAAGTTCCTCGGATACCTGGTCGCGGCGCCCACCCTCGTGGTGGCCGCCGAGCTCGGTCGCAGCGAGATCTTCGGCAGCCGTCCGGTCTGGGCGGCGGAGCTGCCGGTGCTGCCCTCGATCCCGCAGACACCGGACTACTACGACCTGCTGGACGCGCTCCGGGACGCCGCCCGGCCGACGGCAAACCTGATCAGGGTCGAGGTGCACCGCGACAACACGGTGTCGTTCGCGCTGCCCCGCTCGGACAACGGCCAGGGCATCATCACCTC
>DATAYB010000062.1:0-6676 GCA_036272795.1 Pseudonocardia sp.
ATGCGTCGAGTTGAGGAGAAAGCTGCCATGACGTTGACGGTGCCCGCTGTCGTACCCGAGGCCATCCACTCCGAGCCGGACCGGCGGGACCCGAGGGGCCGGCTCGCCCGGCTGCTCGACCACGGCTCCATGGCTCCGCTGCACGCCCGGGACGCCAGTGGGGTGGTCGCCGTGTCCGGCCGGATCGACGGGGCGGAGGTCATGGCGTACTGCACCGACGCGACCCGGATGGGCGGTGCGCTCGGCGCGTCCGGCGCTGACCACATCATCGAGGCGATCGAGGCGGCGGAGGACCGCGACTGCCCCGTCGTCGGGCTGTGGCACTCGGGTGGCGCCAAGCTTGCCGACGGTGTCGAGTCCATGGACGGCGTCGGACGCATGTTCGCGGCGATGACGAGGGTCTCGGGCCGCATCCCGCAGATCTCGGTGATCCTCGGCCCGGCGGCCGGTGCGGCGGCCTACGGCCCCGCGCTCACCGACGTGATCATCATGTCCGACTCGGCACGGCTGTTCATCACCGGGCCGGAGGTGCTGCGCAGCGTCACCGGCGAGGTCATCGACATGGCCGGCCTCGGCGGACCCGCCGCGCACGCACGCCGGTCCGGCGTCGCGCACGTCACCGTCGGCTCGGAGGAGGAGGCGTGTGCCCGCGCCCGGCGGATGGTCGGTTTCTTCGCCAGGCCGGGCGAGTTCGACGTCGAGGCGACCGCGCCGCACCGGGACCTGCTCGAGCTGTTGCCGGAGTCCGCTCGGCGCGCGTACGACGTCCGGGTGCTCGTCAACGCGATCCTGGACGAGGACGCGGACGGGCCGGTCTTCGAGGAGTTTCAGCCGCACTGGGCCCGCAACCTCGTGGTAGGCCTCGGGCGGCTGTCGGGGCGGACGGTCGGCGTCGTCGCCAACAACCCGATCCGCAAGGGCGGCTGTCTGGACTCCCTGTCCGCCGAGAAGGCCGCCCGGTTCGTCCGGATGTGCGACTCGCTCGGGGTGCCGCTGGTGGTGCTGGTCGATGTGCCGGGCTACCTGCCGGGTGTCGGAGAGGAGTGGGACGGCGTGGTGCGCCGCGGCGCGAAGCTCCTGCACGCCTTCGCGGAGTCGGTCGTGCCGAGGGTCACGCTGATCACTCGCAAGTCCTACGGTGGCGCGTACATCGCCATGAACTCGCGGGCGCTCGGCGCTACGGCGGTGTTCGCATGGCCGGATGCGGAGGTGGCCGTGATGGGGCCCGAGGCCGCGGTCGGCATCCTGCACCGCAAGCGGCTCGCCGCCGCGGCGGACCACGAGCGGGAGGGGCTGCGCGCCGAGCTCGTCGAGCAGCAGCGACAGGTCGCCGGTGGGGTGGACCGTGCGATGGCGCTGGAGGTCGTCGACGACGTCATCGCCTCAGGCCAGACCCGCCGCCGGCTGGTCGGCGCGCTGGCGGCCGCACCGGCGCTGCGGGGCAGCCACTCCAACATCCCGTTGTGACCGGCCGCCGGGACCGCCGCCCCGGCTGAGCTGGCCGGCCGCGGCGGGGGCGGCCGACCGGCTCAGCCGACATTTCTGGTCGGTCAGGGTCGACGCGCGCTAGCCGGCCGAGGCGGCCGGGTTCGCCTCGACGAGGTACAGCTCGCGGATCCGCTGGTACGGCAGCAGCATCTGGTTGACCGTGCTGCGCAACTGCTCCGGGTCCATCCGGTCGGGATCGTCGGCGACCACGAAGGCCACCGGCACGTCACCCGCGATCGGGTCCGGCCGGCCGATGACCGCGGCCGCGCGCACCCCGGGCTGGGCCAGCAACAGCTCTTCCAGCTGGCGTGGATAGACGGTGTATCCCTTGTACCTGAGCATGTCCTTCTCCCGGTCGATGATCGAGAAGATGCCGTCCTCTCCCACCCCGCGAGGTGACCGGAGGCAACCGACCGCCGGGCTCCGCGCGAAGCCTTCGAGATACCGAGCACCGACCGGGGCGTTCTGATACCTGCCCCGGACGACCACTGGCACCAGCGTGCCCGGCGGACGTCGACAGCACGTGGACGAACGGTCAACCGGCGCCGGGCACTAGCGCTTCGGGAGGAACGCGAACGACGCGAGGCTGACGAGGGCCAGCACGGCCGCCCAGCCACCGATCACCAGGAGGTTGCCGGTCGCCGCGAACAGCGCCACCGCGGCCAGCGGGGCGAGTGCGCCGCCCAGGATGGATGCCAGCTGGAAGGCGAAGGAGACCCCGGTGTAGCGCACCGGTACCGGGAACAGGTCGGCCAGGATCGCCGCCTGTGGGCCGTTGACGATGCCGACGGTCGCACCGAAGACCACGAACCCGAGCAGCATCGCCGGCACCGAGCGGGTCTGGAACAACAGGAAGAACGGCAGCGCCCATACGGCCATCGCCGCGAGCCCGAACACGGACAGCTTCGTCCGGCCGACGCGCTCGGCCAGGCTCGCCGAGCCCCAGATGGCCGCCAACAGGCCCACCCCGGCACTGGCGGCCATGAAGAGCATCCGCCCGGTCGACAGATGGAGCACCTGCTGGCCGACCGAGACCAGATACACATAGACCAGCAGACCGACAGCGGGCGAGGCGGTGGCCACCAGTGTGCCGAACACCAGCTCCCTCGGGTGCCGGCGCAACACGTCGAGCAGCGGCACCCGCACGATCCGGTTGGCCGCCCTGGCCCTCTCGAAGGCCGGCGTCTCCAGCACGTACAGCCGCACGACGAGGCCGGTGACGACCAGGCCCGCACTGAGCAGGAACGGGATCCGCCACCCCCACGCATGGAACTGTTGCACGGACAGCAGGCCGTTGCACAGCAGCAGGACGGCGATCGCGGACACCAGCCCGATGGGGTTACCCATCTGTGGGATGGCGCTGTAGAACGCGCGGCGCCCTGGCGGGGCGTGCTCCGCCGCGAGCAGCACCGCGCCGCCCCACTCCCCTCCGACACCGAGTCCCTGCAGCAGCCGGCACAGCACCAGCAGGGCCGGCGCGGCGATCCCGATGGCCGAGTAGGGCGGGAGCAGCCCGATCACGAACGTGCTGCCGCCGGTCAGCAGCAGGGTGGTGATGAGCACGCGCTTGCGGCCCACCCGGTCGCCGAAGTGACCGAACACGACCCCGCCGAGCGGGCGGGCCAGGAAGCCCACACCGAACGTGGCGAGGGAGGCGAGCGTGCCGGCGGCCGGCGACACCTTCGGGAAGAACTCGCTGCCGAACACGAGGCTGGCGGCCAGCCCGTAGAGGAAGAAGTCGTAGAACTCGATCGTCGTACCGATCAGGCTGGCCAGCGCGACCCGTCGCAGCGTCCGCCCGTTCGCCGGCGACGGGCCGCCTTCGAGCACGGAGGGCACCGGTTCCCGGCCTGCCGAACGGCCCTCGCTCAGCTCAGTCATCGCGGCCCTCTCCGAACATCGGACGATTACGCATTTCCCGGTCGCCCGACCCCTCGAGCCGTCGGCACCAGGCCCGAAGCTAGCAGCGCGGCGCGTCTCGCTCCGACGACAATTCGTATACGGTCGGTAGCTCCCCAGGTAGGCCGGGGACCAGCGCGAACGGGCCTCCGCGGGCCCCTCGGCCGGCTCGGTCGGGCGCTGTTCCAGCCAGGACAGCCGGGCACCCGGGCTGGTGACCCGGACCACACACCGGCAAAACCGATCCTTACCTTCCGTTGCAATACACCGCAATTCGACTCGCTTTGCGATTTCGTAGAATTCCGCGGTACGACACCGACTCGACACCCAGTCGCACCCGGGCCGCGCCGCACGTCATCCGTCACACCGGCGACACGCCGAGCGTCGGGGTTGATATAGCGCCACAGGCCACATCGAACAACACTTGACATATGGCAGGAACGAGTCGGAGGCATACGAGTGGGCGACGCGAAACGTCTTCCGTGAATCCGGATATTGCGCGGAATAATGCCAGGTTGGAGCAATATCTGGGCTCCCACGTAGCACATCAGAGAGGGCAGGTAAATCGCTCACAGGCCGTTAACAGTTCACAGTTGCCGGAATTCCGGGAGCGGGCGGGCCACACCGCGAGAACTCCTTCGACGACTACCGCCAGTTTGGCGCTACTCGCCGGTAATGTGATCCAGGACACTCAAGAATTTAGCCCTATCGTGCTAGCGTCACCCGTTAGGTGGCCAGGTCGGAGCCCATACGGGCCGCCTACGGAGTAACCGACGTGGCGAACTGACCATGTCGGCGGGTGATCATTAGTCGCTGGGGGGCAACTGATGCGCATCACATATCGTCCGGAGTTACGTCTCCGGCCCGCGCGCCGCGGTTTGAACAATCGACCGCCGGCCGCACCGGTACTCAATCCCTGGATACCACGAGGTGCCGCTCGCCGGCCAGCCGGGTGCGACTAGCGCCCGAGGCCACGCAACACAGGACTCGTCAAAAATTAGTAGCCCCGCCGCATCAGTGCCGGATGCGAGCCGGGGCATTCCGCGTGCAAATGGTCGTTGAAACTCCTCAGTTTTTGCGATTCTTATATTCGATTCGGAGCCGAACAATGAAGGTGTTCTTGCTCGCCGTGGGTTCGCAGGGGGATATCCGCCCGCTGGTGTCCCTGGCGAACCGGCTGCACCGGGAGGGCCACGAAGCGATGCTTGCGGCACCGCCCCTGTTCAAGCCACTGGCGATCGCCGGCCGCATTCCGTTCGCGCCCCTGGACGTCGACATGATGCGGGTGGGCGACGCGATGGCGAGCAGCCACGGTGTGCGGCACTTCGCGCAGCTTGCCAAGACGCTGGGCAACGTGACCGAGACCGTGCTGGCCAGCGCGTGGGCGGCGGCCGAGGACAGTGGCGCGGACCTGGTCGTGCACCACCCGGTGCTGCCGATGGGCCAGCACATCGCCGAGCGCCTCGGGGTGCCGGCCGTGATCGGCCTGCCGCAGCCGGCCCTCGTCCCCACCGGTGAGTTCAGCTCCCCGATCTGGTCCAACACCGCCCGACTGCCACGCGCAGTGAACCGGGCGTCGTACCCGGTGGCGACGGCACAGCTGGGGCGGTGGTCCCGCCGGGGCGTCGACCGCTGGCGCGCCGAGGCCGGCCTGCCGCGCCGCCGAGGTCGGCACGACCCGCTGCGCTCCCCCGGCGGCGGTGTCACCCCGGTGCTGCACGCCTTCAGCGAGCACGTGCTCCCCCGCCCCACCGATTGGCCGAGCACCGCGCGCGTCAGCGGCTACTGGTTCCTGGACACCCCGCCGGAGTGGACGCCGCCGCGCAAGCTCGCCGCCTTCCTGGAGGCCGGCGCCCCGCCGGTCTACATCGGATTCGGCAGCATGCCGATCGACGACCCCGGCGCGCTCAGCGCCCTGGTCGAGGAGACCGTCGAGCGGGTCGACACCCGGGCAGTCATCGCCTCGGGCTACCAGGGTCTGCGCGGGCTGGCGTCGTCGGACCGGGTGCTCGCCATCCGGCACGCCCCGCACGACTGGCTGTTCCCCCGGATGAGCGCCGTCGTGCACCACGGCGGCGCCGGCACCACGGGCGCGGCCGTCGCCGCCGGGCGCCCCCAGGTGATCTGCCCGGTCGGCACCGACCAGCCGTTCTGGGCGAAGCGGATGCGAGAGCTCGGCGTCTGCGCCGAGGCACCACCCCTGCACGCGATGACCGGGCCAGCACTGGAGCGGGCTCTGCGCGCGGTACTCGACGACCGGGCCATGCAGATCCGGGCGGCCGAACTGGGCCGGCTGATCGCCGCCGAGGACGGACCGGGCCGCGCTGTCTCACTGCTGGAACAGATCGTTTCCGGTACTCAGCGAATGGAGGCATCACACCCATGACCGTGCTGACCCTGCCCACCGGCGTCGAGCGGCGGGTGCTCCAGACCTCTCGCGGCCCCGTGGTCGCCTCGTACGCGCGGCCACGTCCTGAGAACGACCTGGGTGCCACGGTCCTGCTCGTCACCGGGTACGTCGGTTCCAAGGAGGACTTCTGGGCGCTGCTGCCCGGGATCGCCGAGGCCGGCTACCACGCCTGGTCCTACGACCAGATCGGCCAGTACGAGTCGGCCGGCCCGTTGGACCCGGAGGAGTACACCGTCGAGCTGCTCGCTGACGACGCCCGCCGCGTGATCAGCCAGATCGGTGGTGACGCCCCGCTGCACCTGGTCGGGCACTGCCTCGGCGGGTTCGTCACGCGGTCGGCCACGATCGCCGAGCCCTCGGCGGTGCGCAGCCTGACCCTGCTCGGCTGCGGCCCGAGCCTGAGCCTGCCCAAGCAGCGCGCTGGGCTCGCCGAGCTGGACCGCAGGCTCGAGGGGGGCAGCCTGGAACTGTTCTGGCCCACGCTCAAGCGGGTCGTGCCGGAGAAGGACGCCCAGCTGCGGGCGTTCTGGTTCGCCAAGCTCCGCGACGCCAACCCCGGGTTCATGCACGGCACCGCCAGGGCCATGGCCAACGAGACCGACCGCACCGTCGAGCTGTTCGCCACCGGAGTGCCGGCGCTCGTCGTGCACGGCCGCCGGGACAAGCGCGTGTGGCACCGGTCGGCCTTCGCCTCGATGGCCGCCCAGTTGGGCGGCGACCACGTGGTGATCGAGAAGGCAGCGCACAGCCCCAGCATCGAGGCGCCCGAACGGACGCTCGAGGTGCTGCTCGACTTCTGGGCGCGCCACCCCGCGCCGGCCCAGCAGACCGTCTCGGAGGTCCGGGCATGAACCCGTCAGCAGTGGCCGTGACCCGGCC
>DATAYB010000063.1:0-9739 GCA_036272795.1 Pseudonocardia sp.
AGCGCCTCGTCGGAGGTGCCGAAGGTCTTCACGTTGACCTGGCAGCCGGTCTGCTGCTCGAACGGGCCGACCCAGTTGACCTTCGGGTCGTTGGAGCCGTTCTCCGCGTAGCCCGGCCAGGCCAGCACGTTGAGCTGGCCCTCCGGCTGGCCCAGCTTCTCCAGCGCGGGCAGGTTGGGCGGGGTGAAGCCCTGCGCGCTCGGCGCCGAGGGGCCGGCACCCCCACCACCTCCGCCGGAGGACGTCCCGCAGGCGGCCGCCAGGAGCGCGGCGCACAGCGCGCCGGCGAGCAGCAGTTTCCGGTTTCTCATGACAGGCCTTTCGGTGAGGAGCATCAGGGACCGTCCGGCACCCGGACGTTGTGCTCGTGCCGCCAGCTCAACCGCACCCGCCCCTCGGTGCGGAACGACTCGCCCGACGTGTTCCGCCGGACCACCGCGAGCTGGCCACCGGCGTCCAGCGAGACCTCGTAGCGCATCGTGGCACCGGCGTAGACCACGTTCGTGATCGTGCCGGTCGCGCTGGTCTCGCCGTCGCCGGCCGGTTGCGAGAGGTCGCCGTCCATCTCAATCTTCTCCGGCCGGATGCTGAACACCCCGGGCCGGCCGATCACGGCCTCGGCGGCATGCCCGCTGACCAGGTTCGAGGTGCCGACGAAGCCGGCCACGAACGCGCTCGCCGGGTGCTCGTACACCTCCTCCGGGGTGCCGACCTGCTCGATGCGGCCATCGTTGAACACCGCGATCCGGTCGCTCATGGTGAGCGCCTCGTCCTGATCATGGGTAACGAAGATAAAGGTGATCCCGACCTCGCGCTGCAACGCTTTGAGCTCGGTTTGCATGGCGAGGCGCAGCTTGAGGTCGAGCGCGCCGAGCGGCTCGTCGAGCAGCAGCACCTTCGGCCGGTTGACCAGCGCCCTGGCCAGCGCCACCCGCTGGCGCTGCCCGCCGGACAGCTGCGCCGGCCTGCGCTCGGCGTGGTCGGCCAGGTGCACCGAGCGCAGCGCGTCCAGCGCCCGCTCGCGGCGCGGCCCCTTGGGCACCCGCTTCACCCGCAGCCCGTACTCGACGTTGTGCAGCACCGACATGTGCGGGAACAGCGCGTAGTCCTGGAAGACGGTGTTGACGTCGCGGTCGAACGGGGGCAACCGGCTGACGTCCCGGCCGTCCAGCTCGATCGTCCCGTCGGTTGGCAGCTCGAAGCCGGCGATCAGCCGCAGCACGGTGGTCTTGCCGGAGCCCGAAGGGCCGAGCATGGAGAAGAACTCGCCGGCCGGGATGTCGAGGTCGACCCCGTCCACCGCGCGCACCGCGCCGAACTGCTTGCGCAGCCCGCGCAGCCGGATGGCCGGCTCGGTGCCCGCCGCCGACGGCGTCGGCTCTTCGCGGGGCAACGTCGGCGCCTGGTTGGGCATGTCCGGCCTCTCGATCATCGGGCGCAGTCGCGCGCGGGCACCCCGGCACGACCCGGGACGGCACGCGGGCTTCCTCCGGGGAGTGACCTGGGACACCGTCGCGGAGTAAAACATATAAGACCATATTTCAGATGACAACGGGGTAACGTGGGTTCGGCCCGGCGTTCCACCACCCCGCCGGCCAGAGGGAACTCGATGGTCAAGCGGATGTCGCGTGGCGCGCGGGCAGCCCTGTTCGCGCCGCTGGACCAGACCGGGCGGGTCGAGGCGGTGACCCGGCGGCTGGTCGACGCGGTCACCCTGGGCCTGCTGGCCGACGCCGAGCAGCTGCCCAGCGAGAGCGAGCTGGCCGCGCAGCTCGGCGTGTCCACGGTGACCGTGCGCGAGGCACTCGTCGCGCTGCGCCAGCTCGGCCTGGTGGAGACCCGGCGGGGCCGGGGCGGCGGCAGCTTCGTGCGGGCCCCGGCCGACTCACCCGCCGCGCCGTGGCGGGAACGGTTGCGCGCGGTGTCGCTGACCGACCTGCGCGACGTCGGCGACCATTACACCGCGGTGGCCGGCTCGGCGGCCCGGCTCGCCGCCGAACGCAGCTCCGCCGAGGACCTGGCCCGCCTCGAGCTCGCCGCCGAGGACATCCGCACCGCGACCGGCCCGGCCGCCTCCCGTGCCGAGCGCCACTTCCACCTGGAGGTCGCCGCCGCCGCGCAGTCGCCCCGGCTCACCCACCAGGAGCTGCAGCTGCAGGGCGAGCAGGGCGGGCTGCTCTGGCTGCCGATCGGCCACCCGGAGGATCCGGAGGTCGCGCACACCGTGCACCGGGCCATCGTCACCGCGATCGCCTCGCGCGACGGCGAGCTGGCCCGCAAGCTCACCGAGGAACACATTCTCGACGCGATCGACCGGCTGGCCGCGGTACACCTCGAGCTACTCGGTCCGTAAGCTCATCCCTCCGCCCAACACGAGGTGAGCATCGTGAACGACTCGCGGAGCCGGCCCGGCGACGAGGTCGTCGCGCAGGTGTCCGGCATCGTCGAGGGGATCTTCGCCGGCCTGAAGCCACTGCTGGCCGCCGTGGAGACGCTGCTCGCCGACTCCGGGGAGACCACCGCCGCCGAGCTGGACCGGCTGCACCCGCAGGTTGTGGAGCTGCTCGAGGGTCTGGTCATCGGCGCCGGCTTCATCGCGGCGCCCCGGCTGCTCGCCGACCAGCAGTTCGGCTTCCAGTGGTGGACCAACGCGCCCAGCGGCACCCCGACCCAGCTGTTCATCAGCCTCGACCCGGGCAGCGAGTACTTCCTCGACTACACCCGCCAGTCCTGGTTCACCGTGCCCCGCGACACCGGCCGCCGCCACATCACCGGCCCGTACGTCGACTACCTCTGCACCGACGAGTACACGCTCACCTTCACGCTCCCGGTGCTCGGCGGACCGGGCACGGACCCGGCCGCCGGTGGGCAGGGGTTCGCCGGGGTGGTGGGCGCGGACATCTTCGTGCGCGAGTTCGAGCACGCCACGCTGGGGCGGCTGCACGCACTCGCCGTCGACCGGAGTGCGCGGGCGGCGCTGGTCAACGCGCAGGGCCGGGTCATCGTGTCCACGTCGGCGCGGCAGGCCACCGGGTCGCTGGTCCGCGAGCTGGACATCCCGGCCTGGTGGACGACCGGTGAGGAGTCGCTGGCCCGCCCCGACACCACCCTGCGCCGCTGCGGCGACGCCCCGATCGCCCTCCTCGTGACGACCCGCTGACGACCCGGCCTGCACCGCGCATCCCCGCACCGCGCCGCGCACCCCCGCACCGCACAGACCGTGTACCCACTACACAGACCGTGCACAGTCTGTGCGGCAAGGGAACGGTCTGTGCGGACGCGGGGGATACGGCTACTCCCGCCGCTTCGGTCAGACCTGCGCTCACGGCGCCGCCGCCGGGTCAGAACGGCGTGCGGGTCAGCCAGCCTGTCCAGACCGTGTCGTCGCCGACGATGTCGAGCTCGCCACCCTTCGTGAGGTCGCGGCGCAGGATGCCGAGCAGCAGGTCGACCGCACTGCCGCGGACGGCCGCGTCGCCCTTGCCGTGCCCGTGCTCCCAGGAGAGGCCGTCCGGCCCGGACCGGATCAGCCACTCGCCGGCCGTGCCGAGGCCGTCGTCGGTGGCATGCAGGTGCAGCGTGCGGCCGGCGTCGAGCGGGGCCGTCGGTCCGGGCACCGAACGGGCGGCGACGAGGTCCAGCCACTCGGACACCCCGTCGGCGGCCAGCTCGGGCGACAGCTCGTACGGCACGCCGAGCGCTTGCGCGGCGTCGGCCCGGTGCACGGTCTCCTCGTGCAGCCTGCGGCGGATCCACCAGGCGGCGGGGCGCGGGCCGAGGAACGTCCACACCGGCACGTCCGCCCCCACCCGGTCCACGGCGTCGAGCACCGAGCCGGCGCTGTCGCGCAGCCAGTCGAAGGCGGCGTCCGGGTCGGCGGGTGGCTTGCCGTCCGCCACGGTGCGCGGGTCGACGGGGCCCTCCGAACGGTCCCGCACGATCGTGGCCGACCACCGGTGGCCCCGGCCGACATGGGCGACGAGCTGGCGGAGCACCCAGTCCGGGCAGCCGGGTACCGGGGTCTGGGGGTCGGCGGTGCGGGTCAGCTCCCCGAGCCGCAGGTTCTGCTCGATCAGGGCGGCGGCATAGTCCACGGCCGGTGACGATAGTCCCCTCGGCGCGGGCCGGCCGTGCGAAATCACCCGGCAGGCCCGGCCTATTTGTCGCCCTCGACACCCCGCCGTTCCGAACTGCTCGACCACGCGCGCGCCGAGCACCCGCACCTGACGGTGGAGGCGTGCGCCGGCGGTGCTGGGCGCACCGATCTGGCCACGGTGGCGCACGCCGTGAGCCCGGCGCCCGGCCGGCACGATCACTACGGTTGGGGCCATGGACTTCTCCCTGTGGCCCTCCCCGGCCCGGCCGTGGCAGGACGTCCTCGCCTCGGCCGAGTACGCCGAGGAAACCGGCTGGCACGGTCTCTGGATGGCCGACCACTTCATGGGCAGCGACAGCGGGAGCGCGGACGCACCGCTGAACGAGTGCCTGGCGGTGCTGAGTGCGCTGGCGAGCCGGACCGAGCGCGTGCGGCTCGGCTCCCTGGTGCTCGGCAACACCTACCGGCACCCGGCAGTGGTGGCCAACCAGGCGGCCACGCTCGACCAGATCTCCGGCGGCCGTTTTGTGCTCGGTGTCGGCGCCGGGTGGCAGCGCAACGAGCACGAGGCGTACGGCATCGAACTGCCGCCGCCGGGCCCGCTGCTGGCCCGGTTCGAGGAGGCATGCCAGGTGTTCAAGGGCCTGCTCACCCAGCGGCGCACGAACTTCGACGGCACCTACTACCGGCTGACCGACGCCCCGCTGGAGCCCAAGCCGGCCGCGCTGCCACTGCTGATCGGCGCCGCCGGGGAGAAGGTCGCCCTCCGGATCGTCGCCAGGTACGCCGACGAGTGGAACCACTGGGGCCTGCCCGAGACAGCCGTGCTGAAGGGCGGCGTCTTCCGGAGCCACTGCGAGCAGATCGGCCGCGATCCGGCAACCGTCCGCCGTTCCACCCAGGCACTCTTCGAGGTCATCGCCCCGGGGGACACCGAGGCCCAGGAGCGCCGCCAGCGGCTGTCGGCCGGCCCGCTGCCGGTGGTGATGGGCAGCGCCGACGAGGTCGCCGACACCGTCGGCCGCTACGCCGAGGCCGGCATCGACGAGCTGATCGTCCCCGACTTCATGCTCGGCGACGGCCAGCAACGCCTCGACGCCCTGACCCGCCTCCGCGAAGAGGTCCTCGCCAAAATCGCCTGACCGAACTCGTCGGCGAGGTCGATACGGCGAGGTCACGACCCTACGAACCAAGGGTGACCACGGCCGGGGGGTTCGGGGGCGAAGCCCCTCCGAGCGGGGCCTGGGGGTTGCACCCCCAGAAGTGGAAGCGAAACAAAAATGGCCCGCGCTCTCCGCGAGCACGGACCACCATTGTGGAGCTGAGGGGACTCGAACCCCTGACCCTCACACTGCCAGTGTGATGCGCTACCAGCTGCGCCACAGCCCCGTTGATGAGTAACTTACCGGACGGTGGACGGCGGGTGAGAATCGGGGGGTTCATTTCGGGCGCTACGGGCGCCGAGCCAGCACACTAGGCTCCCCCGGTGACCGCCGCACAGTCCGCGCCGCCGCCGCTGGTCGATCCGGATGCCGAGGGGTGTCCGCCGGAGTTCCGCCGGGAGTTGCAGCAGCAGCGGCTGGGTCAGCTGGTCGGCCGGCTGCTCGCCGCGGACGGGTTGCAGGCCGAGCGCCTGCGCACCGCCGGCGTGTCCTCCGGCGCCGATGTGGCACTGGACGACCTGGCGAAGCTGCCCACGGTGACCAAGCAGGACCTCTGGGAGCGCTACCCGTGGGGACTGCTCGCGGCGCGCCAGCAGGACGTCGTATGCATCCACGGCTCGTCGGGCACGAGCGGCCGGCCGACGCTGGTGCCGTACACGGCGGTGGACGTGGCGATCTGGGCGGACGTGATGGCGCGGGCGCTGGGTGGTGCGGGCGCGACCCGGTCCAGCGTGATCCAGGTGGCCTACGGCTACGGCCTGTTCACCGGTGGCCAGGGCATCCACCACGGCGGCATGCGGCTGGGCGCCACGGTGCTGCCGATGTCGGCCGGGATGACCGACCGGCAGCTGCGGATGCTCGCCGACCTGCGTCCCGACGTGCTCTGCTGCACCCCGTCCTACGCCATCTACCTGGGCGAGGCACTGCGGGCTGCCGGCAACGCGGCGGACTCGCTGCGCGTCGGCATCTTCGGCGCGGAGCCGTGGACGACCGCGATGCGCGGCCAGATCGAAGCGCTGTTGGGCCTGCGCGCGCTGGACATCTACGGGCTGTCGGAGATCATCGGCCCCGGCGTGGCCTGCGAGTCGCTCGACTCCGACGGCCAGCTCAACGTCGCCGAGGACCACTTCTACGTGGAGGCGGTCGACACTGACGGCCGGCCGGTGTCCGACGGCACACCCGGTGAGCTGGTGTTCACGACGCTCACCAAGACCGGCATGCCGCTGCTGCGCTACCGGTCCGGGGACATCGCCACGCTGAGCGGACCGGCCGTCGGGTCGCCGCGCACGCTGCGCCGGATGAGCAAGCTGCTGGGCCGCCGCGACGACATGCTGGTGATCCGGGGCGTCAACGTGTTCCCGACCGAGGTCGAGGCCGTGCTGCTCGGTGACCCCAGGCTCGGACCGCACTACGTGATCGTCGAGGACCGCCGCGTGCCGGCGCGCCCCGAGCTGCGGGTGGCCGTCGAGGCGAGCTCGGAGGCGGCCGACCCGGCCGCGCTGGGCGACGAGCTGGCGGCGGCGCTGCGGGACCGGCTCGGCGTCGGCTGCCACGTGCGGGTGGTCACCGCCGGCACCGTGCCCCGCACCGAGCTGGGCAAGGCGCGCCGGCTGGAGCGCTGGGCCGAGGGCGACGCCGTCCCGCCGCACTGGCAGGTCCTGCTGTAAGGCCTAGGCGCTGGCGGCGGCCAGATACCCCGCGAGGCCGAGGAAGCATGCGCCGGTGACCTGGTCGATCCGGCGGCGGACCTTGCCGGGCACCGTGCCGGAGCCGCCGCGCAACCGGGAGCCGATCGTCGCGTAGCCGAGGGCGACCACGACCTCGATCACCAGGTAGGACGCGCCGAGGATCGCCAGCTGCAGCGCCAGCGACTCCGGCCCGGGACCGGTGAACTGGGGCAGCAGCGCCGCGAACAGCAGCATCGCCTTCGGGTTGGTGATCGCGACGAGGAACTCCTGGCCGACGAGGCGCCGGGTGGGCACCGCCGGGATCTCCGCCGCGGTCACCGACGGGCGCGTCGAGCGCCGCAGCGTGACCAGCCCGATCCACACCAGGTAGACGACGCCGGACCATTTGATCACCGTGAACGCCACCACCGACGCCGTCAGCAGCGCGCCGAGCCCGACCACCACCAGCCCGATGAACACCACGAACGCGACCAGCCGGCCGAGCACCGCGATCATCGCCTGCGCCATCCCGTAGCGCACCGCGTTGCGCAGCCCCAGCACCTGGTTCGCGCCCGGGATCATCGACACCAGCACGGTCGCCGGGATGAAACCAATCCAGTTGATCACAGCGAACCACCCCTCCACCGCCATGCTACGAAGCGGTGCAGGGGTCGCATGTGGAGCGAGGTGGCCGTCGCACCGGCGGGCGCCGGCCTGCTCAGTTACCCGGCGAGTAGGCCCTTGACAGTTCCGGAAACCAGGGTCGCCCCAGGCCCCGCGTCACTTGGTGATGTTGGTCAGCCAGGTGTCGTCGGACAGGTCGGCGCGCTTGCCGTTGACCATGACGGTCGGGGTACCGAAGCCGTTCGAGCCCTCGGCGCGCAGCGTGGTGTCCTTGGCGGCGCGCAGCGTCTCGGCGGTGACGACCTTGGTGTACTTGCCGCTGGACACGCACTGGGCGAACGTCGCCGGTGCGCCGACCTGGGTGCCCTTGTCGATCAGCTGCTGGTCGGTGAGCCCGGCGGAGCCCTCGGCGGGCTGCTCGGCGTAGAGCTTCTGGTGGTAGGCCGAGAAGACGCCGGCCTCGGCGGAGCAGATCGCCGCGTTGGCGCCGCGCAGCGAGTAGCCGGTCGGGTTCGTCGCCCGGTTCAGGATCGCCACCACGTGGTAGCGCACCTGGATCTTGCCGTCGTTGATGGCCTTGGTCAGGCCACCGCCGTAGTTGGCCTCGAAGCGGCCGCAGATCGGGCAGAGCATGTCCTCGTACACGTCGACGGTGTTCGCGGCCTGCTTGCCCGCGACGACGACGGGCCCCTGGACGGCGGTCGTGTAGGTGCCGGCCACCTGGGTCTGCGAGCCGTTGCGCAGCATGGCGATGCCCCAGCCGATCAGCACGGCGACCACCACCACCACGCCGACCACTACGTAGATGACCGTACGACTGCCGCTCTTGGCCGCCATGTCAGGAACCTCCTCCGCCCACCGACTAGCGCTCGCCGCGAGTCAGTACGTCGTCCAGCGCGAACAAGGTGCGCGGACGGATGATCAACCAGGCCGCGAGGACTAGGAACCCAGAGTCCCGCAGCAACTCCGTACCGTAGCTGGTCTTGTCAGGGGCAACGTCACCGCCGCCCCCGAAGCAGCCGCAGTCGATCGAGAGCCCACGCGCCCAGGCCTGCGCCACGCCCGCGATGAAGACCAGGAACAACAGCGCGGAAAGCACCGCGACCAGCCGCGTGCCCAGCCCCAGCAGCACCAACAGCCCCAGCGCCAGCTCGAGGTACGGCAGCCCGGCCGCCACCGCGGCGACCGCCGGATCGGGCATCACGTTGTAGGCACGCACCGCGACATACGTCTGGTCCGGGTCGATCGCCTTCAACAGGCCGGACGTGAGCCAGATCGCCGCGAGGCCGAGCCGGACCAGCGTGCCGACCACGTCGAGCCACTGCCAGCCACGCCCTTGATCGCTGAGCACCGCGGCAGCTTAGTGAGGCCTCAGAACCGCCCCACACGCACCTCCCCGCACAGCTCAGCATTGCCTTCCAGTAGCGCAGGGCAGCCTCGCCAAAGTCCACGTTGGACAGTCGCGGGACGTAACATGGCCGGCGGAGGTGCGACAGATGGGCGGGACCAACCCCACCGGCGTGACACCCGGGCCGGCGGAGATCGGGCACGAGCACCACGACCTGTCCGGCGGCTGGCTGCGGCCGGCCGTGTTCGGCGCGATGGACGGCTTGGTGACCAACATCGCGCTGGTGGCCGGCGTTGGCGGCGGTGGCGCGAGCGCCCGCACCATCGTGCTCACCGGCATGGCCGGCCTGGTGGCCGGCGCGTTCTCCATGGCGCTCGGCGAGTTCGCCTCGGTGGACACGCAGAACAACGCGGTGCGGGCCGAGGTGGCCGTCGAGCGCGACGAGCTGCGCCGCCACCCGGACGCCGAGAAGGCCGAGCTGATCTTGATGTACCAGGGCATGGGGCTGTCCGAGGACATCTCCAGGCGGCTGGCCGAGGAGGTGCACAACAACCCCGAGCTGGCGGTCCGCGAACACATCACCGCCGAGCTGGGCGTCAACCCCGACGACCAGCCATCGCCGTGGACGGCCGGCATCTCGTCGTTCTTCTGCTTCTCGATCGGGGCGCTGTTCCCGCTGCTGTCGTACCTGCTCGGGGTGCACTCGCTGCTGGTCAGCCTGGCGGTCGGCGGGATCGGCCTGTTCGCGGCCGGCGCGCTGGTGGCCCGGTTCACCACCCGGTCCTGGTGGTTCAACGGGCTGCGCCAGCTGGCGTTCGGCGCGATCGCCGCCGGCGCGACG